>CAZBPE010000037.1:1114-10525 GCA_964493685.1 uncultured Methanosarcinales archaeon
GAACGAATGCGTGCTGCCCTATCATCACAAAGCCGGTGTAATGCGCGCCTGTGATTCCGACGTTGTCAATGTCGTTGAATCTAAGGCAGAACTGAGGGACAACGAGGGGGTTTGCCGGAGGCTCAACCTCTCCTGAAACAACGTAAGGCTGGAAGTCGTATATGCTTGCCTGCACAAAATCAGTGTCATCGCGCCATCTTGCAGCTACAGGGTAGCGCTTTATCGGCTCGTATCCGAGCTTTTTGAAATGCAGCGAGAATTTTTTCCAGGCTTCGATGTAGTCAAGCTTCTCCTTTGCAGGGCTTTCGCCGACAAACCTGAAGCCTCCGCTGCACGCGGGGTCTCCGCAAACGCTGCTTTCAGTTACAGTCCAGAAGAATCTTTTGCAGTTGCCGCAGCTTTTCCTTGAGAAGCCCTCTTCCTTCAGGACAGAAGTGGCGTAATACTTGTCGGGCTCCTTTCCTGCCTTTTTCCTGAAGTCTTCCTTTGCCTGCCTGTCGCCCATGCCCAGCCGTCATTCACGTTGATATAAATAGGTTTTGATGGCGCGCTAAAGCACCCTGAGAATGATTGTAGCTTCTTCCAAATGTTTTAAATACGGCAGAGTCATCATGCTTTGATTATGAAGAACTCTGAAGTCGCTTCTGTCCTGTATGAAATAGCTGACATGCTTGAGATGCAGAATGTTGATTTCAAGCCTGCCGCATACAGGAAGGCAGCCCGCTCAGTTGAGGAAAGCCCTGAAGATGTCGGCGATATTTTCAGGAAATCCGGCGAGGACGGGCTGAGGAAGCTTCCTGGCGTTGGCGAGAGCATTGCGAAGAAGATTGCAGAGCTTTTGGCAAAAGGAAAGCTCGGCTACTACGAAGAGCTAAAGAAGAAGTTTCCGAGGCACATATCGGAGCTGATGGATGTTCCAGGGCTCGGCCCTAAAAGGATAAGGCTTCTGCACGAAAAGCTTGGAATCTCAACGCTTAAGCAGCTTGAGGATGCTGTCAGGAAGCGCAGGATAAGCAGACTTGCAACTTTCGGGCATAAGAGCGAGGAGGACATTGCGAGGGGCATTGAAATTGTTAAGAAAGGCAGGGAGAGGATGCTTCTCGGCTATGCCCTGCCGGCGGCTCTGGAAATGGAGTCAAGGCTTAAATCGCTGAAGTTCGTCAATGATGCCAGCATCGCAGGCTCTCTCAGAAGGATGAAGGAAACAATTGGAGACATTGACATTCTTGCAACTTCAAAAGACGCTGCAAAGGTGATGAAGTTCTTCACAGGGATGCCGGACGTTGCAAGGATTCTTGCAAAGGGCGATACAAAATCCAGCGTCATCCTGAAAGGCGGCTTGCAGGTTGACCTGCGCGTTGTGAAGCCGGAAAGCTATGGCGCGGCATTGCAGTATTTTACAGGCAGCAAGGAGCACAACGTGGTTCTCAGGGGGATTGCAGCCAGGAAAGGGCTGAAGGTTAATGAGTATGGCGTTTTTCGCGGCAGCAGGAAAATTGCAGGAAGGGCTGAATCTGAAGTTTACAGGTCTTTGGGGATGCCTTTCATAGAGCCTGAGCTTAGGGAGAACCGGGGCGAGATTGAGGCAGCGCTAAAGCATCAGCTCCCGAAACTAATTGGTTACGGAAGCATTAAAGGGGATTTCCATGCGCATACGAAGCACAGCGACGGCTCTGGCTCTGTTGAGGAAATAGTTGCCGCTGCAAAAAAGCTCGGCTACGAGTACATTGCAATAACAGACCATTCAAAAAGCGAGAGGATTGCTCACGGCTTAAGCGAGGAGAAGATGCTTGAGCACATAAAAAGGATAAGGGAAGTCGCCAAAAAGAACAAGGGCATACGCGTTTTAGCCGGCTCTGAGGTTGACATAATGCCTGACGGCAGCCTTGATTACAGCGATGCGCTTCTGAGGAAGTTTGACATTGTTGTCGCTTCTGTTCACTCAAGATTCACGTCGCCTAATGAGGAAATAACTTCCCGCATATTGGCTGCGCTGGAGAATCCTTGCGTTGACATACTCGGTCATCCTTCCGGAAGGCGCATGGGGAAGCGCGAGCCTTACAATGCAGACTTTGGGAAAATCTTTGAAAAGGCTTCCGAGAAAAAGGTGTTCCTTGAGGTAAACGCGCATCCGGAGCGCTCAGATCTCAGCGACGTTCACGTTATGGAAGCGAAGAGGCTTGGCTGCAAATTCGTCATTGACACTGACGCGCACAGCACTTCAGGGTTGGGCTATATGAATCTGGGAATTTCAACAGCAAGAAGGGCGTGGCTTAGTGAAAATGATGTTGTCAACACAGCTCCTGCAAAGCAGCTGCCAAAGTCATTCAAGAGGATAAAGAATGAATAAGAATATCAGTAAAAAGGTAAGGCTTATTTTGTCGTTTCCCTTTTATCTGGTTTATACGAGGTTTGTCGCTCCCATATACGAGAAAAGGATGGCAACTTACATGGCATCATTTTGCAATAGGCGTGGAAAGGTACTGGATGTCGGGTGCGATGATGGGAGGATAGCGGAATTGATTATGGAGCAGAACCCCGCCTTAAAAGTCACTGGCATTGATATTCAGTCAATCAGAAAAGCAAGAATCCAAAGAGTGATATATGACGGGAAGAGAATACCTTACCCGGACAACAGCTTTGAAACGGTAATAGCGGTTAATGTTTTGCATCACACCAAAGACATTAAAGGGCTTCTTAAGGATATGGGGCGCGTTTCAAAGAAATACGTTGTCATAAAAGATCACAGGAGATATGGCTGGCCATCATTCATGCTAATCTCATTTTTTGACTTGTTGGGAAATTTTCGTTTTGGAATCAGGTGCGTTTTCAATTATCCTTCGCTTGAAGAGTGGAACTTATACTTCAAGGAAGCAGGATTAAGATGCGTATCAATGCCGAAAAAGTTGAATTTTGGTTTCTTTGTAGGTTCGCGTTATAATCCCATATTTCAGTTGAAGAAGATTTAAAAAAAGAAGCTGCACAGGTTGTCAAAAACAACATTGGCTAAAGCCAGTGGCATATTGTTTTGAGCATGCTCAGAAGCGCTGTATGCTAACTGCTCGTTGAAGTATAAGAGAGGAACTTAATTTTCGCAATAATATCTTCCTCTCCTATATGCAACGGAGCTTACTATCGACATACGATTATTAAGCTCCGTTGCTATAAGCAGATTGCGCATCAGCGCTTCTGACATTTCAAGAGGCTAAAAAATGACTAAGGAAAAGCTGAACATTGCGTTTATTACAGACACGTTTTGCCCTGACGTGAATGGCATAGCAACCTATCTTAAGATTATTTCAAAGGCGCTTTCCGAAAGCGGGCATCGCGTTACAATTTACACCCACAAAAAGGCTGTCAGCCCTTTTGGCGGCGAAGAAAACGTGAAGGTTGTGGGGCTGCCGGCAGTTGGGCTGCCAACATACAAAGGAATATACGCGTGCATTCCAAATCCCTTAAAGCTCAGAAGAAGCATGATTCTCCTGAACCCGGATGTTATCCACATCCATTCGCCTCCTGGGCCGCTGAGCATAACGGCGCTGGTAATTGCAAAAAGCAGAAAGATACCAGTGGTAGCCACGGTTCACGGCTTCTGGGACAGGTATGAAAACTACATTTCCTTTTTCAGTATGCTTGGAAAGATTAAGATTCCTTTTGGAACAAGACTTTTTAGATTGGTGAAGAGGGGCGTGCTGGCAAGTCTTGGCAATTCAAGGCTAAACGGGCTTCTGAGAAAAGCCAACATAAAAAAGCCTTTGTTGTGGCATACACTGAGAATAGGATATAACCAGTGCGATTTGGTCACTGCGCCTTCAAGGCTCTCGGCTAAAAAAGTGTCGTCCTACGGAATTTCGTGCATACCCCTCCCGTATGGAGTTGATGTGAAAAATTTCAGGGTTAAGAAAAGCTATGCCCGCACAGGCAGGATACTCAGCGTATGCAGGCTAGGCTACGAGAAGAACCTTGATGTTCTAATCAGGGCATTCTCCCTGCTGATAAAAAAATATCCGAATGCCAAGCTTACTCTGGTTGGAGACGGCCCGGCAAGGAGGTCTTTAGCTGAGTTGGCGCTTAATCTGGGTTTGCAGGGCAGCGTCTCATTTGAAGGGACTGTTGAAAGAAGCAAGCTGCAGGGATATTTTGACACGCATGATTTCTTTGCCAACGCAAGCGATTCGGAAACTTTCGGCTATGTGACAGCAGAAGCAATGGCAGCCGGCTTACCTGTCGTCGCTGTTGACGCCCAGGGCTCGAAAGACCTTGTGAGGAACATGGTTAACGGGTTCCTTGTGAAGCCTAACAGGATTGTTGAATTTGCCGGAGCAATGGAGAAGATGATGGGCAAAAAGGCTGATTTAAGGTGCATGGGCGCAGCTTCAAGGCGCCTTGTGCAGGACTTTTCTGTTGAGAAATGCCTTAAGAATCACATCAGGATTTACAGGAAACTGCTAAGAAAAGGCTCATCGGTTTCTTCCTGACTTCTGAAGTATAGAGGATTTTGAATATCTTTCATATTTGCATCAAAATCCTCTAAGAGAACTTTGAATCAGAATGAAAATAATGGTTATTCAAAGTTCTCTATAACCAATTGCGATGATTCGCTGAACATTTAGGCAATTGGTTGTATTAGAAATGCGCATATTTTTTACACCAATCAGCGCATTTCTCTATATTTCGTCAGCTTCAGGGCGTTTTAGCCATAAAATGTAAATTATGTTCATCATTAAATAGGCTAAGCGCAAAAAAAGGCTCTTGCCCGTTTGAAAAAGGCAGCGGACAAAAGGAGAGCTAAATAGGATGAAATGAATCCGAGGTAGAAAATGCCGTGCCTGAATTGGTCCATTGCAAAAAGGGCTATAATCGCCGCGAATGATGAAAGCGAAAAAAGCATGAGGCTGCGCTTGGTGTAATGCTTAAGAACGCTGCGCGCTTTCCAGCCTATCGTTTCTTTTTCAGTCAGCCGTTTGATGCAGGTTAATGCTACTGAAAGGAAGAAATAGGCGGCAACCATCAGGTAGGGGATGTCTTTGTTGCCAACAACAAAAAACGCCAGGATAATCCTTAAAGGGTGTGGCGCGGCGTTCCCAAGGATGTCGAGGTAAGGTATGCGCTTGGCGATGAAAGTGTAGAACAGGTTTAAAGATATGAAAATTACGTATAGGTAAAATACGGAGATGTTGAACAGTGAAAATCCGGTGAATAATCCGAGCGAAATTAAAACCACGGCGAAAAACTTGGCGGAGCTGGAGCTTATTTTTCCTGAAGGCAGCGGCCGTTTTCTCTTTAAAGGGGTTTCTGCGTCAGATTTCATGTCGGCAATGCCGTTTATCGTGTATATGCCGCCGTACAGGAACACATTAAATGAAAAGTAAAGCGTAACCAATGACTTCAGCAAGGCTTGTGAAACGCCGTCAGAAAAGAGTAAAGCGGCAACTATGATTATGAAAAACGACCAGTGGGCGTAAAACTTTATCAGCCTTAAGTATTCAATCAGCTTCATGCTAACGCATCACCCATAATACTCCTGAGCTGACAAGCAAGCCAAGAAAAAGCCCTCCAGCCACGTCGGCAAGCCTGTGCTTTTTCAGGTAAATTCTGGAGTAGCCAACAAAAAGGGAAAGCAAGGCGCCAGCTACTACAACAAAAGCTTTGAGGTGCGCTGCGCCAATAAAAACCATTGTAGCTGTAACCCTTGCCGTGTGAATGCTTGGAAAGCTGCCAGCGTCATATTTCTGGTAAATGGTCTTTCGCGGCATGGGAATTGGCCTGTTTGTGGGGAACCGGAGCTTTATTGCTGCTCCAACAGCTTCAATTACGATAACTGCGATGGCAAGCATTATCGCGAGTGGAGAGCCAGTCAGCCGAAGGTAAGCTATAACAGGGATGTAGAAGAATGGGGTTCCCAATCCCGAGATTGACTGGAAGAATATGCCTGAAATTTTGTAGCGACTCATTCTAAGCTCCAAAAATAAGAGAGGAGAATAAAAAGTTTCCTGAAAATGCGCATTAATAGTGAAAGCATGGGCCCGGGGAGATTTGAACTCCCGACCTTCTCCCTGTGAAGGAGACATCATAGCCGCTAGACAACGGGCCCTTATTGGCTATGCCAATGGTAAAAGTTTAAAAAGGTTGTCAGAAGAATCGATTTTATGATAAAAGGTGTAATTTTTGACTGGAACGGGACTTTGTCTGATGACACGCGAAGGGTCTTTGCCGTTACGATGAAAACAGCAAGGAGGGTTGGCGGAAAGCCTCTTCGCTCAGTTTCAGAGTTCAGGGCGAAGGTGAGGAATCCTTGGTATCCGTTTTACCGCGGCGACTTGGGCTGCCACGTTAAAAAAGCAATTATCCACAAATGGTTCTGCTATTATTTGAAGCGTGAAAAAATCAGGGAAAAGCTGTTTAATGATGCCATCCCGCTTCTGAGGTTCCTGAATAGCCGCGGAATAAGAATTGGTATTGTGAGCAGCTACCCATCTGCAACTTTGTTAAGCGAGGTGAAAAGTCACCGCATCGGCCATCTGCTTGATTTTGTAAGGGGTGGTTGCCACGCCAAAGCCGGCCATGTCAACGGCTTCCTAGAGCGCTACAAGTTCAAGCCAAAAGAGGTCATCTTTGTCGGCGACATGATTAATGACATTGAGGAAGGCAGAAAATGCAAAGTCATTACAGCGGCTTACCTCCGCGGCGTTAACTCGAGGAAAAAGCTGCTTGCTGCAAAGCCGGACTTGGTGCTGCCAAGGCTTGCTGCGCTGAAGAAACATCTTTGAGAGGTAAAAATGAAGGCTCCCTTGCGTGAGTTGGGGGTTTGGGGAGAGAAAAAGGTGTTTCTCAGGGAGCCGCCATCTCAAATAGGTATCATAACAAGACCAGTATATAAATGTTACGTTTTTGTATACTGGTTTGGTCATTACTTTTGGGCGGTTCGTCCAAGTAAAGATTTAAATAAGCCATCAGAATCCAAAAGTTCATGGAGCCAAGGCTTAAGGAAAAGCGCTGGTCAAGGGAGTCTGAAGAGGCGGTTTATTCTGAATGGAAGGATAAGGAACCTTACCGCTTTGACGCTAAAAGCAAAAAGCAAGTCTATTCCATTGACACACCGCCGCCTTATCTTAACACTCCGATACACATAGGGCACGCCACAACCTACGCGCTTATGGACATGTTTGCCCGCTACCGAAGGATGAAGGGCTTTAATGTCCTCTTTCCCCTCGGTTTGGACAAGAACGGGCTGCCCATTGAAATGGCTGCCGAGAAGAAGTTCGGCATCAAGTTCAATAAAATGCCGCGCGAGGATTTCCTTGGCAAGTGCAAGCAGGTGCTTGACGAGGCAGGAATGAAATCTCTTAATTCTTTCCTGCGCCTTGGCATCGGCTTCAACTCGTGGAAGCTCGGGACAGGCATAGGCGAGGTTTACGAAACCGACAGTCCCGACTACCGCGCCCTAACGCAGGAAACGTTCATTGACTTGTGGAACAGGAAACTGATTTATGAGGATGAAAGGCTGAACAACTACTGCCCGGGATGCAAGACGACAATCGCTGACTCAGAGGTTGAACGGGTGGAAACAGGTTCCTCGCTTAATTTTGTCAGGTTCAGGGTTAAGGAAACCGGAAAGGATGTTACTATAGCGACCACAAGGCCCGAGCTTCTTTGCACCGCTGCATTGGTAATTTATAATCCAAGCGACAAGAGATTCTCAAATCTCAAAGGAAAGACTGCAATTGTCCCTATCTTTAACAGAGAGGTGCCTATCGTCGATGATGAGGAGGCGGACCCTGAATTTGGCTCGGGGCTTGTTTTTATGAGCGCATCTGCCGGCGACCAGGACGCTGTCCGCTTCCTGAGAAAGCGCAACATAAAGCCAGTGCAGTCTGTAGGGCAAGACGGCCTGATGCTTGAAATAGCAGGCACGCTGAAAGGCATGCCGACAAAAAAGGCTAGGCAGGAAATAATTTCCGTTCTCAAGGAAAAGGGCTTTCTGGAAAAGCAGGTTCCGTTCAATCATAACGTTCCAACATGCGAAAGAAGCGGTGATGAGATAGAATTCATTGCTATGAAGGAATTCTACCTTAAGCAGGTTGAGTTCAAGGATGAAATGCTGAAGATTGCCTCCAAGCTGAATTTCTTTGCTGAGTCAAGCAGGCAGATGCTGGTTGACTGGATTAATTCTGTCTCAATGGACTGGCCAATCTCAAGAAGGAGATACTACGCAACCGAAATACCGCTTTGGTACTGCAAAAAGTGCAGCGCAGCTATTGTTCCGGAGAAAGGGAAGTATTACCAGCCGTGGAAGGAGCAGCCGCCTGTAAAGAAGTGTAAGTGCGGCGGCGCTGAATTCATGGGGGAGGAACGAGTTCTTGACACGTGGTTTGACAGCGCTAACAGCCCGCTTTACGTGCTGAAGTGCAGGCGCGATGACGCTTTCTTCAAGCGGAGCTTTCCCTGCACGCTGCGCCCGCAGGGCAAGGACATTGTCAGGACGTGGCTTTACTACACCCTTCTCAAGGGATATCTTCTCTCAGAAAAAAGCGTTTTCAGGGATGTGTGGATTAATCATTATATTGTTGACGAGCACGGCAAGAAGATGAGCAAGCGCAAGGGCAATGTCATAGATCCGCAGAAAATCCTTGACCAGTTCGGCGCTGAGCCGTTCCGCCTTTGGGCTGCTGTTGAGGGCAGCATAACAGCCAGCGACTTCCGCTGCTCGCCGGAGAGGATTGACGGCGCGGGGAAGACCATAATAAAGCTGTGGAACGTTGCAAAGTTCATTTCAATGTTCCCTGAGCCAAAATCTGGAAAGCCGGCTGAGCTTGACAGCTGGATTCTTTCGGAGCTTAACGCGCTTGTCGGGGCGTGCAATGACGGCTACGAGAAATATGATTTTCATACTCCGGCAACACTGATAAGGCATTTCATCTGGGAAACGTTTGCATCGCATTATCTTGAGCTTGTGAAGAACAGGGCTTACAATGAAAGCGGCGCGTTCGCGAGGGAAGAGCAGGAGGCAGCTGCAAGCACGCTATACAAGTGCCTTTACACGCTGCTTAAGCTGCTTGCGCCGATAACGCCAATGATAACCTACAAAGTTTACAAGGAATTGACAGGCAAAGATGTTCACTTTGAGGATTTCCCAAAAGCAGAAAAAGCAACTAAAACCAAGATTGACGCTCAGGAGCTAATCAGTCTTAACAGCGAGATTTGGAAGGCAAAGAAGGACAAGGGCTTGTCGCTGAAGGCTGAGGTTGCAGAGGCGACAGTTCCCGAGCAGTTCAAGTCAATTGAAAAAGACTTTAAGCAGACGCACGGCATCAGGAAAATTTCTTACGGCGGGAAATTGGAGTTAAAGCTGTGAGTTATAGCAGATTGCATAAATTTTCGTAAATTCTACCTGCAATCTGCTATTTAGCA
>CAZBPE010000038.1:0-10095 GCA_964493685.1 uncultured Methanosarcinales archaeon
CCTCGTTTGCAGTGATTCTTTATGCAAACTACCTATTTAATTCTGCCCACCCTACAGTTATTATTCAAATGACTCTGCTGAAAGGTCAAAAAGCATCTTTGTTATAATGCGCTATGCAGGCCTTTTAGAGGAAAGCGCTATAACCCGATATCTGCGCGAAAGAACTGTTGAGGCTGGAATGGTATGCAGGACATTAGAAAAAACCGACCCGCATTTATTAGACCGTCTTAACAGGGCATTTTCGCATTCGCAATTGTCTATGTCATTTGATGATGCAGTTTGCGTATTGACAGATTACAGGAAGTCAGGGCGAACAGTAACTGTGGAATGCATGCGCATAAGCGGGGAAGGCATAGAGCGCGGAATTACTGCAACAGCAAGGCTTAAAGAGATGCCTGAAAATATTAGAAAGCCATTAGAGTTGCCTAAGGGAGAACTTTGGACAGATAATTCATGGAAGCCCAAAAGCTCAGTAGTAAGCCACTTAAGTTGTCTTGAAAGCTCTTATAGGAACTTTATGGAATTATACGACAAGGCACGCGAAAGGGTTGAGAAGGGGCGGCAGCTTGAGATGAAGCTGCAAGCTTAGTCACGCAACCCTCAGTTCTTTTATGTCAAAGTACCTCTTAAGGATTGACTCGTAGTTTCTCAGGCTGGAGGCAGCCCGTCCTATGATGTAGCCGCGGCTTTCAGGCTCAGGAGTTATTGTCAGGGTTTTGTCTTCGGCAAGCTCAACACTTCTGAATTTTAGCGGCATAAGAAGGTTGCGAAGGAACTCCTCGAGGTTCTCTGAGAAAGCAACTATCTTTATTTTGCGCTTCAGCGTTGCCTCAAGCTTTTTTGCGGTTGAGCCGTTTTTGCCTATGGCAAGCCCGATTTTGTCCGCAACTACAAATGTGAGAACGCCATTGCTGTCAATAAGGCAGTCCCTGAGCCTTGCGCGGGTTGCTGACTCGAAGAAAGACATAAGCTTCATCAGCTGGGCATCGTATTTAATCTTCATGGCGCTCACTGCTTGAGAATGCCTACAATGGAAACAGGGAAAAGCTTCTTGCAGACAACGCCAAGCTCGTCATTTGGAACGTCAAGCGTCTCAACAGGGCAGTCGCTTATGCCGCAGTAATAGGCAACGTCCTTCTTAAGGCTTTCAGGGCAATTGCTTGAAAGGAAAACCTTTGCAAGGCTGCCGCGCTTCAGGCTTTTGACAGCAACGCTGGCGCCAAGAACAAGGCGCTTGCTTTTCAGGCTGTTCTTGATTTCGTCAATGCTCATTTTGCTTTCTTCTCCTCAGGCTTTGTCACAAGATGAAGCATTCCTGTCCCGACAGGCACAGGCTGGTTCAGCATGACATTCTCAACCACTGATTTCAGGTAGTCTGTCTCGCCGTAAAGGCTTGCCTCAATCAGGTGCTTTATTGGCGTTTCAAACGACGCTCGCGCAAGAACGCTCGCCTTTTCCTTTACCGTGCCATACCTTGTGATGCCCTGAATCTTTCCGGATGAGCACATGGTGTCCGCAACAAGCATCAAATGCCTGATGTCGACATTCAGCCCCTGGTTTTCTATGACCTTGTAAACCTCGCTTATGATTGCCTGCCGGGCAGCCTCAATTCCCAGGACAGACTCTATCTCAAAAATGTCATTGCAAGCAGTTCGCGTTTCGTCAACAAATGGAAGCGCGAGAACCTTCTTGAGGTTTGAGCCCGCGGTTATTATTATGAACTCATTGTTGCGCTTGACAGGCAGCACCTGCGATATTCCCTTGATTCCCTTTATGACTGCCGATTTTATCTTTTCCTTCAGCTTGAACACTTCATTAACTTCAACATCCTTGTTCTTTGCCTTGAATGATACGAAATCTTTCCTCAAGTCAATAGTCAGCCCCTTCAATTCGCTCTTCAGGGCGGAATGCAGCCCTTCCTCGGCCATTCCAATCTCAGAAAGCTTTGCCTTGTCGACAACAACCTCTATCCTTGAATCGGCAAGGTTGATTGAAATCTCGCTGGCAACATCCTGAAGGGTTGTTTCCTTTATTGAAAGCGCAATCTTCTTTATGTCCTGCCCCTGCGAGTATGGCTTGTTAAGGTAAATGTCCATCATGGGAGTTGCAAGGTTCTTCCTTCCGTCAAGAACCTCAATTATGCGGGGAAGCCCCATTGTAATGTTCATCTCAGCAACACCTGCGAAGTGGAATGTATTGAGGGTGTTGTGCGTAACTATGCCGTCAAAAGTGGCAAAAGTCTCTGTTCCGCCAACTGAAAAGTCGTAAACAAAAGGCGATGAGGGGGGAACATATTCCAAGCTTACGATTTCATCCCACACAACATCTGAATCAAGCGACTGCCGGATTATGCTGAGTTCATGGCTTATGTCAACTCCCTTCTCTGCCGCCAGTGAGGCAAATTTGCCCGAATATTCGCGAAGGGCAGCCCTGCCGACTTTCTGTTTCCTTGTAAGCTTGGTTACGAAACGGGAAGGAAGGGCAAGCTTTTCGCCAAGACGGGAAAACAACTCGCCATAGCCTGGAACCATGTCAACGATATCGTAGCTTATGCCGGCGCTGTCCAGATTTTCAACAAGCTTTGCCAATGCGTCTCTTTTTGACGGAATTGAAAAGCTGATATTTTCGCTGAAATCCTTAGCATAACGGTATGAAATTGAAAGCAAGCTCTGCCCTTTCCCATCACGGCTCTTTACAGCAAATATGCCGAAGCGGGAAAGCAGCAATGCAATGCCGTCTATAAGCTCCCTTGAATTTGAACTTGCCCGTATCACGTTTCTTGTCACGCTAACGTTGCCGTCTCCATCAAAGTAAGCCTGGAGAAGCTTGCTTACAAACTCTTCAGGAGCGCTGTAAGCGAAGCAAGGCAGCCTCTTGCCGGCTGATTTTTTGCCGCAAGTTTTTTCCAGAAAGTCCGCAAGCAGGGTGGAGTGAATATTAAGCGTGACGCTCCTGCCGTATTCGCCGATGCCGCTTATTACCTTGCAGCCAATTCCGTACTTTTTGGCAAAAGCCATGGCATTAGAGAGGTAGATGTCAGAAACGTTTGCAATGGAGATGTAATTAGCGGTGTGGGCTCCTTCAGCAAGATAAGCGCCAACAAAAAAACCGAAAGACGAATCCATAGGCAGGAGCTCAGGCAGCCGCGCAGAGCCGTGGCGCTGGACAATGTGTACGGCATCCTGCTGAAGCAAAAGCGGACTTCTGGAATAATTGTGCACCTGTTCATAGCCAAGCGGAACAACTGCAGACCTGTGCAGCCGGCTGTTATCCTTCACTGCCTTTCTTAATTCGCTTGTATAAACATACTCCTGCTTCGGCAGGATGTTTTCCATGGGCAGGACAGAGCAGGCATCTGTATCAAGCCTTTTTATGGAAGGTATCCTGTCCCCCGCCTTGAGCCTGCTGCCTGGAACAGGCACTATCCTGTTATCCTGGCGTATGACAAAGGAGTGGTAAGGGGTTGCTGTGACTGCGCGGCCTGAGCGGGTGACAATCTTAAGCAGCTTTGAAGGAGCTTCATGCCTGCTAACAGCGGTGACGCGCTGCCACGACAATTTCTCATTGTGCCGCAAGCTTGCAACATGAAAATCAGCGTTCTCTGGCAGCTCAAATACTTCAGTACGCTCAGCATTCTCAAGCCGCTTCCATCCATAATTTGCGAAAATGCCGTCAATAAACTCTCCGATGCAGAAAGATTTAACTCCTTTTTTACTTTTAACAAAGACCTTCTCGTTATAATCCAGAGACATTTGCGTTCCGGGCTCGCCTATTGACTCTGCAGCCACGAGGCCGACGGACTCTCCTGGCATCGCTTTCATCTCATCATACTCGGCGCTTATAGCCTTAAGAACGCTTTTGGCTTTTGACTCTGAAACCTTTCCGGTAAGCGCTTCTTTCGCCCTTGAAAGAATGCTGGGCGGGAGGACTCCTTCATATTCCTTTAAAGCGTCAGCCATTTTTTACCACCAGTCACTTTGACTCATTCATTACCCTTGAAACATTAATATTGCCGCCCTCTGACTTTGAGACGTCTATGCCGTCCTCGCCGTAACTGAACTGGACAATCCTGCCAGAGGCGTCCCTTACCGTGCCGTCATACTCAACCTTCAGGTCCTGCAGGGCGTTTGAAAGGCGCCTGTAAAGGTATCCTGACTTCGGAGTTCTCAGCGCAGTGTCCATAAGCGAATCTCTTCCAACCATTGCCTGGAAGAAAAACTCGGCAGGAGTTAACCCTGCCTTAAAGCTGCTCCTGATGAAGCCGTGAGCCTCGCTGCCAAGGTCATGCCTCTTGAAGCAGGAAAGCGTGCGGCTCTTGAAGCCCTTCTCAATCCTCTTTCCGCGAAGAGCCTGCTGCCCGACACAACCAGCCATCTGCGCCAAGTTAAGCAGATTGCCCCGCGCGCCTGAATTTGCCATTATCAGCGTGTGGGATGACGGCTGCGCATAATTCGCAACCACGTGCCCTGTCTCGTTTCTCGCCCTGTTAAGAACCTCAAGGATTTTCAGCTCAAGGGTCTCGCGGGAAGACCTGCCAGGGAAAGGCTCAAGGGTGCCTGCATTGAACTGGGCAATAAGCGCCTTAACCTCCTCATTTGCAGAGGCAAAAAGAATCTCAATCCGCTTCGAAGCCTCTGCCGGAAGGTCTGTATCGGCTATAGTTGTCGTAAAGCCGCGGTTAAAAAGCACAGAAACGCCAAGCCTGAAAAGCTTGCCGAGCAAATCAATACTAAAAGCTTCTCCATACTTCTTGTGAAGGTTCCTTAGGAGCATGCCGCTTCCCTCGCCGAGATTGTTCTTGTCCATTACGCCGGAGACAAGCTTGCCGCTCTCAATTACAACATCAGGCTCGTCCTTTGAGCGCGACTTGCCGACAAAGCTGAAATCTTCCGGAAGAATCACGCTGAAGACTTCCTTGCCTGAAACAAAATCCTTTTTAGGAAGCCTGCTAAGGTCCTCAACGCCAACAAAGGAAAGAATGTCAATAGCCTCCTCGCGCTTTATCGAAAAGTCCTTCCTTGTCAAAAGGTAGTTGCCTGAAATTGCATCCTGAACGCAGCCGATAACAGATAGCCCATACCTCGGGCTTATAAGCTGCGTCTGCACAAGCATGAGAAGCTCAGCCTCAGCCCTTGCCTCCTCAGTCTGCGGAATGTGAAGGTTCATTTCATCGCCGTCAAAATCCGCGTTGTAAGGGAAGCAAACAGCAGGATTAAGGCGGAGAGTCTTGCAGGGCAGAACCCTCACCTTGTGGCACATCATGCTCATCCTGTGAAGAGAAGGCTGGCGGTTGAAAATTGCAGTGTCGCCGTCCATCAAATGCCTTTCAACAAGATAGCCCGGCTGGAGCTCTTCAAGCGTCGCCTCAATTATGTCCTCAGTCAACTTCTTCTTCTTTCCGTCAGGCCTGATAACGTAATTGGCGCCAGGATAATTCTTGGGCCCGTTCTTCACAAACTTCTTCAGGTATTCAAGATTCCATTCAGTCACGCGCTCGGGAACCGTAAGCTTCAAAGCCATCATGTCAGGAACGCCGACTTCGTTAAGCTGAAGCATCGGGTCAGGGCTGATTACAGTTCGCGCAGAAAAGTTGGTCCGCTTGCCCACAAGGTTGTGGCGGATTCTGCCCTCCTTGCTGCGGATGCGCTCGCTTATCGTCTTCAAAGGCTGGCCTGAACGGTGGCGGGCAGGCGGCAGCTGGGCAACATCATTGTCAAGGAAAGTTGTTATGTGATACTGGAGCAAGTCCCAAAGGTCCTCAACTATTATCTCCGGGGCGCCTGCGTTTATGTTCTCGAAAAGGCGCTGGTTTATCCTGACAATGTCGCCAAGCTTGTGAGTCAAGTCATCCTCTGAACGCTCTCCTGTCTCAAGCGTTATTGAAGGGCGCATGGTGACAGGAGGAATTGGAAACACTGTGAGTATCATCCACTCGGGGCGGGCTGCCTTCACGTTCAACCCAAACAGCTCGCAGTCCTCATCAGGCAACTTTTCAAGGCGCGACCTCACTTCTATCGGCGAAAGCCTGCGCTCATTCTCAAAAAACGAGGAAGGCTTCTCAATGGTGATTTTATACTGCCTTGCCTTGCAGTGGGGGCACTTGTTAGCGTTCTTTGAGCTGGCAATCAGCTCCTTAAGCTTCTTGCGCATAAAATCAGGGCTCTTCTGGCGCCCAAGCTGCTTAAGCTTGTCAGAATACTGCTGAATCCTTGCAGGAGGAAGCAATACGCGAGAACAATCCCTGCAGGTGTTCCTGAGAAGCGTAAGGATAACAGGAATATAACTTAGGTGGACAACAGGCCTCGCAAGCGAGATGTAGCCGAAGTGCCCTATGCATTCCTTCAGGCGCGAGCCGCAGGTCTTGCACCTCAAGCCAGGGTCAATTACGCCAAGGCGAACATCCATCAAGCCGCCGTCAACAGGATAGCCTTCCTTATCATAAAGCTCAGGCGTAACAATCTTTGCAGCAGCCATCTTCTTTGGGCTGAGCATCGCGAATGAAACGCTTCCAACCTTCTTGTAAACGTATTCCTCTTCCATTTTAGCCTCAATACTTGTTCACGAGCTTAAGCTTCGGATAGATGCAAAGGCTCTTGAACTCGTCCATTATAAGCTTGAACGCATAGGAAATCTCAACCATGCTCGTCTCAGACTCGCCGCAAGCCATGCAGTAAGCGCGCTTCTTGTACTCATCATAAACAGCTATCAGCCCGCAGGCGTCGCAGACAGGAACAGAAGTCCTGTCTGAATCAAAGCGCTCCTTCAGCAGCATTGAAGCTCCGTGGGCAACATAAGTGTCCTTCTCCATCTCGCCAAGGCGCAGACCGCCCTCTTTCGCCCTGCCCTCAGTCGGCTGGCGCGTGAGAAGCTGAATGGGGCCTCTCGCCCTTGAATGAATCTTGTTCGCAACCATGTGCTTAAGGCGCAGGTAATACATGCCCCCGACATAAATCCTAACCTTGAACTGCTCGCCTGTCTCACCGTTGTACATAGTTTCAAAGCCGTTGTCCCTGAAGCCAAGGCTGAGAAGCTCTCCCCTTATGCGCTCCTCAGGCTCAGAATCAAAAACGCTGCCATCAATGTAGCGCCCGGCAAGCGCGCCGGTCTTTCCAGCAACAAGCTCAATAAGGTGCGCCATAGTCATTCTCGTCGGAATACCGTGAGGGCTGAAAAGGACATCAGGAACAATCCCTGAAGCAGTGAACGGCATGTCCGAATGAGGAACAATTATGCCGACAACGCCCTTCTGCCCGTGGCGGGAAGTGAACTTGTCGCCAATCTCCGGATTCCTGTTATCGCGAATCTTAACCTGAATAAGCTTGTTGCCCTCGCTGTTTTCAGTAACAATAACCATGTCAATAATGCCTTCCTCGCCGTGCTGCATTGTGACAGAGCTTTCCCTTCTTGTCTCTGACGAGAGGCTGTACTGCTCCATTCCGGAAAGGAATCTTGGAGGGGATGTCTTGCCTATGACAACATCGCCCTCTGCAACCTGCGCCTCCGGATAGATGACTCCATCATCCTCAAGATAACGGTAATCATGCTCGCTCTTATAGCCCTTGACGTCCTTGTCGGGAATGGAAATCTCGTCAACAAGCCCGCCAGAATAGCGCAGCTCCTCTGCGGTCATGGGCCTGTAATAACTCCCGCGCCCAAGCCCTCGCTCAATTGAGCCGCGGTTTATGACAATAGCGTCCTCCATGTTATAGCCCTTGTAGCTCATGACAGCAACAATAAGGTTCTGCCCTGAAGGATGCTTTTCATACTCAACAATGTCATGCATTATTGACTTAACAACAGGCATCTGAGGATAATGAAGAACGTTAACGTCCATGTCCATTCTGACCGGATAGTTTGCAGCGTAAAAGCCAAGAGCCTGTTTCTGGTTCTTCGAGCCGGTGTTAACCTTCTGCGCTGAATTATAATTGGTGAATGGAACAAGGCTGGTAGTGAGCCCGAACATTGCAATTGGCGCTATCTCGAGGTGGGTGTGCTCCTTCGTAAGATCCTTCTCAAAGAATGCAACGTAAGTGTTTTCCTCCTCTGCAGCGTCAAGATACTCTATAATGCCCTGCTTGACAAGGTCAGACCAGTTAAGCTCATTGCGCTGGAGCTTTCTCATGTGCTCTTCTGTAAGGAGAGAAACGCCGTCCTTCACAACAATAAGCGGCCTTCTCAGCCTTCCGCGAAACGCCTCAACGAAAACAGAGTCAGCAGAATCGTCGTAATAGACATTGACATTTGAGGAAAGCTGCCCAGTGCGCCTGTTCTCCCGAAGGTCAGCTGAAAACTTTGCAGGGTCTTCAACAGTTCCCACAAACCTTCCGCCAAGGTAAACGTCAGACATCTACTTTTCCACCGCCTTCATGCCAGAGCTTTTCATAACCTTAAGCACATCATCTTCAGGAGTGTCAAGAGATGCTGTCGCAAGCAGCGCGAGGTTTTTCTTAAGCCCGATATTCGTTCCTTCAGGCGTTTCTATTGGGCAAAGCCTGCCAAGATGAGTGCAGTGAAGCTCCCTTGCCTCAAAATTCTCCTGAGTCACTGAAAGAGGGCTTACAACACGCTGAAGGTGCGACAGAGTCTCAAGGAAGTTAAGCCGCTGGATTCTCTGGGAAACTCCCTTCCTGCCGCCAACCCATGAGCCTGTAGCCATTGAACTGTAAATCCTTGAAGTGAGAAGCTTCTCGCGTATGATGACCTTTAGAGTCGGGAACTTGCCGCGCTTGACAATGCGCTGGAAGTTGTAAAGCAAGTCGCCAATAAGAACCTTCAGGTTAACCCTCACGAGGTCAGCAAGCAAATCGCCAGAAAGCTTGATGCGCTTGTTCATGTAATGGTCCTTGTCATCAAGCTGGAGCTCCCCCCTGGCTGCGAGAAGCTGCTTCTTTATCATCTTGCAGATGTTGTAAGCCTTTGACATCCTGTCCTTCTGTGAAACGCCAAGATGGGGAAGCAGGTAATTGTCAAGAATCTCCCTAGTTCGCTCAAGGCGTATCTCCTTCGCCTGAGTGATGCCGGAATGCTTGGCTATGTAGTCAACAGACTCCTCCTCTGTCTTTATGCTGGCAGAGTCAAGCAGGTTAACAATAACCTCATCAAACTGCCTTTCAGGGGAAATCGCCTTCGCTATCTCCTCGTCCTTAATAAGGCCAAGTGCCTTTATTACAACAACAACAGGAATTCTCCTGACTCGCGTAAAGGTAAGGTAAAGAATGCCGTCCTTCATCTGCTCAATAGAATGGGGAATCTTGTAAGAGCCGTACTCGGAGAAAATCTTCCCAATGAACCTTGAAGGGCCAACGCTGTCCTTCTCAACTATGAAGCGGTTTGAGGCAAGGTCCTCAATCTTAACAAGGGCTTTTTCAGTGCCGTTAATGATAAAATACCCTCCTGGGTCGTCAGGGTCCTCGCCGTGAAGTATAAGCTCATCCCTCCCAAGCCCGAAGAGATGGCACTGCTTCGACCTCAGCATGACAGGCAGGTTGCCTATCTGCGTCTCAAAAGACTCCCGCTGGGCTCCGTTTATGTGCGCGCTTACCGTGATGAAAATAGGAGCAGAGTATGTCAGCTTCCTAAGCCTCGCCTCCTGCGGAAAAACAATCCTCTTCGAGCCGTCAGCCTCAATTATCTCCGGCTTGGTAAGCCTAACCTTGTCAAACCTTATCTTGAACTCATCAACATTGGGGGGGATTATTGTTGGCTCAATCTCGCGGTTCTCCTGAATTATTTTTTGCAACTCGGCGTCAACAAAATTGTTGAAGGACTCTATGTCAGACTTTACAAAAGACTCCTCGGCAAAAAACTTGCCTATAAGCAGCTTCTTGTCAGAAATCAGGGATTTCTGAGCATGCTCAGAAAAGCTTTGCTTTTCTGACATGTCGTCAGGCATTTACAACCACCCTGTAAAAAACAGCTTCGCCCGCAGTCGGGCTCTCCCTGACTATCTTGATTACGTCCTCCTCCTTTACTGAAAGCTCTGAGATGGCAGCGTCTGACTTAAGAATTTTTGGAAGGGCTTCAACTGTTATTTTGTAGCGCCCAAGCAGCTCAGCCTTCTCCTTTTCGCCAAGCTTGACGTGCTTCGGGATGAGC
>CAZBPE010000038.1:10105-10419 GCA_964493685.1 uncultured Methanosarcinales archaeon
TTGTAACGTCAACCTTTTTCATAATCTCACGCTGCGCCTGAAACTTGAATTTGAATGGGCCGGACGGGACTTTCACCAATTTTTTAGCTTGCCAAAAAATTGTTTCGAACCCGTGGCTGTCAGATTAAAAGTCTGATGCGCTAACCAGGCTGCGCCACCGGCCCAAGGGCTTTATTAGAGCCACGCCCTGGCCGGGACTTTCAGCATCTTCGCGGTTTGAGCGAGGTTCGTTGGGCTTTATGCCCAACTTAACGCCTTCTTTGCTCACAACAGAAACGCTTGCGGCGTTTCTGAGTGCTCAGAAGCTTTGCTTC
>CAZBPE010000039.1:0-5800 GCA_964493685.1 uncultured Methanosarcinales archaeon
CTATATTCGGAAGACATAACAAATTCGTATAGATACTTATGTCTTCCGTTATAACTTAAAATGGCGCCCCAAAAACACCTTTTCAGGTTTGCACTCGAAAACATTCCTGAAGTTGCAGAGGATGGCCCGCTAAGGGACACTTACCGCCGAACGAGAGCTCTTTCAAAAGAACTTAAAAGAGCAGATGACGTTCTGGCTAAGTGCTTTCCTTTACACGTTGTTTCAGTGGATTTTGAAGAAAGAATGCAGGAAGGCTATTCTGCATATGCCCGGGATGTTATAATCCAAATCGGCAAGGATGTTTATGTAAAACCCAGAATAGCCACGTTTTGGTCAAATTACTCGCCTTGGCTGCCTTTTCTTCCTAAACTTTATCCGTTTGCTAGCTCAAAACTTGAAAAAGCAATAAGACGCGCAGGATACGATGGGCGGTTGGTTCCTAGTGAAGCTCCTGACGGCGGGCAAATAGTCATTGGAGATAAATTTGGCTTGATATCTGATGTTTATTCTCAGAAAGACTCATTAAAGCTGGCCAAACAGGCTAAAAAACCATTTTATCGGGTCCATTCCTTCACAAGCGTGCAAAATGCGCATATAGATGGTGATTATGGCGTTTTAGATGAAGCGAGAATAATTTACGCTTCTCAGATATCAAGAGAAATTCCTGCCGAGCAAGAATTAGATCCCTACGAATATGATCAGAAACTTTTTGATGACTGTAGAACTTTAGACAAGCTTGCTTCAGAAAAGGGTTATGAACTTAGGCGATATGAGGACAGGCCATTTGTTCACAAGAAAGGCAAAAGGAATTTAGAGGCTCTTATGGCCATAATTAATGGTATAAACTTCTTAACGAATAATGGCAGGCTCTTTACAAAAAGCATACATCCCAAAGAAACCAAATACTTAAAAGCAAAAGGGATAGAAGCGGTTGAAATTCCTTTAGTTAATACATCTCCTGGGGCAGGTTTAAGGTGCGTATACGGCGAAATTGCCTTCTAATACGTTAAGCTGTATCAAAATAAGCCGGCGGTGGGAATTTCGCCCACTGACGAGTTTCGAACCCACTGCAAGTGGGTGTCAGCCACTCGCCCGTCCTATCGGGCGTCGCCGGCATAAAGTTTTTATAGTCTATATTCTTCTTATTTCAAGGGTGTCAGCCACTTGCCCTCCTTGGGCAATTTCTTCTTTTTTGTTTAAATACCTTATCCGCATATGTCCAGTGTCCAATGGCTTTTTCCGACGAGAATTCTGTTTCTGAAAAGTTTTCAATTGTCCTGTGGGAATTTTCGGACTTGATTGCCAAGCCCGCCAGCCCACCATAACATTTAAATAAAAGAATCCATTTTAAAGTGGTAACTAAGGGGGTTTTTATGGAAGGCTTTGCGCTTTATGCTGTAATAGGGTTGCTTCTGCTTGTTCCGCTGGAAATGTTGCTTCTTATACTGGTTGCGGCTTTGACTCGCAGGAGGGGGTTTGCGCCGTTGCTCGCGTTGCCTTCCCCGAAAAGGCAGGAGCGCTATGGTTGGGAGGATATGCTGAAGCTTTCTCCGGAGAGGAAGCCTTCCGGCAGCAGAAAGGCAATCATTGCAGTCATAGTCATCCTGCTGCTTGTTGTAATTGTGGCAGTTCCAAGCCTGTTTATTGTTGCTCCGTCGCTTCATCTTAACCTTTCAGGTCAGCCAGCCAATGACACTGCCGCTGTCCTGCCGCCCTTCGAGTTAAATGAAACTCCAGCAAGGGGCATTTTCTCAACCCTGACGCTTCCCCGCCTCAACATAGCCGCCCCCGGCATAAATATGTCCAAGGTTTTTTCCCCTTTGAAATCAAACATTAAGGCTGTTGCTTTGGTGCTGGCGGCAGTGTTTGCTTCTCTTGTTGTTCTTTTTTTCGTGCTCAGGCGCAGGAGGCTGGCAGTCATAAACAAGGCAAGGGAAACCCCTGAAAAGCTGATAAGGAAAGCAGCGGCTGAAAAGAGCGGGAAGGCGCCTGAGAATAGCTTTTTTTCAAGGCTGAGAAAATATGTGGCGCCTGTTAGCATACTCTTTCTTCTTATTGTCATGGCATTCCTCGTTTACTTTCTGCGCGGCCGCATAAGGAACGAATTTTCGGGCAAGCTGCTGTCTTTTGCAGTCTCTGCAAAGGAATTTGCGCTAAACTACCGCTTATATATTCTCGCGGGGATTGTCATTCTCGCGATATCAATAGTCCTCTTAAGGCTTATTGCAGGGAGGCGGCAGAAACCTGCGTAACTCCCGTCGTAAAACCGCTTCAATGTCAGAATTCCACTAATCTCTGATTTGTGGAATAGTGGAATTCTGAGCATGATCAAAAACTTGAAGTTTTTGACAAACCTTTATAAATGCCCATCTTACTCGGAATTTTCATGAAGCTCTGCATTGTTGTAGGGACTCGTCCTGAAATAATTAAGATGGGCCCTGTTGTCAGGGAGTGCATTTCGCGCAAGGTTGATTTCTTCATTCTGCACACTGGCCAGCATTACAGCCGCAACATGGATGGGCTGTTCTTTGAGGAGCTTGGACTTCCAGCTCCAAAATACAACCTTGCTGTCGGCTCTTCATCATTTGCAGAGCAGCTTTCAAGGATGCTTGCTGGCTTTGAGCGGGTCCTGAATGAGGAAAAGCCTGACTTCGTGCTTGCAGAGGGCGATACAAACACTGTGCTTGCCGCCGCCCTTGTATCAACAAACGTTCACATTCCATTTGTTCACGTCGAGGCCGGCTTGAGGAGCTACAACCGGCGGATGCAGGAGGAAAAAAACAGGCTTTTTGCAGACGCAGTTGCCGACGTTCTTTTCGCGCCAACCAAGCTTTCATTTGACGCGCTTGTCAAGGAGGGCAAGGGGGAGGGAAGGGTCTTTCTTACAGGCAACACAATTGTTGATGCAGTCAGCCATTACCTTCCAATTGCCGAAAGCAAAGTGCCGCTTGAGCAGTTCAAAGTAAAGCCGAAAGGCTATTTCCTCGTTACAATTCACCGCGCAGAGAACACAGACGAAAAGGAGGTTCTTCAGGAGCTCCTTTCAGCCCTTGATGCCGTCCACGCCGAGCACAATATTCCGCTCGTGTTTCCAATTCATCCGAGGACAAGGAAGCGCATTGATGATTTCGGCCTGAAAGTCACTTCTGGCGTTTCCCTTATTGAGCCTGTCGGCTTTTTTGAGTTCCTTGTTCTTGAGAAGAACGCGAGGCTCGTGCTTACTGATTCAGGCGGCGTTCAGGAGGAGAGCTGCATCATGCGCACTCCTTGCGTGACTTTAAGAAAGGACACGGAGCGCCCTGAAACGGTTAACGTTGGCGCCAATGCGCTTACCGATTTAACTGTAATGAGCATAACGGATAAAGTTAGGGAAATGCTTAAAAAGAAGAACGATTGGCGTAACCCGTTCGGGGATGGCAATTCAGCGAAGAGGATGCTTGACATCCTGGCGGAGGTTGAAAAATGAAAATACTCGTTACAGGCGCCTTGGGCGCAGTAGGAATGCCGTTGGTTGAAGAGTTAAGACGCCGGAGCCATGAAGTCTGGCTTGCTGACAAGCCGCACCACCACGATCCGAATTACATCCGGTGCGATGTTTCCGAATACAGGCAGTGCGAGCGCATGTTCAGCAGAAAATACGATTTTGTCTACCACCTTGCGGCAGAGTTCGGAAGGAACAACGGCGAGGATTTTTACGAGACTTTGTGGAAGTCAAACGTCATCGGCACTAAGAACATCCTCCGCTTTCAGGAAAAGCTGAAATTTAAGCTGATTTTCACCAGCAGCTCTGAGATTTACGGCGATTATGAGGGCGTCATGAAAGAGGATGTTCCTATGAAGACGCCAATAAGGCAGCTAAATGACTATGCAATAACTAAGTGGGTTAATGAGATGCAGATTCTCAACTCAGCTGACCGCTTCGGCACAGAAACGATAAGGCTGAGGCTGTTCAATACCTACGGCCCAGGCGAGCATTATTCAGATTACCGAAGCGTCATCTGCCTCTTCGTTTACAGGGCTCTTCATAAAACGCCTTACACTGTCTTCACAAAGCACCACCGCACATTCTCATGGATTGACGACACAGTGAGGGCAATGGCTAATATCGTCGATAATTTCAAGGCTGGCGAAGTCTACAACATCTCGGGAGATGAATACGTTCCGGTAAAGGGGGCTTCTGACATGGTTCTTGAGCAGCTTGGCATGGACGACTCGCTTGTGAAATACGTTGATGTCGAGAGCCACAACACGCTAAACAAGAAGTCTGACAATTCAAAGTCAAAGCGCGACCTAAAATACAGGGAAACGGTCAAGCTTAAGGAAGGCATCGCCCGTACAATAGAATGGCAGAAAAAAGCCTATGCAAAATGAAAAAGATAGCTGTTGTCGGGCTTGGATACGTCGGGCTGCCGCTGGCAGTGCTTCTTTCCCGCAATTATTCTGTTGTCGGCGTTGACGTGAATGAAAGGCGCATTTCCGACCTGAATAATGGAATCTGCTTCATTGATGAGGAAGATTTCCGGATGGAATTCAAAAGCAGCCATGTGAAGAAGAATTTTGTTGCCAAAAAGTCCCCTGAAGCTGCTGACGTTTTCATAATTGCCGTTCCAACGCCTGTTACTGCCAACAAGAAACCGGACCTTTCATATGTTGATTCTGCAGTCAAGTCAATACTTCCGCTGCTAAAGAAGGGGAATCTCCTGATTATTGAGTCAACAATCCCGCCGCTTACAACAGCCAAAATTAAAAAGCGGGTTCCTGAAGGTGTTTTGCTTGCCCACTGCCCTGAGCGCGTCCTTCCGGGAAACACGCTTAACGAATTAATAAGCAACAGCAGGATAGTTGGCGGCGTCGACAGCGATTCCACTGAAGCCGCTGCCGAAATTTATGCTTCCTTCACCAAAGGCGAGATTGTAAAAACCGATGCGACAACAGCTGAATTCTGCAAGTGCATAGAAAATGCGTTCCGGGATTTAAACATAGCCTTTGCTAATGAGCTGTCCTTGGTTGCTGAAAAAATTGGGATAAACATTAATGAAGCCATCTCAATCGCGAACAAGCACCCCCGAGTTAACATTCACAAGCCCGGGGTGGGCTGCGGAGGCCACTGTTTGCCCCTTGACCCCTGGTTTATTGTTTCTGTCGACAAAGAGCATACGAAGCTAATTCAAGCCGCAAGAAAAGTGAATGATGGTATGCCGCAAGTTACGGTTGAGAGAATTCTGCGAGCGCTTTCCAAAGTTAAAAATCCGAAGATTGTTACAATCGGCCTTTCTTACAAGCCAGATGTCGGCGACTTAAGGGAAAGCCCAGCAATTGAAATTGTCCATCTCTTAAAGAAAGCGGGCTATGATGTTCACGATTACGACTATCTTATCAAAGGCAAAGGCTATTCTTCCCTTGCTTCAATAGCAAAGGGCGCAGACTGCCTGGCGATTCTCGTTGAGCATTCCGGTGCGCTTAAAGAGCTCGCTTCAAAAGAAGCCGAGATAAAGGCTGCAATGAGGACTCCAATAATCCTGAGGTTTCCATGAAAGCGCTGGTGACAGGCGGCGCAGGCTTCATCGGCTCCAACATTGCCTCTGAGCTTGTCAGGAGGAAATTTGAGGTTGTTGTCTACGATGACTTTTCAACAGGCAGCAATGTCAACCTTGCTGCAATTAAGGATAAAATCAGCATAGTGAAGGGCGACATACGCAGCTACGGCAAGTTAAAAACAGCGGCAAAAGGCTGCAATGTGGTCTTTCACATGGCAGCGCAGGTCGGCAACGTCCTCTCGCTTAAGAATCCTGCAGAAAAT
>CAZBPE010000039.1:5836-7072 GCA_964493685.1 uncultured Methanosarcinales archaeon
ACGTAGTCAATGCGTGCAAAGAAAACAAAATCAGAAGCCTCATCTATTCCTCTTCCTGCGCAATCTTCGGCGAAACTCAGTATGTGCCGATTGACGAAAGGCACCCCTTTAATCCGGTTTCTCCTTACGGCGTTGCAAAGCTTGCTGGCGAGCAAATCTGCATCGCCCTTGGCAATTACCATGATATAAGCGCGTGCTGTCTCCGCTACTTTAACGTCTACGGGAAAAATCAGCGCTTTAACCCTTATGGCAATGTTCTCCCAATCTTTGCTGAACGGGTGAAGGAAGGAAGGGAACTCATAATCTACGGCGACGGAGAGCAAACAAGAGACTTCATAGACGTTAGAGACGTTGTTTCAGCGAACATCCTCGCTTTTGAAAAGCAGGCAGCAGGCGTATATAATATAGGCACAGGCAAGGCGTCCACTGTAAATGATTTGGTGAAGTGCGTGAAAGAGGCCGCTGGAAAACAAGTCAAAACAGTCAGCAAGCCTCCGAGAGCCGGTGAAGTGAGGGACAGCGTCGCAGCCGTCTCAAAGGCAAAAAAAGAGCTCGGATTCATCCCGAAAATAACGCTGAAGCAGGGCGTCAGTGATTATTTTGGGTGGTTCTTTCAGAAACAGAAAAATATTTAAACAAGTGTTAAAATATATTTACATATGTTAAAAATAATTAACGATTTGAAGCCCTTTTTTGAGGATTGCTACAGAAGAATAAGCGTGAGGGAATACGCAAAGATTATGCATATCTCCCCTCCGACAGCATCAAAAACCCTTTCTTATTACGCTGCTGAGCGCATCCTGCTTAGGACGGCTTACCGGAATTACATACTCTTCTATGCCAATAAGGAAAGCAGGGTGTTTGTCGGTTTGTCAAGAATTTACTGGAGCGGAAGATTAAGCGGGCTTGTTGAGTTTATTGAGCGGAAGCTTGCCAATCCAACAATGGTGCTTTTCGGCTCCCTTTCCAAAGCTGAAGTTAAGCCGGATTCTGATGTTGACTTGGTAGTTTTTGCAGCCAAGATGAATCTGGATTTAGCTGTTTTTGAAAAGAAAATGAAGAGAAAAATACAGCTTTTTTGGTTTGATTTGTTCAAAAACATAAAGTCAAATGAGCTTTCAGGCAACATAATGAACGGCTATGTTCTGGCTGGAAGGTTGAGGTTCTGAAATGGATTGGAGCGAATGCTGCGATAAGAGAATAGTTAAGGACATTAATCCTGATGAGGATATGTCG
>CAZBPE010000039.1:7082-10298 GCA_964493685.1 uncultured Methanosarcinales archaeon
TCCTATGAGCGACGTTACTGCCGCTTCAAAGCTTTCGCTTGCCTATGATTCACTAAGGGAACTTCTGGAAGCGCTCGCCCTGAAAAAAGGGTTCAAGATTCACAATCACGACTGCTATGTTGCCTTTCTTAAGGAGGTTATGAGCGAAAGCGTCAGGGGCGATGAGTTTGACGAGGTAAGGCGAGTTCGCAACAACGTGAACTACTACGGCGGAACCCTGACAGCAGAAGAGGCAAGCAGAATCATTGTGGACATAAAAGCGTTAAGAAGCGTCGTTTCAGATTTGATTGAAAATACGGCTTCTGGTAACCAAAAAACTTTTTAAATCCTCTCAGATGAGCTTTTCGTATGTCTAAAAAATTCATCCAGCTTGTGCCTTTTTACCCGACCCCTTACGAGCTGCAGCCACGCGAGGATTATTTCCTGATGCCTGCCGACATCATGCGGGAGAAGGGCTACGACACGGAATTTGTAACTCTGCAGAACACTGCGCCGACTCCTGAATACAAAACAGGCAAGGACACTGCGCTGCCTGAGGAAATCTACAAGAGCCATTTTGTCAGGCGCTTCAAAAGCATTCTTTCCCTTTACCGCTACATACGCTCACAAAAAAATAATTCAGTGCTTCAGGTTCACCTTCGCCCCTATCCGCCGAGCCAGTTTGCCAGCTTCATCGCGCCGCAGAAGAAAGCTCTAAGGCCTTTCACTTACCTTCTCGGCTCAAACAAGCTGATACAAATCTTGACAAAGCTTGCCATGCCACGCTATGATTTGATTCAGTGCGTTACCCCTTACGAGATTGATATTTACAAAAATGCTGGCATTCCGGAGAAGAAGATGAAGTGGATTCCGCTGTCGATTGATTATCCTTTTTTCTCTGAAAAGCCAGAGAATACCGGAGAGGTTGCCGAGAAGTGGGGCTATGCTGATTCGGAATTTGTCATAATTTCAATCGCCCAAATTCGCTTTCACAAGCGCTTTGATGATGTCATGCGCGCCCTCAAGATAGTCCGGGAGAAGATTCCTTCAGCGAAATTCCTTGCTGTCGGGGAGGACTGGCTTCCTCGCCAGAATCTGCCTGACATTCATCAAATGGCGAAGTCAATTGGCGTCGAGGATTCTGTTGTCATTACTGGATTCCATCCGCCTGAGATGGTTGCCTCTTTCATTCATGGCTCCCATGCTTTCGTTCACGGCGCTGACAATGAGTATCAGGGGCTTGTCACTTACGAAAGCGCAGCAGCGGGGAAGCCTCTTTGCCTTTCAAACATCGGCACGCATACATCCGTCTTCAAAGAAAATGCGTTATACCATGAAGTGGCTGGCCACAGGAAGCTTGCAGAAAATCTCCTTCGCTACTATGAAGACGACAGCCTGAGAAACGAGCACACCGCAAAGAATAAAAAGATGGTGAAGGAGTGGGACTACGAAGTTATCAGGAAGAAGATGTCGGATGCTTATGACGGGATAGTTTAGCCTTTCTGCCTATCCCTTACAGGTATTCTCAGGATGCAGCAGTATATGTAAAGCAGCATGTTTATTGTTGGCGTTATGAACGCTATGTTGTAGGGGATTCTGTAAGTTATGTATCTGAAAATTTCCCTCTCTTTTGCTTTTCTCTGCTTCTGCATTTCACGCCTCTTCTTCATTGCAAGCGGGAAGTTTCTCAGCAGCCACCAGTATGACTTAAGGCGGATATGGAAGCGTCCTCTCGGGATTGATGTTGCCAGCGTCAACAGGGTGTTTATTATCACCAGCGGCATTGTCTTGAGCAGCGAGCCTGCCGAGTAGAATATCAGCAGGTTAAGGTATCTGTCTTTCTCGCCGTGGAACTCCACGAATTCTGAGACGTTTCCCGCGTTAACGCTTACTCGTCCGATGTGGAAAAGCTTTGCGTTGTTTGCCTGAGCTGTGTTGTAGCCTTTCAGCAATGCCTGCCATCCCAAATAAATTTCGTCTCCCGAGTAAAAGTAGTCGTTGTCATACGGTGCAGGTATTTTCTTCCTGTCAAATATCGCCCCTGAGGGGCCGAATATGTAGCCTGGCGTTTCCCTGTGCAGGGTTACTGGATTGCCTAAGAGGTCCATGTAGAATCCAAATACCTTCTCGCCCTTGTAGAATCCTTCGTCCTTGTTTTTTATGTAGCTGCCTGCTGCCGCAACTTTCCTGTCCTTGAAGACTGCAGCAGCCTCTTTTACCCAGTTCCTGTCAAGCACCATGTCGTTTGCCAGCGTTGCAACGTATCTGCCTTTCGCGATTGCAACTCCCCTGTTGTAGCCTTCTGAAACGCCGTAATTCCTGTAGTTTGCGAGAAGCCTGAACTTCGGGAACTGCGCTCTTACCATTTCCTGCGAGCCGTCTGTTGAATTGTTGTCTGAAACAATCACTTCAAAGTCCTTACGGCTCTGCCTTTGCAGCGATTTGAGACATTCCTTGAGGCACGCTTTCCCGTTGAAGTTGAGTATTACCACAGAAACGTCTGGCATTTTTTCTCCTGTTTCAAAGATTTTTATAAATGTTCTTTCGGTGCCCCATATCCACCACTGTTATTTCCTCTTTTGCCCTGTCAAATCTTACTATTGCCCTGTAATCGCCAATTCTTAGTTTCCACAGGTTGATGCTGGAAAGTTTTGCAATGTAATGCAGCGGGTTTTCCTTGATGCTTTCAATTTTTCTGTAGACATTCTGCGCCTCTTTCCTGTTGAGGGACTCCAGATATTTTAGGGCCTTTTTTGTATAAAGAATCTCGTAAGCCAATCTGCACCTCACGGCTTAAGGCCGAGCCTTCTTGCAACTTCTTGTGAGCTATAAACCCTCCCTTCCTTTAAATCTTTAAGCCCTCCCTCTATGTTATCTATGTCTTCCCTGCTTAATTCCTCTTTTTGCGTATTT
The DNA here is from genome assembly GCA_964493685.1 of uncultured Methanosarcinales archaeon. GTDB lineage: Archaea > Nanobdellota > Nanobdellia > Woesearchaeales > UBA10216 > UBA492. The sequence goes on from CAZBPE010000039.1 coordinate 9,975, forward strand.
ATCATCTTGTTTATTATTTCATCATATGTTTCTCTTTCGTAGTCTTTAAGGCTTTTCAGCCTGTTTACAGTTTCCTTTTTCAGCTTTACCATTGTGTTTTCCATAATATAACCACCTTTATACTTTGTTATGTATAGGGTATAACTGATATATAAATGTTTCCTAAAGAACCACCAGTCAAGACGGGTGGGATTAATTTATGACTAAATGTATGCTGACTGGTGGTTCTTAGTGCTCAGACTTTTCCTTATTCAGTAATTGATGCTTTGAACCATCGATTATAAATCGATGGAAATGCTCAGAAACAGCGGTTTCTGGCACTCA
>CAZBPE010000040.1:0-8133 GCA_964493685.1 uncultured Methanosarcinales archaeon
GGAAATACCAATGCTTTGCGGGGCAGGAGTTGCAAACGGCGATGACGTGGCAAAGGCGATAAAGCTCGGCACGAAAGGCGTTCTTTTGGCAACAGCTGTAACGACGGCACAGAACCCCGAAACTGCCATGAGAGACCTCGTAAGTAAAATTTAATGAGTCATTTCACAAATTCCACATTAGGCAAATCTTCAAACTTTTCGTCTCCCGTAAGAAATTTTGCATCGTTCTCTTTCGCTATTTCGTAGCCAAGGCAATCTATGTAAGAAAGCCTCCTGTCCTTGTACTTAAACTTAAGCACAGCTGCTTCAATAAACGCCTTGTCGCTTGCTTCGCAGTGGTATTTGGTGAGATGCGAGAACATTGCTGCCACTTCGCTGCCATGCCGCTCCCTGACAAGAAAAAAGGCAAGTTCCATAATGTTAAGCTTGTTAGTCAGCACAGTCGCTCCCCTAAGGTAAGCAGAATAAGCGCTGCTCGCTTTTCCAGCTCCTATCAGGGCGTATGTGTCAAAATAGTATTTAGTCATTCTCGTTTTCGTCTATCTCTTCCATTATCGACTGGGTTGACTTCTTCACCCACCCAAGCTTCCCCCACCAGCCAGTTAGCTCGTCAACCCTTTTGACGTCTATGCTAACCATGTCACCCGGGCTTATCTTCTCCTTTTTCGCCATTTCGTGAGGAATGATGACCGCCAAAGAGCCCCCAATTCGCCTGGCTTCAGTTATGTTCCCCATAGTTTAACTAAAAAGTTTAACTAATATATAAACTTTTTGATTAAACTTTTGTTATTTGCGATTGAGCTGCGAGAAGCGCCAGAAAACAGCAACAGAGTATTTGCCACTTAATTTACCAATCATAGATGAGTAGAATTCTGTTGTTTAAAAAGGGTAAAATTTATATATTACCCGAAGTTCTTTTTTTCCCCGATTAACTAAAAAACAGGAGGAATTAAAGATGGCAAGAGAAAAACCGCACTTAAATCTCGTATTCATAGGCCATGTTGACCACGGAAAGTCAACAACCGTAGGCAGGATGCTATACGACACAGGAAACGTTCCAGAGCAGGATCTCAGGAAGCTCAAGGACAAGGCAAAGGAACTGGGCAAGTCAGGATTTGAATTCGCATTCGTCATGGACAACCTCAAGGAAGAGAGGGAAAGGGGAGTTACCATTGACTTAAGCCACAAGAAATTCCAGACAGACAAGTTCTACATAACAATAATTGACGCGCCAGGGCACAGGGACTTCATCAAGAACATGATAACAGGCGCAAGCCAGGCAGACGCCGCAGTGCTCGTTGTTTCAGGAAACAAGGGCGAGGCAGAAGGAGGGCTTGACGCAAAAGGGCAGACTTCAGAGCACATATTCCTTTCAAAGACGCTCGGAGTTGGCCAGCTGATTGTAGCCATCAACAAGATGGACATGGCAAACTACGACGAAGCAAGGTTCAACGAAGTCAAGAGCAAGGTTTCAGAGCGGCTCAGGGCAGTAGGATTCAAGCCAGACCAGATACAGTTTGTCCCGACTGCGGCCTACCTTGGCGAAAACCTCGCAAAGAAGAGCGACAAGTTTCCGTGGTACAAGGGACCAACGCTTCTTGAGGCAATAAACAGCCTGAAAGAGCCTGAGAAGCCGGTTGACCTCCCGCTGAGGCTGCCTATACAGGACGTTTACGAAATCAAGGGAATAGGCGCAGTGCCTGTAGGAAGGGTGGAAACAGGCATCATGAAAGTGAATGACAAGGTAATCGTAGTGCCGGCAAGAGAAGGCAAGGGCGTTGTTGGCGAAGTAAAAAGCATAGAAATGCACCACGAACAGCTTCAGCAGGCAGAGCCTGGCGACAACGTAGGCTTCTCTGTAAGAGGCATAAGCAAGGTGGACATAGCAAGGGGAGACGTGCTCGGCAAGACAGAAAACCCGCCAACCGTGGCCTCAGAATTCACAGCACAAATAGTCGTGCTGAACCACCCAAGCGTGCTCACGGCAGGCTACACGCCAGTGTTCCACATACACACGGCGCAGGTTGCATGCACAATAACAGAGATTGTAAAGAAAATCAACCCGGCGACAGGCGAAACGCTTCAGGAGAAGCCTGACTTCATCAAGAACGGAGACGTGGCAGTCGTCAAGGTAAAGCCGATACAGCCGCTCGTAATCGAGCTCCAGAAGAGCATACCGCAAATGGCAAGGTTTGCCATCCGCGATTCTGGAAGCACGGTTGCAGCCGGCATGTGCATAGACATCGTGAAAAAGGCATAAAAGTTTTTTGCCTTTTATTTTCATATTAGTCACGCCGACAATATCCGCCGGGCAGCCGGCAAATGGTTATGGTGAATTAAAAGCTTCATCATGATGGCAATGCAAAAAGCACGAATAAAGCTGGTAAGCACGGACATAGAAAAGATAAACCAAGTTTGCACTTCCATCATGGACATAGCGGAAAAGACGGGCGTCGAGCTCTCAGGGCCGATACCGCTTCCTTCTAAGAAACTTAAGGTAACAACGAGAAAGTGCCCCTGCGGAGACGGCAAGGCATCATGGGACAGATACGAAATGAGGGTTCACAAGCGACTTATAGATTTGGCAACTGATGAAAGAGCCTTGCGCCTCGTGATGAGAGTGCCCCTTCCGAAGGGATTGAACATTGAGATAGAGATGGTTGAGAACTAAGCCCTTTTTCTGAGACGAATGCTTTCTTCTGAAACAACAGTAAATGAATTGCTTAGCTTCTCTCCAAACCTTTTTATGACGGTTGCCGTGCATTTTATTCTTGATTCCGGAGTGTCTGTTTTTAACCGTAAAAGTATGACGCCACTGCTCGGCTTTAACTGCCGGAAAACAAGCTCGCCGAAGTCCTTATCGTTTGTGATAAGAATTCGCGCCTGTTTGTCTGCTGCGTCCAGCACCGCATGATCTAACGCTTCCTTCAAGACATCGCCAACATACACGACATCGTAACCTTTAACGCTTAACTCCTCTGCCAGCTTCTTACCTGAACTCTCATCAACCAGAAATTTCAGCATACTACTTTACCATCAACGTAACAGATTCCCCACTCACAATGTCAGCGCTATAAAGCAGTGCAGCTCTTATATCCTCTTCCGTAAGCTGCGGGTAATCCTCAAGTATTTTCCTCACGCTCATGCCCTGTGCTACGAGCCTTACAATTAAATCAACAGGAATACGCGTACCCCTAATTACAGGCTTGCCAACCATTACATCAGGATTGACAGCTATTCGTTCCTTAACATCCGCATCAGCAAACTCTGCCATGCGGCTGTTTAAGGCTTTCACCTATAAATAACTTTGCATGAGCTGTTTCCCACATGACAGAAAAAGGCAGGAATAATGTCAACAGAAAGCCTTGAGGAATACAGGAGATGGCTGAAACTGCTAAGAAACGCATAAGCTGCTACCGAAAGGGCTGAATATTGAGATGGAGATGGTTGATACTTAGACTTTTTTCTCAGCAGCCTCAAGCCTTGACATTTGACTGCCCAAATTGCCCATCATTGCAGCTATCTTGTTTTCCTGGGCATCAAGCCTTTCCTGGAATTGCTGTTCCTGAATCTCCCTTGCAAGGGCGGTTTCAGCTTCCCTTAAAAGGTGCTCTATCTCAAGGAGTTCCTCCTCGCCAAGGAACTTGTTTCTCTTTGACTTCAAGATGCGCTCAACCTTCTCAAGCTCTCCAGTTTCCTGCTCGGTTAACTCAAGCTCTTTTTTAATTGCCTGCCCCTCGGCGTTTTCATCACGCTGCATCGCCGTGAGCTCTGCCCTGACAGCCTTCTCATCCCCCATAACCTTCCTCACTTCACCTTCGTCAAGAGATTTCAGTTTCTTACCTTTTGTGTTAAGAACTCCTTTTGCACGGTTATACCTTTCATAAATTTTTTCGCGTTTCTCGCCAAGCTGCTCAAGCATGCGCTCCTGAAAAGTCCTGCTCCTTTCCTGCTGGAAGGTCTGCCAGAGACGTTGTATTTCACCTCGCCTATTCTTTGCATTGTTTACCAATTCCAAAACGATATCTATTGCCTGAGTCTGCAAACCCGTATACTCTTCCACCAACTGTCGTTTATCAACCATTAAACCACCTAAGGCAAGTTTCTAATCTCCTGCCCAATCTGGCGAATCTCAGCCATCAAATTGCGCAACTGCTGGATACGCTGCTGCTGGTTAAGCTGCTGATTTCCAATAACATTTCCAAGGCGCCCCTGAGCCTGATTAATCCTCAAAAGCAGGTTTGCTATCTGCTGCTGGCGCTGAGCTGCCTGCTGCGCTCCAGCCGCCTGCTGCTGCTGTTGCTGTTGCTGCTGCGGCTGCCCAAAGATGTTTCCGAATGTATTCGTTCCCTGCCCGAACATGCCGGGAATGAACCTGACAAGAGCAATAACAACTCCAATAATTGCTGCAATCAGGAGTATATTCAGGATGCTTTCGATAAAGCCAACAGCCGCATTGTTAGGCCACCTCTTGTTTACTTCATCAAAAATCGTAGAGCCAATGCTGCCAAGGAAGCCGTAAATTCCAATGAAAGCAATAGAAGCTGACTGGTAACCGCCAATGCCCATACCATTCCCCAGCCGGTAAATGACCCATCCAAACATAAGCAAGGCGACAGCCAATCCGAAAGGCCCTATGTCGCCGAGGCGGAAGCCGGACTTCCACTCAAAAGCCATAGTTCCAATTGCGAGCGCAATGCCCATAACCGTAGACAGTGGCCTAAAATTCCCTCCCGCCTGATTCCGTTCCAATGCAAACCTTGCAACATAAACAAAAAGGAAGATGTAGATTATAAGGTCAATCCATAAACCATGATTCTCATAAATATCCCCAAGACTGTCACCGCCAAGAATCCTGTCCAGCGAGTCAAAAATGCCTGCAGCAGAAACAGACTGAACAAGAACTAAACCAAGCAGCGTCACCCACAAGATTATCGAAAGGACTCTTCTTTTCTTCATCAAAAGGCACCTTTTAAGGCTCTAGCTAACATTAAACGCTTTTTTATCTTTTTTGTATTTAAATGTTTCTAAAACACGCTGAAAAAAAGCAAAACAGGAAAACGCGGGGCGCAACTGGCGGCGAAGGAACGCAACATTTATATATGTGGAGTATATGATTGTATATGTGACGTATATGGTACAAGCAATGATAAACATAGATGAAAACACAAACCGGGTTTTGAACGTAGTCAAGGCGAAATACGGGCTGAAGGACAAGTCGGAAGCTATAAACGCAGTTGTAAGCGAGTACGAGCAGAGCTTCTTGGAGCCTGAGCTGCGGCCAGAATACGTTGAAAAGCTGGCTAAAATCAAGAAGCAAAAAGGCATCACTTTCAAGAGCATTGACGAATTGAGAAGGCACATAGAAAATGCGTGAGTTTGAAGTAAAGCCTGATTTAGATAAGAAGCTCTTAAAACTATCAAAGAAAGACAAGCGTTTATACGAATCGGTAATGAATAAGCTTAAAGAGATTGTAGAATGTGAAAATGTTGAACACTACAAGAATCTCCGATACAACATGAAAGATTCAAAACGCGTGCATGTAGGGCATTTTGTTCTAGTGTTCAGTTACGACAAAGCAAAAGATTTTCTTTCGTTTGAAGACTTCGACCACCACGACAACGTATATCGCACGGGAGGTTAAGAATGAAAGAAATAAAGCTCGGAAGATACCGGCATTACAAAGGCAAATTCTATGAGGTTATCGGAACGGCGAGGCACAGCGAGACGCTTGAGGAGCTTGTCATCTACAGGGCGCTCTACGATTCGGAGGAATTCGGGAAGAATGCGCTGTGGGCGAGGCCGAAGGGGATGTTTCTGGAAACTGTAACGGTTGATGGCAGGGAAGCGCCGAGATTCAAGTTAGTAGAAAGTTTTAAATAAGAGGATTGGCAGAAATAGTGATATGGAAACAGTGACTATCCCAAAGAGGGAATATGAGGAACTTAAGAAGAAGGCCGAGATAGATTGGGAGCTTGTAGAGCAATTCAGGGAGAGTTTTGAAGCAATAAAGAAAGGCAAGGTAACAGAGTGGAAGCCTAAATAATACCCTTCGTTCTAAGCAGGTCAAGCGCTACAGCTCTGTATTGGCTTCCTTCCAATGCTATCTGATTTATTGTCGCTTCCTGTGTTTTCTTGTCGCTTACCGCAACCACCAATATAGAAGACCAGTCAGAGTAGACAAGGTAATATAGCCGCTTTCCATCAAATTTCTTTTCACGCAGAAACCTTAAGCCTCTTAACGGTTTGCCAACTTCATCTCCTTTTTCGTAAAGCTGCTGCAGGATTTTTTCTATCCTTTCCTGTTCTGAATGATCCAGTTTTTCCATATTCTTCTTTGCAGGGTCTGTTATGAAAACGCGGAACTTTTCCATGAGAACGCTTACAAAACACTTGTTTTTAAATTTATGCTCATAGATTATACAAAACATATGAACGCCAAAATTGGCAAAAACAGAAACCCTTAAAAACAATTGCGGAAAACTCAATGGGCAGTGGGCCCATAGCTTAGCCTGGCAGAGCGGATGTTCAGCAGGATCCGAAGCTCTTACCGCACAGGCAGAAACCATCAGGTCCAGGGTTCAAATCCCTGTGGGCCCGCTTATTTTTTCTGGTTGGAAGGAACATAAGCCGGCGGCGGGAGTCTCACCCACAGAAGGTTTTGAGCCCACATAAAGAGGGTGTGAACCTCCCGTCCTTCCGATTGGACGACGCCGGCATAAAGTTTATATAGCTGAACAGCTAAACAAGTTACGGGTGTGAACCTCTTGCCTCCCGATTGGGCGGCGTTCTTTCTTAAATTACAACAGTTTAAATACTCTATCCACGAATGTCCAATGTCCAGTGGTGTTGTTTTTAAGCATCTTTTCCGAACACAAACTGAAAATCTTTCCAATGTCCTGTGAGAATATTCGGAATTAATGCTCAACCAAAGAACTTTCCAATCTCGCTGGCTATCGTCACAATGCTGAAGAAGCCGAAGAACAGGAAAATCAGGAGCATCACAGCCTTTCTCCACAGCCTTGCCTGAACCTCCTTCGGAAGAACCTTAATGTTCATCCAGTTAACCAAGCCGAGGTGAACGAACATTGCAACTGCGTTGATGACGGCGCCGAGAACTATAAGGGCGAGAGGGTTCTTGAAGTTAAGCAGGAACAAAATAATGCCAAAGGCGATTTGCGCCCACAGGAAGGCAGAATATATGTTGGTAAGGTGTATCTTTGACTGCTTCTTCGCTTCAAGGCGCTTGATGGCAAAGTTTTCAGACATTATCCTTGAGTTTGAGTCCATCACGCCAAGCTGGGTCTGGAAAAGCATGATGACAACTGCAATCAGGAATAGCGTTCCTGCAAGCGGGATAAGCCCTTTCCCTATCAGAACAGCCTCGCGCATCACGAAACTGATGTCTGCGCTTCCTGCAGTTCCTGCCTTAAACGCAGTTGAATAGGAGAGAAGCATAAGAAGGGACATTGTCATCAGCCCAATGAACCAGAAGACTATCAGGTGCTCCTTGCTAACCTGATTCCACCATGCCCTGAAGCGGCTGAGATTTTTTTTGTTGACTTCAAAATCCTCTCCGGAAAGCTTTACAGCCTCGTGCTTCCCGCTTGTGAAAAGCCCAGCCATCCTTTGCGAATACTTGCCCATGCCGTAGCCCTTCTCGCGGATATAGATGGACTGGGTGAGGTTAAGGTTGCCGCCGGCGCCGGCGTAAGCGAAAGCAGCGAGGAAAGTTGCGAAGCTGATGCCCATAGGAAGCAAAAAATATCCTCCTTGCTGGGATGCGATGCTCTCTCCGATGCCGAGAAGCCCTTTTCCGAGGGCGAGCCAGTCAACCGGCTTTGCAAGAAGGATTGCAAGCAACAGGACAAAAGGCGCGCCAACGAGCAGGACAGTCTTGGTGATGCGCTCCATCATGCCGTAGACAGTCTTTCCTGCGCTGAGGATAACGCCTATCAGGAGCAGGAAGCCGATTGCAATCCACTTGTGCTCCTCAAAGCCAAGAAGGCTTGAAGCGACTTTTGCAGACGCAGCTATTATGCCAGGAATGCCGAAGCCGATGAAAGTTGAAGCGATGAACCACCACGCAGGCCACCTGAACATCTTGTTCAAGCCGACAAAGACGCTCTCGC
>CAZBPE010000040.1:8143-9880 GCA_964493685.1 uncultured Methanosarcinales archaeon
TTACAAGAGCGTAGCGCTCAATCTCCATGTTCATGAAATACTGGAAGGTTATGCCGAGAAAAGCGCCCCATGCTATGCCGAGCCCGTATTTTGAAGCAAGAAAAGGCCAAAGGATTATCTCGCCTGAGCCGAGCCCCAGCGCAAGAATAATAAAGCTGGGACCAAGAAGCTTCTTGAGCGGAAGGGGCTTTGGAAACTCCCTGAACCTCTTTTTTGCGGATGTCACGTTTCACTGTTTTCTGATTTAATGTTTATAAATTTTCGCATTAAACGCAAGCCTGTCGTTTAATTTTATGACGTGGCCAGCCCACGACATTCCAGAACCAAAAGAAAGAGTCGCTATGACATCGCCATTTCCAACAATCCTGTCCCTTACCGCCTCGTAAACGCATATCGGAACAGACGCTGTGGATGTGTTGCCATAGTAGGTTATGTTGCTCATCATCCTGCCGTCCAGCCCCAATCGCTCAGAAACCGCTTGCGTTATGCGCTGATTGGCCTGATGAAGGATAAAAAGCTTGATGCTGTCAAGGGCCATTCCTGAATGGATAACAAGCGCTTTTAGAATTCCTGGAACAGAAGACACAGCGAAATTAAAAACTCCAAAGCCGTTCATTGTGGCGTATTTCTCGTCCTGCATCCTTATCAGACCAGACAGCGAACCGTCTGTGCCTGATACGCTGGCTATTATGCCCGGCTCCTTTGAAGCGCCAAGGACTAAAGCTGCTGAAGCATCGCCAAATAGGATTGTAGTGTTCTTCTCTTCCATCGGAATCATGTCCCTCATCCTTTCAGAAGCAATAACAGCAATTACGCGGCCTTTGCCGCTACTGATAATGCTGTTAGCAACTTCAATGCCGTAGCATGAACCTGCACATCCTGCCCTCAGGTCACAGCAGAAAGCTCCACTGATGCCAAGCTTAGAAGCTATAGATTCGGCAATAGATGGCTCAGGAGGATTGGGGTGGCTTGTTGAAACAATTATGCCATCAAGGTGTGAATAGCCAATCCCGGCGCTCAGCAAAGATTTCTCAAGCGCCTTTTCACCCATGTAAGCAAGAGTCTCCCAGTCCTGCGCAATTCTTCTTTCCCTAACGCCACAACGCCCAAAAATCCATTCGGGAGTTATCTCATCCTGTTCCTTCCGTGTTGGCCTGACTATGCGCCTTGCAATCGTATCGTTGGTTAGAATCTGTTCAGGCAGATGAATCCCGCTTGAAAAAAGCGACGCATACTGCTGAGGAGGATTATTTTCTTTTTGTCCAAAAAAGAGGTAAGCCTCACCCTTGCTTTCCTTGCGGACATCAACCACAGCCACTGGCATTTTATCGCCGCTCAGTGCATATGAGTCTGCAATTGCAAGTGCGGATTCCAGCGAGTCGCTGCCGTAAATGTCATAGCCAGGCACCTTCCCCATGCCAAAAAGATACGCCAACTGCGCAGCAACTGAAGGAAAAGGCGGCGAAGAAGCGGAAGTCGCAACGATAATCCGCCCTATTTCAGAAGCTTTTCTGCAGTGACTTGACAAAGCCGACTCCAAAGCCTCTGCACCCTTCCTTACAAAAACATTCCGGCTGCCAACATTTTCTGCATTGCCAGCCATTGAATTATGATATTTCGCCATTTGCTCAGGTGAAAAAGTGTCTGCTTAAAAAAGTTATTAAAAAAAGAGAGAGAAACAACATGCGGTGTTGCATAATTAGGTCTTTTTCGTGGGCAGTTTCATAATTAGCACAT
>CAZBPE010000041.1:0-9827 GCA_964493685.1 uncultured Methanosarcinales archaeon
GGATAGGTATTACCTCAAAAAGGTATGGTTTGACTGATATTTGGAAGTAGTCTCTGCTTCCGTGAATGCGTTCTGCCTTTTTGAACGACTTCTTTAGGGCTTTCTCAAGAATCCCTGAAAGGTTTTTGTCATCTGCAGAATATTTTTTGTAGTTAAAGAGGGCGAAAACATCTATTTCAAAGGTGTTCTTAAGCTGCGTCTGCTTCTTGTTTGAGCCGCCGATGACTGCCTTGGCGCATTTTGGTTTCAGGGCCTTGTTAAGCCTTGAAATGAACAGTTTTGCTGCAGACTCTGCCCGTTCAAGCTCGGCAGGCGATGGTGATATGGCTGGAAGAACCCTGCTTGTGACGTGTTTTAAAGATGAAATAGGCTGCATGAAATGGGTGTGAAAGAAACGCTATAAAAAACTTTGTTATCTAAAGAACCACCAGTCATAGACTGGTGGAATGTTGATTCAGAACTTTTATCAGGTGGTTCTTGAGCATGCTCAGAATTCCACTATTCCATCCACTAGAAGTGGGTGGAGTTCTGGCATTCAAAACTTATTCTGTCTGGGCTTTCTTTAGCTCTGCCCACATCACAAGGAACATTTTCTTTAAAGAAGACGCGAATGAAGGCGAATTCACCCAAACGGCAGAGTCGTATGTTTGGTTGACGTCTGTGTCGCTTGCCAGCATGAAAATAACATCCTCGTCATCAAAAATGTAGAAGCGCCCGCCTGTTGCCGTGTTTTTTATTTCTGAGAATTTGACGAGCTGAGACGCTGCAATTTGGTTTTGGGATGTTAAGGGGGCGGCGATAAGAACCTTGACGCCCCTTTCTTTTGCCTTTTTGAGTGTCGACTTAAGCGATAGTTCAGAGAATATGCCTGATTCAGTTGTATGGATTATGACTTGTTTCTTGGCAGCCTTGATTTTTTTGTCTATGTTGTGGTAAATGTTTTTTCTGCCTTTGAAAAGCCCTGAAAGGTTTGAAAGGTCAACCTTCTTAACACCCGTTTCGTGAAGAAGTTTGAGTTCGTCAAGCAGTTCGCTGCCTTCAAACTTGTTTATTATTTGTGTTTGTATTTCGGCATCTTCTAATATTTTATTCTTGACGCGCTCAAGAACATGGTCTGGCTCCACGGCAAGGTATTTTATCGGTTTGCCCAGCTTCATTATAATAAAGCCTTTCTTTTCAAGGCTCTCAAGGACGTCGTAAGCCCTCGACCTGGGAACGTTGGTTATGTCGGATAGCTCCCCGGCTGTTGCTGTGCCCCTTGAAAGCAGGGCTGTCCAAAGCTTGGACTCATAGCTGTTGAGCCCAAAGTCCCTTAGTTGATTGATAACGTTCTTTTGTATTAGCATTCGGATTGGTGTTCTTTTGTAGTTTATAAAGTTTCTGTTTTTTGCTATTGTTGAGTAATAAAAAACGGAACCGAACCAACCTTCACCCGTTCGTTTCCTATGGAACCGGTTATTTTCTTGTGTGTGGTGTTTTTATGTTTTCTATATTGAAGATATTTTTATGTTCACTTTTCACATCTAAAAAACGAAAAACGTATTTTCCAACACACACACCAAACAATACAAACCTTAATAAGCAAACCCTCTACAAACTCCACAAGAAATGTGGGGGTGTTTCGGTTGCAGCATGAGCTTGTTAAGTTCCTTGAGGATTTTGCTTCCAAAAAAAGCATATTCACGAACAAGAGAGCGTTCATAGCTTCCTACAAACCAAAAACAATCCTGCATAGAAACGAGCAGATAGAGCAGATGGCAAAAATACTCGCGCCCGTCCTTAAGCACGAAAAACCGTCAAATCTTTTTATTTATGGAAAAACGGGTTCTGGGAAAACGCTTTCTGTGAAGGATGTTACCGATTGCTTCACTATGTTGGCAGAAGAAAAAAGCATACCCATCAAGGCCATATACCTCAACTGCAAGATGAAGCATGTGTCGGATACGGAATACCGCCTGATTGCCCAACTTTCGCGTGAGTTTGGAAAGACTATCCCTGCAACAGGGCTTCCCACAGATGAAATTTATAAGATGTTCTTTAGCTCAATTGAGAGCTCAGAGAGCGCCGTAATACTTGTCCTTGATGAAATAGACCAGCTGGCAAGAAAAAACGGGAGTGAGGTTCTTTACAACCTGACGCGAATGAACGAGGAGCTTTCAAAATCATTTGTGTCCTTAATAGGCGTGTCCAACGACCTTAATTTTGTTGAAACTCTCGACCCAAGGGTGAAATCCTCCCTTTCAGAGGAGGAAATACTCTTCCCCCCCTATAACGCGCCTCAGATAAAAGACATACTGGCTGCGCGCTCGAAGGAGGGGTTTGCTGAAGGCGTTCTTGAGACCGACGTCATACCAAAATGCGCCGCTTATGCTGCAAGGGAGCATGGGGATGCACGGCGCGCCCTTGAGCTTCTTAGGGTTGCTGGAGAGCTCGCAGACCGCTCAAATAGCCAAAAAGTTTCTGTCCGGCATGTTGACGAGGCAGAGGAGAAGATAGACCGCGACAGGGTTCTTGATGCAATTTCAACGCAGCCAAAGCAGGCCCAGGCGGCTCTTTATGCAATAATCTCATCTGGTGAAGGCAAGGAATCAACCCCTGTTTTTACAGGGAATGTTTACGAGCTTTACAAAAGCCTTTGCTACAGGGTTTCCCTGAGACCGCTTACCCAAAGAAGGCTTTCGGACATCGTGTCTGAGCTTGACATGCTTGGAATAATCACAGCTCGCGTAATCTCAAAAGGGCGTTACGGAAGGACGCGCGAGATACTCGTTCCAAAGACGCTTAACGCAGAGGCTGTTAAAAAAATACTTCAGGACGCCTTGGGTTTGTAGATGGTTGGTGCTTGTGGGGGACAGTAAAGAGAAAGTAGCTGAACTGCTCAGGAAGGGCATACTTGTTAGTCCTGATTTTGTTGATTTTGCTGAAGCTTCTTTTGAATCTGGCGGCGACATTCTTGTTTTGAATCGCGATTCAAAAGAGCTTATTGAAAAGAAGGAAAAGGATGTAAACTGGAAGGAGTTGGATAAGGTAAGGGTTCTTTACGAGAGGGGTAAAGCATCGCTTCCATCAGTTGATGACTTGGCGCCTTCCGAGGTTCACGGGCAAAAAGATTTGGAAATCGTCGCTTCTTACAAATGCGACCAGCAGAAACTCAGCGTTTCACACTTCACGAATTATTTCAACACCCGCTACAAGCTTCTTGAGCGGGTTTTGAGGGCCCGCCCCGAGCTTCAGAACCTCACGCTTATCCGGCGCCTGAAAGATTCTGCTTCCCCAAACAGCATATCTGTTATAGGGCTTGTTGGCGGCAAGCAGGAAACAAAGAACAGGAACCTCATGTTGACTCTTGAGGACCAGACCGGGCAGCAGCGCGTCATTATAAACCGGAACAGGGCAGACCTTTTTGGCGAGGCGAGCGACATAGTCCTCGACGAAGTTATAGGCGTTAGCGGCTCGTACAAGCAGGGGATAATCTTTGCAAACAGCGTAACTTTTCCAGACACGCCTGCGCTGGAGCTTAAGAAATCGCCTGAGGAGGAATACATGGCTTGCATGTCTGACCTGCATTTTGGCTCAAAGCAGTTTATGCCGGACGAGTTTAACCGATTCCTTGGATGGGTTAACCTTGAAACGGGCAGCCAGAGCCAGAAGAGGATGGCGGAGAAGCTGAATTACATCCTTATTGCAGGCGACATCGTGGATGGCGTTGGAATCTACAACAACCAGCAGGCAGAGCTTTCGATTACAGACCCAAAAAAGCAGTATGAAGAATGCGCAAAAACCCTTTCAGAAATCCCATCCAACATCAAGATAATCATTGCCCCGGGCAATCACGACGCGATAAGGATGGCCGAGCCGCAGCCGCCTCTTGACAATCAGTTCACAGAGCCGCTTAAAAAGCTGAAAAATGTTTTGCTTGTTTCAAACCCAGCAACAGTAAGAATCGGCATAAAGGAAAATTTTCAAGGCTTCAACTGCCTGCTTTATCACGGCTACAGCTTTGACTATTGCGTCGCCAATGTTGATTCAATAAGGCGCAGCGGGGGCTACGACCGCGCTGACTTGATAATGAAGTTCCTGCTTAAACGCCGGCATCTCGCCCCATCTCACACATCCACCCTTATAGCGCCAACGCCTGATTACGACGCCCTTTTCATAGACCCTGTTCCTGACTTTTTCATAACTGGGCACGTTCACAGGACTTCAATATCCAATTACAAGTCTACAACGCTAATCAATGGCTCTTGCTGGCAGTCAATGACGTCCTTTCAGGAGCGCCTTGGGCACAACCCCCAGCCAGCCCGCCTTCCAGTGATAAACCTTAAGACAAGGGACGCGTCAATAATAAAGTTTGGGAAGTGAATTGAATGAAAAGCAAGCTTTGGTTGCCTGCATTAGCGTTTTTTTTGAGCATTGCAGGGCTGATAATTTCAGTTTACCTTTCAGTCCAGCGCTACGCGCCTTCTTCAGCCTCTTTCTGTGATTTCGGGGGGCGCGCTTCCTGCTCTGCCTTATTATTCAAGCAATCGTTTTCTTCACTTTTGTAATATCCTTCATTATGGTGCGAAAACAATAAAAAGAATCCAGCCCCCCCGAATTCATGCCAGAAGCGTCTCCTGCAGTTGAAAGTTATTTCTCAGAGCTTAATTCTAAATTGGAGCGTTGTTATTCTGTCGCCAACGAAGCGCGCTCAAAAGGCTTTGACCCTGAGGACAAGGTTGACATCCCGCTTGCAAAAAACATGGCCGAGCGCGTTGAGGGGCTTATAAGCGCAGTAAAGCCTGAAATCATAGGAAGCGGGCTTTCAAAGCGCATAGAGGAGCTTGAAAAGCTTTACGGAGCCCTTTCGCTTGAAGTTGCAATGGTTATTGCAGATGAGGTTTCAAACAATAAGTTCTGCAGTTTTGTAAGCAAGAAAGAGGCGATTGAAGTCGGCATAAGGACAGGATTCGCTTACCTTACAATCGGCGTTGTCTCAGCGCCGCTCGAGGGTTTCACAGAGCTTAAGATAAAAAAGCGGATGGATGGTAATGAATGCCTTGCTGCCTTTTTCTCTGGGCCAATAAGGGGCGCTGGCGGCACAGCTATGGCGCTTTGCCTGGTAATTGCGGATTACTTAAGGGAAAGGCACGGCTACTTCCCTTACGACGCTACTGAAAATGAGCAGAACCGTTGCGCAATAGAGCTTGACGATTATCACGAGCGTGTAACAAACCTCCAGTACCGCCCGAGCGCAGAGGAGATAAAGTTCCTTGTAAAGAACTGCCCTGTTGGGATTGACGGCGACCCGACCGAAAAGCTTGAGGTGAGCCAGTTCAAGGATCTGCCAAGAATTGAAACCAACCGGATAAGGGGCGGCGTTTGCCTTGTTATTTCAATGCTTGCCTTTAAGGCTCCAAAGCTTTGGAAGGAGCTTAAGCGGGCAAAAAAGAATTTTGAAGTGGGATGGGACTTTATCGAGCAGTTCCTTGCTATTCAGGTTAAAAAGAAAAGCATGTCAAAAACTGGCGACAGCAGCGCGAAGATAAGCCCTGACTACACATTCATCTCCGACCTTGTTGCCGGAAGGCCTGTTCTGACATATCCCCTGCAGGTCGGCGGCTTCCGCCTGAGGTATGGCCGGACAAGGGTTAGCGGCTATTCTGCAGCAGGCATAAACCCCGCTACAATGGTTGTCCTTGACAGGTATATTGCAACAGGCACCCAGCTTAAGGTTGAGCGCCCTGGAAAGGCTGCAGCCATAACGCCTTGCGATTCAATAGACGGCCCTATTGTAAAGCTTGCAGATGGAAGCGTCCTCCGCTTTGACACAGAGCAGGACGCAAAGGCTTATGCGAAGGAGGTTGTTGAAATTCTGTACCTTGGTGACTTTCTTGTCGGCTACGGCGATTTCTACGACCGCAACCACGTTCTTGTTCCTGCCGGCTATTGCGAGGAGTGGCATTTTCTCGAGCTTGCCGAAGCAGAGAAAGCTGTTAGCGATGAAAACACAAAAAATCTTTGTTCAGAATACAAGTCTGTCCGCTTCCCATCATTTCCTTCAGCAAGCAAGGCAATAGAAGTTTCAAGAAAGCTTGGAATCCCGATACATCCAAGATACACATACTTCTGGAACGCCATTGCACCGGAGAGGCTTTTCGCCCTTTTGTTGTGGCTGCAGAAGTCAACCATTGCTAATTCAGGGATGGTTCTTCCCGCGTCTGATTCAAAGCGAACTCTTGAGCTCCTGGGCGTTCCTCACACTTTCTCCGGAGGCGAATTTGTAGTCATAGCTGAAGATGATGCTGAAGCGCTCAAGGCATCCCTCGGAATCGACGATTCACTCTCCAACCTTCAGGCGCAGCAAAAGGCAGCCAGCCAAGACTCAGGCCTTCAGACACTCGACATTGTCAACAAGATTTCTTCAGTTAAAATAAGGGACAAGTGCGGAACTTTCATAGGCGCCAGGATGGGCAGGCCGGAGAAGGCGAAGATGAGGAAGCTTACAGGCAGCCCCCATGTCCTTTTTCCGGTAGGCGATGAAGGCGGCAGGCTTCGCTCATTCCAGTCTGCGATTGAGGCAGGCAAAGTCTTTGCGGATTTCCCGACGTATTCCTGCGCAAAATGCAAGTCAGAGACGATATACAGGGTGTGCGAAACGTGCGGCTCAAGAACATCGCGCTTTTTTAACTGCAGGATATGCGGGAAAACAGAGTCCTGCGCCCACAGCCCTGAAGCGTTTGCAAGAAAGCCAATAGACATAAAGCGCTATTTTGACGGCGCCTGCAGGCGCATTAACTGCACAACTTATCCGGACCTCATCAAGGGCGTCAGGGGCACTTCAAACCGCGACCACACGCCAGAGAACCTTCTGAAAGGCATCCTCCGGGCTAAACACAATATTTACGTCAACAAGGACGGCACAACAAGGTATGACATGAGCGAGCTTCCAATAACGCATTTCACGCCTTCTGAAATAGGCACGCTGTCAGCGCGCTGATGAGCCTTGGCTACATCAACGACATTGAAGGCAAGCCCCTTGAATCGCCTGAGCAGGTTGTTGAAATAATGCCGCAGGATTTAATCCTGCCTTCAAGCCAGGAAGCTGTTGAGGACAACGCTGAAAAAGTCCTTTTGAACGTCAGCTTCTTTATTGACGAGCTCCTCACATCCCTTTACGGGCTCAAGCCGTTTTACAATTTTGAGAGCAGGAAGGACTTAGTAGGGCAGCTTGTCATAGGAATAGCCCCCCACATCTCCGCTGGCGTTGTTGGCAGAATAATCGGCTTTTCGAAAACCCAGGGATTCCTTGCCCATCCGCTCTACCATGCCGCCATGAGGCGAGACGCTGACGGAGATGAAGCCTGCATTATTCTTGCGATGGATGCCCTGCTTAACTTTTCAAGGCAGTATCTCCCTGATTCCAGGGGCGCAAAAACCATGGACAGCCCCCTTGTCCTCACTTCAAGAATCATCCCTGCAGAGGTCGACGACATGGCGCATCGTTTTGATGTTGTGTGGAAGTATCCTCTTGGATTATACGATGCGGCGCTTAACTGCGAGATGCCTTTCAAGGTTGCCATCGAGCTTCTTGGTGCCCGCCTTGGGACAGAGCGGCAGTATGAGGGGCTCGGCTACACGCACTCGCTTAAGAGCATAAATTCGGGCGTTCTCATGTCTGCTTACAAGACTTTGCCTTCAATGGAGGAAAAGCTGAAGGGGCAGATGGTTCTGGCTGAGAAGATACGCGCAGTCGACGCTCAGGATGTTGCAAGGCTTGTCATTGAGAAGCATCTCCTGAAAGATGTTCGCGGCAACCTCAGGAAGTTCTCCAACCAGCAGTTCAGGTGCGTTAACTGCAACAAGAAGTTCAGGCGCCCTCTTCTTTCAGGCAGCTGTGATTCCTGCGGCGGCAACCTGCTGTTTACCGTCGCTGAAGGAAGCGTCATAAAATATCTTGAGCCGGCCATAAGCCTGGCTGAAAAGTATGTTGTCTCCCCTTACCTCATCAGCGTCCTTGAAATAACAAAGCAGCGCATTGCAGATGTTTTCGGCAAGGAAAAGGACAGGCAGGAAGGGCTTGGGAAGTGGTTTGGTTAATGTTTGGCGGTTGCGTATGGTGGAGATTTTTCCTCTGAATGGCTGGACTTACGATAGGGAATTCGTCAACGATTTTTCTAGAGTTATAACCCCTCCAAACGACGTAATCTCTGCAGAAAAAAAAGAAGAATTGAAGAAAAAGTCGGAACTTAATTTTGTCAGAATAATCCTGCCTGATGGAAACAGCCACAAGTATGAAAACGCTGCAAAGCTGCTTGAGAAGTGGGCATCTGAAGGCATATTGGCGAAGGACGGCAAAAAAGCAATTTACATATATTCCCAAACGTGCTCCATAAATGGAAGGGATGTTAGGAGAACCGGTTTCATATCCTTGCTGCGTCTTGAGGACTTTGACGGGGGCGTGCTTCCGCACGAGAAGGTTATGGAAAAAGACCTGCAGGACAGGATTTCTTTGACCTGTGCTGTAAAAGCAGACGTCGAAATTCCTTTTCTGCTTTATGATGACAAAGAGCGGAAGATTGACAGCATGGTCGAGTCTGAAATAAATGGCAGAGTTCCTTATATTGACTTCAGTGATGACGAAAAGGTGAGGCATCAGCTGTGGAAAGCTGCTAATGAAGGGTTTATACAAAAAATTCAGGAAGGGATGGGCAAGCACAAATGCATCATAGCAGATGGGCACCACAGGTATGCTTCAGAGCTTAAGGCTCAAGGCATGCTTAGGATTCCCGGAGCAGATTACGGGCTTATGTGTTTTGTGAATTCATTCAACGAGGGAACAGTCATATTGCCTACAAACCGGGTTGTGTTCGGCCTGAAGGATTTGGATATGCTGCTCATCCTAAAAGAGCTTGGCAAAAATTTTGTTGTTGAAGAAGTCAATGATGTGAATAAGCTTGCAGAGCGTGTAAGAACTGCGGAAATAATGATCAACAGGGAAATGAACCTGAAGAACCACATCTTTGGAATGTACAGCAACCAAAACAAAAAAGGGTATCTGCTTAAGCTTAAGGATGACAATATTCTTAAAGGAGCCTTTCCGGACAGCACAGACGTTTACCTAAAGCTGGACATAAACATCCTGCACAAAGTCATTATCGAAGGCATTCTCGGAATAGGGGAAGAAATGCAGAAAAGGCGTATGAACATTGATTTTGTAAAAGGGGATGAAGAAACAATAAGAAAACTGAACCGTGGCGAAGTTCAGCTGGCTTTTTTTGTAAACCCGCCCTTATTAAGGGAAGTTTTTCTGGCGGCAAAAGCAGGGGAGATTATGCCTCAGAAATCAACATATTTTTATCCAAAGGTGTTTTCAGGATTGGTGATATATCGGATGGAGGGCAATCATAATGGCGGTTAAGCTGTTTATTCCCGGGCCAACTGAAGTGAGAACGGCTGTTTTAGAAGAGCTTTCAAGGCCGCAGATTGGCCACAGGACTCCTGAATTTAGGGAACTGTTTGCCAGCTTGAAGCCTGGCCTGCAAAAGGTTTTCTTCACGCAGAATGACGTGTTAATATCAACATCATCTGGCTCGGGCTTCTGGGAGGCTGTTTCCCGGTGCTGTGCAAACAAGAAAATGCTGCATGCAGTTAATGGGGCTTTCTCAAGTAAATGGGCGGATGTATCTGAAAGCTGTGGAAAAGAAGTTGTGAGGATAAAATTTGAGAATGGCAAAGCAGTAAAAGCCAGTGACGTTGAAAAAGCGTTGTCCTTAGACAATTACGAGGCGTTTTGTATGGTTCATAATGAGACCTCAACCGGTGTCGCTTCAAATTTGGAAGAGATA
>CAZBPE010000042.1:0-970 GCA_964493685.1 uncultured Methanosarcinales archaeon
TCGCGTGACTGGCCTGTAAATGAAGGGCGCTGCCCTGCGGGCGCTGTTTGCTTAGGCGCTTCTGCCTGGTAAGCGCCCTGCGTTGCCTGCTGTGCCTTCTGTTTTGGTTTGATAGTGTCCAGCCAAGCGTCGTAAGCTGCCTTCTTTTCAGGGTTTGACAGGATTTCGTTAGCAGCGTTTACCATTTTGAACGTTTCCTCGGCGTATGTGCCTTTGATGTCAGTAGTATCAGGATGGTATTGGAAAGCCTTCTTTCTAAATCGTGACTTTACAACGCTCTCATAATTGCTGAAATCGGGAACTTCAAACAATTCGTACAGTGAATTGTATTTATGGTGGTCTGCACGCAGTTTCGCATGCAACCCCATCAAATCAAACAGGAAGGTTGGGTCGTTTGTGTAGTTCGCACTGTTTGCCATTTTACCCTCGCCTGCCGGCAGCGAATCCTACCGGCCTTCTGCCTGTGGCTGTGATTTTGTGCTCTGCAACTGCTTTTTCTATGTCGCTTTGCGTACTAAGTATCGGCTCTTTTAGGCCGCTGGCCATGGCTGTCCTGAACGCAGTTTCCCTGACTCTTGTAAGAACGCCGTTAATGTCTGCTCCGGAGAAACCTTCAGCCTGCTTTGCCAGATTCGCGTAGTCAATCTCAGGGCTGAAAAGCGTTTTTGGCGTTGCTCCTGCCGCGCTTTCTATGCCTGCTGTCCTGACTTTGAAGATGGCTAACCTTGCTTCCAAGTCAGGAAGCGGAACTTCAATCTTTACAAATCGTCCTTCACGGGTTGCGCTTTCATCCATCTCGCGCATCCTGTTGGTTGCTCCCACAACCCACACGTTCTGTATCTTTTTGCTTTCAAAGCCGTCCATGTATTGGTTGAAGAGATCGACAAGATCTGTTTTCACGTCGTGCGCAGTGCCTCTTTTCGGGAAAATTGAATCAATTTCGTCAATGAACAGAATAACCGGCTTTTTA
>CAZBPE010000042.1:1003-4099 GCA_964493685.1 uncultured Methanosarcinales archaeon
TGTCCGCCCTCTGCTGTGCCCCCTCAAAAGCAGCCTTTAACGCCTTTGGCGAGTCTCCGACATACTTCTGCAGCATGTCAGACGCTTTATAGTTTATGAACTCTGCATCTGCCTCTCCTGCCAGCGCTTTGCCGAACAGTGTTTTTCCTGTCCCTGGGGGACCGTGCAGCAACAAGCCCTTTGATGGCGTGTAGCCGTGCCTCATTGCTTCCTGCGGATCTTTTATTGCAAGAAGGAAAACGCCGAGCTTTTCCTTAACGTCCTGGTAGCCGCCAATGTTTTTGAATGTTACATCGCTTTTTTCTGGCTGTAGCGCCTCCGCGAATGGTCTTTCATCGTCTTCCTCAGCATATGATGTGCCTGGAATGCCCTTGCTGTTTGTTGCAACAGGCCGGATTTTCCGCTCACCTATCCTGCTGATTTTTTCGCCAAGCTTTAATTCCAGGGTGTTATCAGGATGGCTTTTTCCTGCCGCCTTGTAGATGCCGTTGACAACGCATTCAAGCGCCCGTGTAAAGCTTCTGATTGTTTTGCCCACGCCTTCAGGCGTAAGGCCTGCTGCGCTTTGCGAATATGTGAGGATTGCAGTTTGTGATGTTCCATAATATTTTGCCAGCGCGTCATTGGGAAAACTCCCGCCACGAATGAAAAGGCAACTCTTTTCTTTGTTTCCTGCAGTTACTTTAAACCCTGCCGCTTTCAAAAAGTCAACGTCTACTGGCAGTTCCTGCTTGCTTCCATAGCTTTCAATGGCTGCTTCGAGGGTGTAAGAAGGAACGTAACCTGTGATTTGCTCTATAAGCTTCTTTGTTGCCGTATTTATTGCATGGCTCTTCACTTCCTTTCTTGAAGGCTTTAGCGCCACTCTGATTTCTGACACTGACGACTGCTCAAGAGCGACGCTCCCTAAATGATACTCGCCAGCCGAGCCTGAAATTGCAGCATCAACAATGCTATCAATGCCATTGATTTTTACATGAAAGTTCGGCTCATATCCCCTGCTTACAATTCCATGCAGTTTGCTAAAGGGGTTCATCTTTATCATTCTCATCTCGCAGCAACAGACTGGTTCACGCCGCGTTTTACGTCATAATCTCCATTCTATTTTTACTTCAGGCAAATCGTAAACCTTTTTTCTGTGTAGCAAATTTGTGAGGTAAAGGAATGGCAACAGGGGTATTATAGTTGCCACTGCAACCCGGTTGATTCCAAAAGCACCGAAGGTGTTTGATGCTGCTGCCAAGTACTTCATGCTGGATATAGTGTAAAGAATTCCGTGATGAAGATTCAGGTTATTATCTTGTATGCCAAGTGCGGAATCGACGCCGTAAAGGAGCGCCCCAGTTCCTAATAAGCCTAAACTCTTATAAATGGCGTCTTTTGTAAGGAATTTTCCAACACCTGTGGAACGCATTCCTTCTCTAACGCCCAAATTTAGCTCGTGGTCGAGGGTGCGCTGCTTTCTAACAAAAGCGGCCGTTGATATGTTATCTGCCGCTACGCTTCCACAGACGTATGCAACGTCCAACAAGATGTGCTCAAGCATTTTTAGCCCCGCCTCGCGGCAACAGACTGGTTCACGCCGCGTTTTACGTCAAGTATTTCCTGCAAATATCTGTTGAAGACGTTCTCATGGTTCACAATCTCAGCAGTGCTCATCTGCTTTCGCCCCCAGCCAAGACCACGGTGCTCAATGAATTCAGTGTTTGGAATGAGGTAAACGGAAACTTTGTCAACCGGCTCAGGCAGCCCCTCGAGTTTTCCCAGCGGAACAGGAGTTCTATCCTCACTGGAAATTGCACAGGCTACTATCGCTCCAAGATCCCCCGGGAGAAAGTTCACTCTAAATCGCTCCTCAAATCCAAAGTCATTGGTCCCAAATGCCGTCCTTGTCATTTTAACCTACTCTCCTGATTGCCGTACAACATGTTAAGTTCACGCACGGTGTTAGAAGCACGAATCACCGATTCCCCTTCCAGAATCTTCAGCTCATTAAGTATATGATCGACGTAC
Organism: uncultured Methanosarcinales archaeon; assembly: GCA_964493685.1. GTDB lineage: Archaea > Nanobdellota > Nanobdellia > Woesearchaeales > UBA10216 > UBA492. The sequence goes on from CAZBPE010000042.1 coordinate 3,017, forward strand.
TGTTCTTCCAAGCTCATGCTGCTCTTGACCAGGTATGGGGAAGTAGGATTAACATGTCTTTTGCTAATCAGATCCATGGATGGCGATGCCCGTGCAATAGGAATTGTTATTTCGCTAACACCCCTAAACGCTGCAGATGAGTTCGCATTTCCGGCTGATATCAGCCTGGCCTCAAACACGCTGTTGCCAGTCGCGGAAAAAACGTGCTTTCTGTCAGCCGCGAGATGATACATCGTGCTTTCGCCATCCGGCAGGTTTTCTTCAGCGTAATACACCGTAACTATGTCCGCCTTGGTGACTCCCTGCTCTGCCTTTGTTTTGGCAAATGTCTTGCGGGTGCCGTGGCTCGTTGACGGTAACGCGCCAGGTTCGTAACCCGCGTTTTTTCCAATGCTTTCAATATCTTCCAGCTTAATGCTTGGAGAAAAGTTCAACTCAGCTTTTTCTGTCTGAGTTAGCTTATACCCAACCGTCCGAAGCTTCTGCTCCAGCGTTTCAAAAAACATTTTTCATTTCACCTGCTGTGGCTCGGCTCATACTTTACGCTTATGCTGCCTTTTGGCGCGTTAAGCTTCAGCATACCAGCTGATTTGCCACTAAGCGGCTCATAAAGGCCTTTGCCAATCTCGTTCATTCCTTGCACGCTTACTGCTACAGCAGCTTCCGCATAAACAGTTAGAGGCGTCCCCAAATTAAGAGCTATGTTGCCGTTCTGAGTTGATATGGCGCCCTTGTGCGCAACCACGCCGCTTACGCCGTATTTTGCTTTAATCTCAATCTCCATTCTGCTTTCTCCAAAAGGCAATTCAACGTTCAGCGCGTCTTCCAATCCGCCAATTCTCAATGGGCCTGCAATGTTGGGGGATGCGCTTTTCCTTCCTATAAATACCTCGCCTGAATCGGATAAGCTCATGCTAATACCGCCTGCTTCATACTTCACAACAACCCTTTCTATACCATAAGGGCCCTCTTTAACTTCACACTCCAAGCCAGGCTCGCTAACTCGGGTGTAGCTCCCGCTGCCGGATTGCTGCTGCTGAACAACGCTGTTGCCACGCCCAACGACCACCTGTTGGCCTGAGT
>CAZBPE010000042.1:4193-9637 GCA_964493685.1 uncultured Methanosarcinales archaeon
GTGTATCGTATCTCCGTCATCCTCAATCGTTACGTCTTCCCACCACTTCGCCATTTTCATCACCTGCCACTCGCCTGATTTACCTTGCTCTCAATAGAGGCAATCCTGCCTTCCAAACATTCCTTGGCTAAGGGCTGGCTGGTTAATGCCCAATTGATTGCGGGCAGCTGCTCTTTTGCCTCTTGAAGCAGCACGCTTATGTAGTATCGGAACTCTCCTGCGCGCCTTCCGGACATTTTGGCAAGGTAGCTTTCCATCGTCAGCGCATCGCCATTAACCAGCAGGTAGCGGGCTTGCGCTGTGAGCTGTGCGATTGTTCCAGAGTATTTTTGCTCAAGAGCCTGCTTAAGCGCTGGATCGGCTTGCTCAGCAATGCTCTTTCCTAAAGCTGTCAAACTATCCAGCGCAGTCGTGCACCTTATCGGCGCGTATGCGGCTGCGAAAGAGTCGCCTTCAGACCCTAATTGGCGCTCAGCATCATTCAGCCAAAATTTCGCAATATCAACCATCATTTCAAAGTGGCTAAAAATCTTTTCTTGTGTTGCCATGTTAATAACCTCCGCTGTTTGGAACAGCCAACTCAAGCCTTTGCGCAGGCGGCTTCTACAGGGCGCTTCGGTATGCTGAGTTTACAGTAATCTCCAAAGCCTTTGCGAAAACCTCTATTGCCTTGCGGGCAGTCACTCTATCTTGCAGATTAGTGACGTGAGTATCATACGCCTGCGTGCTATACAGCAAAAGGCCGCCTTTAGGCGTCAGCAATCCCCTTGTGTGCAATTCCAGGCTGTAACCTGATGCTTTCGTTAATTCAGGTAAGAAAGTGCGCAGCTCAATTTTTGGAAGCGTAACATCCCTGCCAGTCAGAAAGTCATACGACTTCGCAGAAAACTGCTGGAAATAATTCTGGAAATCCTGCGGCCTTATCTTAAGGTCGTTTCCTGAGTGCGGGAAAACTTCAGCTGCCAGGACATAACCACGACAGTCGCCTTCCAGAGCATTATTCGGCTTCAACGAAACTTTGACTCGTAAAACAGGGCTCTTAAGCTGTGAAACATCTGCAAGAGCGAATTCCCCTGCTCTGCCTGATGTTGCCAGGTCCAAAACTGCCTCAAGCCCGCTATTTCCATTCCGGAACCCAACACTGAAGCCGGGTTCAGGCTTCATTAATGGCATAAGCGTCATTTTTTCACCGCCGCTTCAAGAGATGGTATGGTAATAGGGTAAGAGCCGCTAAGGTGACTGAGCACAATCGGCTGCCCGCTGTTGAATTGAGCAGTAACCTGCGCTGCTTCTCTCTTCAACTCAGAATAGCCATCTGATACTGCATGCCTTAGCGTTTTTAACGGCAATCTCCCTTTTTCAACCGCAGCCGTGCAGAAAAGGATGCTCTCCAGGCCAATATTTCCACTTGAGATTCGACTCAGATGCGTTTGAACATCCAAACTGTACGCAAGGTCAATACCATTGACTGCAAACTTCTGAGCGCCTTTACTGCTTTTGCCAGTGCTTTCAACCGGTAATGTGCCATCGTTCGCCAGCTTGCGAGCCTTATCTTCGCTAATGTTAAGCATAGCGGCTGCCTCGCTCAGTGAATAAGATTTTTTCAAATCAACCGCTGTAGGTTGTCCTACACGGGAAAGCGGAACATAAGCCCTTTCTACAGTATCCTCCAGAGGCTTTGTGCTTCCTCTTTCCAGATAAGCGTTTAAGTCAGAGCCGCGCATCCTATACATCCCGCCTATTTTCATAGACGGTAATTCGCCTTTTAGTATACGCCTGCTAACGGTTTTTACGCTAATATTAAGTTCTTCCGCCACCTGTTTCATTGAGTAAAGCTTCTGGGAATCAAACATTTTGTATCTCCTCAATCCATCTCAGCTTTCTCACGCCACCGGTTAACAAGCCTGCTCCTAGAGCCGTCCCTTCCGTTATCAATTCCAGTTTCTTGTTCATTCTTGCATCAACTCAAGGGTTTAACGCATTGGTCTGCTACGGACTTCCCGCAGCGGTTATGGCCCTAACGTACTTCTCAAGGGCAGGCGTTGCTTTTATCGCGCCGCCTAAAACAGTGCCATCACTCTTGTACCTGGCCTCACAAGCTGCTCCCCCAACCCCTCCGCCAAACGCCTCTCTGTCAACCACAATCTTTTGCTCAAGGGTAAGGGTGCCATCAGGTGCGTTGTTAAGTGAATATTCAACAAGACAGCCATCCTGCGTCTTAACAGTAAGGTAGCTTTTGTCCAAATTGCGCCTATGGCTCAAAGTTACTTGATTATCTCCAATAATGCTACGTCTGATTTCGTATTGGAACCCGTCGCGATTATCTTTCGCCGCAGCCTGCGCTAAAACAACTCCGGTCAGAATAGCCGCACTTGCCGCCAGCCCGCCAAAGATGTTCCAGAGAGCCTTAATATCGTGTGCAAACCAGTCATTTTCGAAGTAGCTCATTTTCGTTCACCTTTCACTTTAACCTGCGAAGGCATTACGGGGGAGTATTGATGTTCTATGTGGCGCTTAAGGCCGCTAACATCTACTTCGGTGCCTGAGCTTACTCTTTCATCAAGCGACGCAACTTCTGCGGCTTGCTTGAGGTCTGTGGTTAAATCGAGCCGGTATATTCGCGGCACTCCCCTGTTCTGCCTCACTACCATAGTGTAAGCTCCTTGCGGGCTGCGCTCCTCTCTTAACACTTCCCCGCTGAAACTCAGAGGGGTTGCTGCATAAGCAACAACTCCAAGCACTATTGCGCCGGCTGCTGCCACTATCGCAACTGCATCTATCTGTCTTATTGTGCAATTCATTTTCATCACCTTTCAACTTTGACTTGTAATGGTTGAATCACTTTGTAATCCTTCATAGGAAGCCAGCCGCCCAAATTGCCAATCTCTACCCTACCTCCGAGTTTCATTCCATTGAACACATTCTCAATCTGTTGTGCCTGTTCTGAGGTTTTCACTTCTTTGGTTCTAATAGCAAAAACGTATTGCGACAACTCCCACGGCTTTTCGCTCCGAATCGTGAAATAAAGATTGCCTGAGTCAGGGCCGTAGCTTTTATCAACAACCTTGCCAGTGACAACCGGCGGATACCTAAACATATAAGCAGTCCAGTGACAGGCAGCCTCGCCTATGCTCCTGGCAACCTTAACTGTTTTGTCCGCAATTTCTTCCAAAGTCTTGTTCATTTTCATCACCTTTGATTATTTCTCAGTCTTCCTGTTTCTTTCATTTCTACGAGCCGCAAAAAAATGGTAGGCGCCTCTCGCTGTTAATGCTCCGCTTACAAGCGCACTCGCAGGATATCCAAATGCTACTAGGTATTCCTTAATCTGAAACCCGAAGTCGCCTGTTTGTCTTGCGTAGTCAGCAATATCCGCCATTCCTTGGGATAAGTAAGGTCCCAAATGCAAACAATTCGCTGCGTATATCAGAGTGCCCTCGGTAAGAGTTATCGCCCCCATCAGAACATCTAAACTTGCAGCCTTCTTATCCATGCCAGGCACAAGCAATCTGGCAGTTTCAAGTATTTTCCTACAATGAGTATTCATTTTCATCACCTTTGATTGTTTACTGCTCTGCTGTTTTCCGCACCAGCAGCAGTTTTTCCTGGGAAGTATGACTTCCATTCTTTATAGAAACCGCGTCCCAAAGATGAAGCGGCAAGGAGGCACAAGCCTTCTACAGCAACCCAAAGACCAACAGTTCCATAGAACTCAGGGCCGCTGCTCACGCCCGGACTGAACCGCAGGGCTTCTTGCACTGCTAAATAACCGCCAAAACCGCCGGCAACAGCATTACTTGCTGTAACCAAGCCTGACAAGCTTAAGTTAGTCACCTTGACAACAGTTTGATGATTCCGCTCGAACTTCTCGAGCCCATCAACCTTGGCGCGAACAGCGCTACCAAGCCTGCTCGCTCCAGCCTTAACAACATCCTCCAATTTTCCAAATGCCATTTTGTTTACCTCCCATCTTGTCATTACAATACTCAACCACTACTTTGTCAGCAAGCCAAAGCCATAGCCAATGCCATAACTAATTGCGACACATATCGCTGCTTTACCAGCGCCATAAGCCCCGCCGCTCAGAAACCCGAAAGCGCGGTCTGACGCGCCTGACTTGCTGGCAGCTCTCATCACAGCATTTATGCCAGTGTAAGCAACGGCTGATTCAATGATTGTTTCTATGGTTGCTTTAGCGAAAGCTCCCTGATTGACTGGTAAGCTATTGGCATTCATATAGCCAAAAAAGCCAGCGCCGATAGTTGATATGCCAAGCGCAGCAAGTTGTGTGGTGCGCGCTGCAACTTTTCCAATGTTATCGCAATTGTTCATTATCATCCCCTCCAACAACATCCAACATATTTATTAACTTCTTAGTGACTACACTGAATAGGGCAAGTATATTAAACATTCTACTTAAAAATTTACAAAAACGAAAGATTTTTAAATAAAATTGTAGTTTCTGTAAAAAAATGGCCATTAAACTGGATGTAAAGGATGGGAAGATGCTCTCGGAATTGGACATGGACGCAAGGCAGTCCCTGTCTTCAATTGCGAAGAAGGTCGGCTTGTCAAGGGAGGTTGTCAATTACAGGATGAGGCAGCTGGAAAAGAAGGGCGTGATTCAGGGATACTACACTGTTCTGGACACGGCAAAGCTTGGCTTGATTTACTGCAGGATGCTGTTCAAGTACAGGAACATGCCTGCTGAGAAGCAGGAGGAGCTTTTCGCCTTCTGCGCAAATCACGGGAGCGTTTCGTGGATAATTATAGGCGAGGGCAAGTGGGACCTTGTGCTTGTTGTGCTGGCAGATTCCCTTTCAGGGATAGAATCCGCGTATAGCGGGCTTAACAACAGGTTCGGGCAGCATTTCCAGAACCAGCACGTGTCAATAGCGTTCAGGATGCACGAGTTCAAGCACAATTATCTTTATGCGAAGCCGGACTTTGACAGGGAGCTTGTTGTCGGAATTGGCGGCAAGGCTGCAGATTTGGATGGAACAGATTATGAAATCATCAGCCTACTGTCAGGAAACGCAAGGATTTCCCTCGTTGAGATTGCAAAAAAGCTTCAGTCAACGCCAAAAATAGTCGGCTACAGGATAAGGCGCCTTATGGCGGAAAAGGTTGTTCTCGGCTTCAGGGCAATGATTAACACGAGGCTTCTTGGCTACGACCATTACAAGGTTTTCCTGACGCTGCATGACTTTGGCGAGAGAAACATCTCAAGGGTTATGGGCTTCCTTAAGCAGCATCCTTCAGTCATATACGTTACTGACCCAATTGGGCCTTTCACTCTTGAGTTTGAAGTTATGGTAAAGAATGCCAGTGAGCTGCACGGAATAATGCAGCAGTTCAAGCAGCAGTTCGGGGACATTCTGGTTGACTATGACACCTACTTCAACTATGAGGTAAAGTCGTTAAGGTACCTGCCGAAGACAGCA
>CAZBPE010000043.1:0-9546 GCA_964493685.1 uncultured Methanosarcinales archaeon
GTACTGCTCTTCGCCGCATTCACTGTCAGAGCAGCATTCGTAGTCCCTGCACTGATGGCTTTCAACGTACTGGCATGCCCCGCAGGAGATTGGCACGCACAGGTTGTCCTCGCAGGCTTCGCTTTCGCTGCATCCATTGTCTGTTGTGCACGTTGGCAGCTCAGTGCATTTGAATGAGTCGTAGAAATTGTATTTGCTGTTTCTGCATTCCTTGTATTGTATCATTAGCTTGTCAACCTCGCTGCTTGTGTTCCACCTTAGCGTGAAGCGGTTGCTGCCTACGCGCCTTGCCCTTGTTATTGATATGTTCTTGAACTCGCTGCTTAGTATCTGCGGCGAGTGTGTGAGTTCCTTCTTGTCGCCTGTTTTTACTTTGTATGTCAGCAGGTATGGCTGTTCAAACCTGAATTCGTTCTTTTTGTCATAGCGCAGGCTGTATGCCGTAAACCTTCCATAAAATGTTTCATTGCGCTTGTAGCACGCGTTTATTGATACGTTGATGAGCCTGCAGCTGAACACGAATGCCGGGCAGGTGACTGAATAGGAGCTTTTTCCAATCTTAACCCACTGGGTTGTTTTCTGCAGGTTCATGAAGACGGCCTCTTCAGAGTTGAACTGCCACAGTTCCTCGGAGTCCTTCCACTCGCCATTGGCGGGAATCCAGGATTTTCCTGACTTGACAAATATGTTGCTTTTGTCTGCAAGGTTTCTTACGTGGAATTCGCCAGTATCGTAGCAGCTAATCTCAACAAATTTTTTTTCAGTCTGTGAAAAAGTGTTAGTCGGCCCGAAAGCAAGAAATGCTGTTATGAAAGCCAATATCAGCGCTGCCGCCGCTTTGTTCATATTCCCTTGCCAATTGTCTGGAAGTTTTAAATACTTTTTCATTCAGCGTAGTTGCCGCTTTGATTGGTAATGTTTAAATATGAGTAGTTTCACAATCCCTTGACATGTCTGAAAAGAGGATATTTGCGCGTGTTCTTTTTTTCTCGCTTGTTGTTGCGATTCTCTTCGCAAGCTATGCTCTTGCGCAGGAGGACTTTGATGGCGCAGAGGAGGAAGTCCTCGAGAGTGAGGAAGAGGTTCTTGTTGAGGACAGGGCGGGCATCACGCCTGACAGCCCCCTTTACGTTTTCGATAAGGCGATTGATGAGGTTCAGCTCAGGGTTTCAAGCGGGGAGGAAAAGGCGAAGAAGGCACTTGAGATAAAGGAAGAGCGCCTTGCAGAGGCTTCTGTCATGGTTGACAGTTCAAAGGCGGATAATGCGAAAGACGCTTTGCTGCTTGCAGCCGAGGCTTCAAAGGTTGCGCAGGCAGAAATAGCCCCCGACTTGGAAAAAGAGGCTAATGAAAAAGTAAGGAAAGCTGCCCTGCTTCTCACCGGCATTAAAAACAAGCTCCCTGGCGAGGGATGGGAGGAAATAGAAGCTGCTCTTGAAATGCAGCTGGATGAGGAAGAAAAAACAAGGATAGCCATCATAGTTTCTAAGTCGAGGCTGAGCTACTGCGATTCGCTTGCAAAGCAGGACTTTGCCCTGATGAAATCTGACCAGCAGTGCGACATTGAAAAAGCGCCAGGCTGGCTTAAGGGAAAGGTTGAGGGCGAGTTTAAGCAGAGGGAAGATAATGCACGCAGCCAGATATTTGATGCTGTAAGCGCCTGCGTCCTTGACCCGAAGCAGTGTGATTGCAGCAAAATACCTGTAGCAAAGCATGCGGAAAGCTGCGGGATTAACAAGGCGCTTGCCATACGATGCGAGTATGAAAACGATTTCAACGCATGCACTCAGTTGGACGGCAAGAAAGATGATTTTAAGGACATTCTGGGCAAGGAGAAGTCAGCATCTCTGATGGAGATGATTAAGAAGAAGGAGAAAAAGTTTTTTGACAAGATGAAGCCGCCGGAGTGCGCTGACGCTGAAACCTTTGAGGGCTGTTTTGGCATAATGAAGGGGCTGTACGGCCTGCCTCCTTTCTGCGATGGGATGGGCGATGAGGAATGCATGGAAAAAATGAAAGGAATGAGCCCTGAGGAGATGGAAGGGCAGATGCCTCCTGAATGCAGCGAAGCAGGCGTTGCAAACCCAAGGGAATGCGGAAAGCTTATGATGGACAAGTACGGCAGACCGCCTGAGTGCAGCGGTTTGGGCGTTGATGAATGTCTGGACTTGATGATGAAGCGCGGCCCGGAACATGTTGGAGGTGTGGGGATGCCGCCTGAATGCGAGGAAGCCGGAGTAACTTCGCCAAGAGACTGTTTTAATATCATGATGGAAAAGTATGGCAAGCCGCCTTTCTGCGAAGGGTTAAGCGATGACGAATGCTTTGAGGAGTCAATGAGGCAGGTTCCTCAAGGAGGCCCTGAGAGCAACTTTGAAGGCGGGGAGCCTCCTGAGTGCGAGGAAAAGGGCATTCGCGGCAAGGATTGCTTTTACCTTATGTACGAGCTTTACGGGCAGCCTCAGGAGTGCGAAGGAATGGACAGGGACGAGTGCATGAAAGTTTCCATGAGAACGCCTCCAAAGGGGGGGCTTGGCGCCTGCGTCGGCTTAGCTCCTGAAGAATGCAGGAAAAAGATGCAGGAAAACTTTGGCATGCCTCCAGAATGCAATGGGGTGAGCCAGCAGGAATGCATAGCCTTGATGCATGAGAAGGGCGGTGTGCCTGAAGGCGTTCCGATAGAATGCGCCGGCCTCGAGCAGGATGAATGCGAACGTGTGATGATGGACAAATATGCGCCTCGCGAGTGCAGGGGCATTGATAGGGAAGCCTGCGACAAGCTGATGAGGGAACGGCAGGGTGATTTCAACAAGAAGTTTGATGGCGAGCACAGCTCTGTCGTTGAGGTATGCGAAGGGCTTTCAAGGGGCGAATGCGATCAGAGGATGATGGAGCGGTTTGCGCCTAGCGAATGCGAAGGGCTTAGCCCTGACGAATGCGGCAGGTTGATGGAAGGCAGGAGAGCAGATTACAAAGCCAAACCAGAATTCAGGCAGCCTCCTGAGGAAGGGCAGTTTCAAAATAATGCTCCTGAAGGAATTCCCAGAGAGTGTGGGGGCTTAAGCCCCGAAGAATGCGGCAGGCTTATGAATGAAAGGGTGGCGTCGCCTGAGCAGCGCTTCCAATCCGGCGTGATGCCTGAGGAAGCAGGGGCATTTCATGGCGATAGGGTAGAGCGCATGCCTCAGGGAATCCCTGAAGAACGCAGCGGCTTTCAAGCAGAATCTCCTCCTTTGCCGCGCGAATCTTATGAGCGGATACGGCAGCAGGCTCCAATAGAAACGATTGGGCAGGAAAGAGAGTTTGACAGAGGCTTTAACGAGCCTGTTCAGCAGGAAGCTTCAAGGGAATTTTCCGTGCAGCAGCCGCAGCCAGAGCAGAGTGAGCCTGAACCGCGTCATGAGGGTGAAAGCAGAGGAGGAGAAGTTCTTAATGGGATAACCGGCAGCATAGTGAAGATTGCTGAATGGCTCAAAAAATGAGCATGTATTCTTAAATTTGCAAACGTTTTACCTTTTCAGAAAGCACATCCTGCGGAACATTTTGAAGAATGCTGTGTTTTCTTATGCGCTCTGGGTTTATCTCTCCGTTTAGGTTTACAAAATAGCAGTCTCCGAAGCGGCTGCCGTAAACGCCTTCTATGTCGCGTATGTTTGCTGCTACCATAAGCCTGCCCTGCGCATAAAGGCTTTCTCCGAATTTCAGGACTTCTTTAACCTGAAAATCCAAATTTGCCTGCGCAAGCAGCGCGTTTATAACGCCTTTTTTTCATTTCATTGCTTCGAAGTTCTGAAAGCGTGCTACCAACTGCAACTTTAAGTGAGTCAAGCTTGCTTCTTAATGCAAGCGCTTCCTTTGAATAATCCTCCTGAACCGCCTTGATGCCTCCGCAATCCGTGTGTCCTGTTATGTAAACCTGCAAAGTCGCTGTCTTGCTGTTGTGAACAAGGTGCTCCAGAAAATAAGCAAGGGTTGCTTTTGGAACAAGTTGCTGCGTTCCCGATTTTTCATCATAGACAAATTCGACAGCTTGGTTGGCGATGCCCCCATCACCGTCAAATACTCGGTTAATCTTTGGGTTAAAGCCGTACATTGCTCCGAAGTCAGGAAACCAGCTTTCACTGCAGTCATAATGCAAAACTACAGGAGCTTGCCCTCTTGCCTTCCTGTGTTCAAAAAGAATTTTGGAAGATTCTTCCCCCAACTGCGAGCTTATTGACCTGCTGCGCTCAAGCATTAGCGGCAATAGAATCCTGTTTTCTGCCTCAACAAAGACGTCTTCGATTGGCATTTCCTTTTTCACCCTCGAATCCATTTCCAACCTCTTCCCGCCAAAACGCTCTTTAGACCTTTTTTTTAAAGTTTTCGGAGAATTCCCGCCGTTACCTTTCCCTTGCTGCCTTCAGCGCATCTGCATACCATTCCAGTTCGTCAAGGAACTTTTTGATGCGCTCTTCGTAAGGCTTGTCAATCGCGTTGCCCTTTTCATCAAATGAGCTGTGAACTGAAGGCATTGCAAATACTATTGGTATTGAGGGCATCTGCAGCTCTGCAGCAACTTCCCTTAGCTGTATTGCCGCCCTTATGCCTCCGAAAGGTCCCATAGAGTAGCTTGCTATTGCGCTTGGCTTTTGGTTGTACTCGCCGTAAAAGTGGTCCAGAATGTTAAGCAGCGCCGGCGGTATGGCGTGGTTGTATTCGCCTGTTACCAGAACAAATGCGTCAGCTTCAGTGAATGTCTTGGCAAGCTTCTCAAGCATTGCAGGCGCCCTGCCCTTCTCATACTCAAAATATCTCTTGTCAAGAAGCGGCAGCTTGTATTCAAGCGGATCAATAAAGGTTACGTCGTGTTTCCTCTTCTTCAGCTGCTCAACGACGAACCTTGCTCCTTTTATTCCCTGCCTCTCGCTTCTTACAGAGCCGTAAACCACTGCTATCTTAAGCGCCATAGAAGAAGTAGTCCTTTCTAAGATATATAAATTTTACGCCGGGACTGGGATTTGAACCCAGATAGCTTTCGCAACCCGCTCTCTTGAGCCTTTTTTCTTTCGAGGCGGACGGGCGGACCGAATCGCCCACTCCCGGCATTGCAGTTTATTGATTTTAGCCTGCCTAAAAATATTGTGGTTTTTGCGAATGATAGAATTAATTCAATTCGACGACTCTGTTTGGGATGCTAAAAGCTCCATGTATGCCGGCTGTATCTTTAGTATTTCCATCGCAGTTATTATCCCAAGCACGACGTTATCCTTAACAACCGGCAGGTGCTTTATCTTTTTCTTGTTAATAAGCAGCATTGCGTCGTAAAGCGTAGCCTCTGGCTCAACAGTAACAAGCTCTGTCGCCATTATGTCCTTAACGAGAATCCTGTTGGCGTCAAGCCCTTTTGCGACTATCTTTCTTGCGAGGTCTTTTTCAGTCACTATGCCTACAAGTGAGTTGTTTTCCGTGACAATTGCGCTGCTTACCTTCTCTGCAGCCATTACCTCTGCGCAACGCTTTGCAGTAGTGCCTAGAGTTACCTCTACCACATCCTTTGTCATGAATTCTCTCACTGTGTAATCCTGCTCTGGCTTCATGGCTTTAGTGGTGGTTCTGGAATATAAAAAGGTTTAGAATGTCAGAACTTTCCATCAGTCTTTGACTGATGGCAAGCTTTGCTTGCCTTTGATTTCGTATATAGGAAAGTTCTGAGCATGCTCAAGAACCACCAGTTACCGTAGTTACACTGAACATTCCACCAGTCTATGACTGGTGGTTCTTGACAAATCATGCCCCGTCTTGGCTATGGCACAAATGTCAATAGGCAGGGATTACTCGTAAGCCATTTCCCTTTTGTCAATGTCTGAAATGAAAATCAGGTTCCTCTCGTGAAGAAGAAGGTATTGTATCCTGTAATCTCCAACTCTCACCCTGAATATCTTCTCACTTCGGTTTACCACTCTTTTGACATCTTTAGGGAGCGGGTCTTCTGAAAGCTTTTCTATTCTCTCAACAACTCTCGCAGCAACTGTCTTTTCTGCTTTCTTTAGAAATTTCTTTGCAAGAGAGGATAATTAAACCTCAAACATGCGCTACAGCCCCAGTTCCTTTTTAAGCTCGGAAAGTGGCGTTGTCTTGCCTTCCTTCAGCTCCTTAATGCTTTCCTCGAATCGCCGGGCTTCCTCTGTCGTAATTATGGTGTCTGGGTCGAACATGTGCCTTTTGATGAACGCCACGTCTTCCTTAAGGCTCTTCAGTTCCTCATAAACCTTTTCAATAACTGCTTCTGCCATGTGCTCTAACGCTCTTCTTGTTTATTTAAATATTTCTAAAAATTCATGCCCCGTCTGGGACTTTCAGCATTGTCTGCGTTTGAACCCAGGTCCCAGCCTTTCTTCCAGAGTCGAAAGGGCCGGATGATTGGCCGGACTACACCAACGGGGCGCAGTTTCTTTTGAGGCGAAGGTTTATTTTTAAATGTTACTGCTTTTGACATGAGCTGAAGCGGATGCACGGCCGTAGTAGCTTCTACTGCTGCTTTACTGCTGCAACCACAGTAACTACAACTTTCAGCTTCTTTACAAAACTTTAAATAATGACTTAGAATAACAAATAGCGGAGGACAGTCATGGACAAGGTTAACGTAACTTACGACTCGATTTTCGAGATTCTTATGAGGGAGAAGGGCAGGGAGGACCTTCAGAAGCTCAGTCCTGAGTTCTTTACCGAGCTTGTTGCCTACATATCTGAGAAGAGGAAGGCGGCAAGCACTGAGGCAACGGACTCTTTTTCGCTTGAGGAGAAGGAGCGTGCGTCAAAGCAGCTTCAGAATGTCAGCAGGATGCTTGTTGAGCTTTATGAGCGGCGCGAGAAGAAAATCCTCAGCATGTCTATGATCCGCTCAAGGACCAACGCTGACATAATTGACACGACTTCGTTGCTTTCAGAGGAGAAGATGCTTTTTGATGCTGTTGTCGCGCAGCTTGATTATTACCGCAATCAAATCCTTTTCAGGGTTTTGAACGCCCAGCCGACTGCTGCTGAAAAGGCTCGGGAGAATGCTGCCGAGCAGAAGGGCGACACCAAGCTTGTCAGGTTTTTGCATGCAGTTCCCAAATTCGTCGGCAGGGAGCTTGAGGTTTACGGCCCCTTTGTTGAGGAGGACATGGCTAATTTGCCTTCTGATATTGCAGACGTTCTTATAGGCAAGGGCAGGGCTGAAGAGGTAAGTTGAGCTGGCTGCCTTTTTTGTCCCGAAACCTGCAGAGCGTAGAAAAACTAAATGAACTCAATCTTTTTGGCTCTGAAGCCTTCTTGTGGCACACGCTGCATTCGTACCTTAAGTCTGTCTTCTTCGCCTGCTTCTTGCCAGTCATCTTCCACTTCGTGACTGCAGGCTTTGAGTATCGTCCACGATTGCCGGTGCCCCGCGCCCTTCCTCTCAGCCTTGCTCTTATCTTTGAGCCATAGCTAAGCGAGCTTGGCGCTTTTTTCTTTGCCATGAATACCTTGTGGAGCGTGTGCGTCTTGCACTTCGGGCAGTGCCTCTTGACGTTTTTGGGAATCTTCATTGTGCTGTGAGAAAAAGGGCTCATTTAAAAATATGTTGATTTGTTGTCTTTGTTGAGCCTCTTGCGCGCGAGCTTACAGTGGCTTGCCTTGTTCAGCGCGCGCCAGAAACAAGGATGAAACGGCGCCCACCGCAATGAAATTATTGTCACTTGATTGTAGTAAAAATAGAAAGATTTATATACTGGTTCTGCTAATGAAACAAGCATGGCAATAGCTGATATGCAAAGGGCAGGAACCCGCAAAGCAGATAGCAATCTGGATGAAAGGCTGCAGCAGGAAATCAAGCGGCAGGTTAGAGAAGGGTATGATTGGTTTAAAGAGAACGCCAGCCAGCTTTGGCTGCCTCACCCTGAGATAAGCGTACTTACTGTGAAAGATGAGGAGCTTTCAGATTTTTTAAGGAGCAGTGGGGTGGACAATGCCGCTAAAGGCGCTAAGAACATGTTTATCGCTTCCAGAGTCACTCTAAGCCAACGCGGAGGCAATGGCTCATTACTCACCAAGGCATCCTTGCAGGTGTATTCTGAAGGGCTTAATACTCAAGTGTGCTTAGGTTCTTACATACATGAAGGCGCTGAAACTGCATTGAATGCAATAAGAGAATATCGCGGCTTGCCGGTTTCGCGGTGGGCTGGAGAGTTTGTAGGAAATTATGCCATCGCAGACAAAACAGGCAGATTGCCTTCTCATCTCATCGTATTTGAATGGGGATTCAGGCTTTTATCGGGAATGCACTTAAAAATCAATGGCCGAGAAGTGCCCAATTTCATGCGGGCTTCTGTTCTTAAAGAGTGCGGGCTTAGCGGGCTTAGCAACCTAATCTATACCCTAAGTCCAGAATACAGAGATGCCATGGAACGAGCTCAATGCCAGGTCCGAGACAATACACTTATGCGCCCATACCTTGAGGCAAACGAATTTATTTCGGATTGGCCCGGGAAGAATAATCCTGCTTTAAAGAAGGGTTTCTTAAGATTCCTTGCTGAGGCTGACTATCAAAATTTAGGGATAAGCCGGATATTTCAGCAATTTCAAAAAAGCTGCAGCCAAAGCTACTCATCGCAACTTATCACATAAAAAATGAAAATCTCACTGGAGGACGCGGTAAAGCAGGAAGCTGTGCAGCAGGTTAAAGAAGGTTATGATTGGTTTAGATGGAACGCCAGAAAGCTCTGGTTGCCAGAGCCGGAGGTAACAATACATGCTGAAAAGGAAGGGTATGCGCACGCATTTAGAAACTTCCCTGAGCGCCAAGCGCCTACTGGTGCACTCTGCGTGGCTCCTATTGTTAATCTTGAGGAAAACGCTGACGGCGTGAAAACCATAACCGCTGTTTCCAGTCATGTGTATTCCGAATTCCCGAACCTGTCCGCCATTTTAGGCGATTTTTTCCACGAAGGCGCTGAAGCTGCATACCTAGTAGCGCGAATGAAGTACAGCTTGCCTTATTCCAGGAGTGCGGGGGAGTTTATAGGCAACCTTGCTGAGGCAGAGCTGACGGGCAGAATTAGAACCTATCCAATCAAGGTGAAGTTTCGCCAAGATTGGCTGAGCAAATTGCTGGGGTTTGCGGTTACAGTTAACGGACTTAGCGTACCGGGGCATATGGTTGATGCCGTTACCCAAGAAGTGTCGCAATGGCCCGCTATTGATGGCTGCAAATACGGGTTAGGAAACAGCATGGGTGTATACCTTGATGCCAATGCGCTCATATTGACCGGTAAAAGCCGGAACCCTTTCTTTAAAAGCGATTTCTTGAACTTCCTTGCTGAGGGCAGTTACCCCGCTGATCAGGGAATACAGCAGTTGTTTCAGGGCTTTGAAGCAGGCTGCAATCGCAGCTGAGTATCACGGCCAGCTTGAGGCCGCGCACATTTATTGCAAACCTTATTTTTCTGTTCAGGTTCGTAACCAACCATGAAATTATAACGGAAGACATATAGATAACTGCACAGGATATATGACAAAGTTTAAATAGTGGTTCTGTCTTTT
>CAZBPE010000044.1:0-446 GCA_964493685.1 uncultured Methanosarcinales archaeon
GGCACGAGGTGCGCAGGCATATGCGCAGCTTCGATGGCGCTTGCTGACGCAGGGCTTGCAATGAAGGACATGATATCGTCTGTTTCGGTTGGCAAGGTTGACGGGACGCTTCTTGTCGACCTTACATACAAGGAGGAATCGTATGAGGGCGAGGTTGCCGACATACCAATTGCAATTGCCCCGCGTTCAGGAGCAGTCACCCTGCTTCAGATGGACGGCAAGGTTTCCCTTCAGGAGCTGAAAAAGGCTGTTGAAATGGGAAGGAAAGCGTGCAGGCAGATATGCGAGATTCAGAAAAGCGCGCTTAAGGCTAAATTTTCTTCGGGTGGTAAAAGTGAATAATTCCAACAGGGAGCACATACTGAAATCGCTGAACGCAGGCATCCGCTTTGACGGCAGGAAGCTTGACGAGTTCAGGAAGATAGTGATAGAGAAGGGCGTTTCAA
>CAZBPE010000044.1:456-9191 GCA_964493685.1 uncultured Methanosarcinales archaeon
CAGAGGGCTCGTCCCGAGTTTTGTTCGGCGACACTGAGGTGCTTGCCGGCGTCAAGCTTGCTGTTGAGGCGCCTTATCCCGACACGCCTGACTCCGGAAACCTGATGGTGAACGAGGAGCTTCTTCCGCTATCAAGCCCTGAGTTCGAGGCAGGCCCGCCGAGCGAGGAGGCCATAGAGATTGCAAGAATCGTTGACCGCGGAATTCGCGAATCAAAGGCAATTGACATGAAGAAGCTTTGCCTGGCTCAGAAAGAGAAGGTCTGGAGCGTTATGATTGACATCGTGACGATAAACACTTCTGGCAGCCTGATAGACGCCTCGGCGCTTGCGGCAGTTGCCGCCCTGACAGAAGCAAAAATGCCAAAATACGAGGACGGCGCTGTCAAGTACAACGAGCTTACAAAGGATAAGCTTCCTATTTCGCTGAAGGAGCTTCCTGTTACAGTCACAGTATACAAGATAGGCGCTCACCTGATAGTTGACCCTCTCCCTGAGGAGGAATCCGTTGCTGACGCCCGCATCACCGCAGCGTTCATTGAGGATGGCAGCCTTGTGGCGTTGCAGAAAGGTGGCGATAAGCCAGTTTCAGCTGAGGAAATTGAAGCTATGGTTGCCATTGCTCAGGCAAAGTCAAAGGAACTGAGAAAGCTGCTTCAGTAACAGCAAAGCTTATAAATTGCCATAAAACCCGAATTGATTGAAATGATGCAATATTCAAAGTACGAAAAGGCAAGAATCGTAGGAGCTCGCGCGCTTCAGATTTCCATGGGAGCTCCGTTCGCGATAAAGCTCTCTCCAGAGGAGCTCGAGAAGCTCCACTACAACCCTGTTGAGATAGCAAAGCTTGAGCTTGAGAAGGACGCAATCCCAATAACAGTCAAGCGGCCATCGCAGGAGACCAAGGCTTAGAGTTCTTTATTCACTTGAAACTTTTTATCCAGCAGGCGCCGCTGCCTTTGTGATTTGTTAACGGGAATTTCACTTCAAAAGTCTCCTTTTTGTAGCCGCGCTTTCCCGGCACAGCATCGTAAGAACCCTTACTGTATTCTGAAAACCGCTCAGGAACTATTCTTTTTTCTTTCGTAATCATTGGCTAAAAACAGAAACTTTTTTATATGCATACATTTATGTTATTTGTATACGAGAGTGTTTAAGATGGCTGAAGTGACTTTATCGGCGAGAATATCGCCTGAATTGGAGAATGAGCTTAAAAAGTTCATGGAGTTGGAGCAGATAGACAGGTCCATAGCTGTAAGGAAGCTTCTTTTCTCAGGTTTGCAGAAATGGAAGGAGGGGCTGGCTTTGCGTCTTCTTGGGGAAGGCAGGGCAACATTCTCCAAAGCTGCAAAAATTGCCGGCATGGACGTATGGAGCTTTGCCGAAAAGGTTAAGGATTCGCAGGTTGTCTGGGTAAAAATAAGGCCTGAAGAGTTAAGAAAGGAGTTCGCATTATGATTCTTGTTTTTGATTCAACTACCCTTATTTATTTTGCTAAGCTTAAAATCCTTGATATGTCAGAAATCGCTTTTGGCGCAAACTCTTCTGCTTCAGCGAAGGGCAAGCCAGCGATTTCTGAGCATGCTCAAGAACACGCCCCGGGCTTTAGCCCGGCGGTTCTTGACAAGCTGGAAAGGCTGAAAGCTGAAAGAATCGTTCCCGAGTCCGTGTATGGCGAGGTTGTTAATGAAGGAAAGCGCGTGGGGAAAGATGACGCGTTCCTTATTGAAATAGCGGTAAACAACGGCGTTTTTAACGTAAAGAGCGCTGGAAACAGGGATTTCGTTAATGCCTTGTTAAAAATGCCGAGCATAGATTATGCTGATGCAGAGACCTTGGCGTTGGCTAAAGAGCTGAAGGGAATCGCAATACTTGACGAAACTCCTTCACGTGCCGCAGCAGGAATCGAAAGCATAAAATATCACGGCTCGGTTTTCCTGTTGTTCCTTCTGTGCAGGCAAAGGTTGATTCCAAAAGACGAAATCAAGAAGAATATTGACAGAATGATAGCTTTGGGATGGCGGTGCTCTACTGAGCTATACGCTGCTGTCATGGATGAAATCAGAAGGCTGTAAATACGCCTATTTCTTCTTTCCCTTGTATCTTCCCCTTCCTTCAACCTTTTCCAGATGCTGCTTCTTGGCTAAACCGCCTTTAGCTTTTCTTCAGGGGTTAGTATCCTGACTCCTTGAAACTCTCCGATGCGCAGAAGGTGCTTATCATATGTGATTATGCATTGTGAGGATGAGGCGATTGCGCACTCGATTATTTTGTTGTCATCAGGATCATCGTTCACAGCATTAATCCTTTCGGTTGGCTTGACTATTTTCGCAAACGAAAAGACTTTTTTTACAATGTTGCCAATATCATCATTAGTGTATTCAAAATCCCTCTTCAGAACATTCTTGTATTCGGAAATTATCTCGGCAGAAGAAAATATGTCGGTGTTTGACCTGATTAGCTTAATTAACAGCTTCTGCGCTACACTTCCCTGCCACAAGGTTGAAGAAAGCAGCACGTTTGTATCGAGCACGACACTCATCCGTTACGTTCTCCTTGCTTTTTGAACAATCTCTGGAATGTCAGATTCCTTGACCCCTCTCGCTTCCAAGCGTTTTCTTCCTTCTTTTGCTATTGTTTCAAGATCTTTTATGAGTTCCTCTTTTGACGGCGTTTCAACTTTCTTCAGCACTATGGCATCCTTGCTTCCAATAACGGCAAACACTGTGCCTTCCGCAGCATTTAGCTTTTCCCTTAGGTCCTGCGGTATGACTATCTGGCCTTTAGACGACATCCTGACAGTTTCTACGCTCATAAAAATCACCTTCACAGTCTTATCTTACTTTCCTATTGTAAGAATCTCTTATATATAAGCTTTGTCATTCAAAGCGGTTAACTTTCCCCTTGCATGGACCACTGCAGAGCTTATAGCATGTGATTTTATCTACCCGTCCTCTTTCCATAGACGGATTGATAAGATTACCAACACAAGATTATGAGCTATAAGCCACGCATTTATCTATATCTTCACCTTCCATCAACCTTTTCCAGCTTGCCCAGCGCTGCTTTCCGGCTGCTGTTGGGTGGTTCTGCAGGGTCAGGTTTCTTTCTATTCTCAATAGAAACTATTGTCTATTGTCAATAGAAAGTTTTAAATAGAAGCTCGCTATAGCTATAGTTATGGCAACGACTATTCAGGTTGGCGAGACCACCAAGCAGCTTCTTGACCGGCTGAAGGCTAGGGAGAGCGTTGAAACTTACGACAAGCTTATTCAACGCCTTTTGCAAAATCACGAGAAAGTTAGCGATATGTTTGGATTTACAAGTAAAAAGCCGTTGAGGCTTCGGAAGGAAGATGAGATGAAGTTCAATGATGTATAGCTACGTTTTGGATACTTATGCGTGGGCTGAGTTTTTTGACGGCACAGATAAGGGCAGGCGGGTAAGGCAGATTATTGAGCAGGAACAGGGTAAGATTGGAACCTCTGTTATCGCGTTGGCTGAGCTTTCCGACAAGTGTGCAAGGGAAGGCTATGATGTGGAAAATTTTGTAAGATTCATTGAGGCAAAGTCTGCCATTCTGCAGCTTACGAGAGAGATTGCGCTTAGGTCTGGAACGCTTAAAGCCGCGCTAAGGAAAATTTCAAAGAACATGAGCCTTGCAGACTCAATTCATTTCCAGACGGCGAAGGAGTTCGGCGCTGTTTTCGTCACCGGTGATCCTGACTTTGAACCTATTAAACAAAATAAGAATGTTCTGTTCTTGTGAGCCGGGCTCAATGCCGCCGCATCACTTTCCCCTTGTATCTTCCCCTTCCATTAACCTTTTCCAGCCGCTTAAGTATTTCTCCGCTGCTGCCGCTGGTTCTCTTATAACCACCCACAACAGCCGCAAAGCACTTCTCGGCAATCCTGCTGTGGCTGCTGTTGAGCGCCTGCTTGAGCAAATGCAAATCAACAGCCTTGTCCTCTGCCTTGTCAGAGAAGAAGCCCAGCCCGAAGTCAATGAAATATAGCTTGCCTTTCCTATCGGTAATCATGTTTGAAGTTGTCAAGTCTCCGTGAATTATGCCGTTGCTGTGCATGGTTCCAATCATCTCCCCAGCTTCCTCGCAAATTCTCTCGCAATTGCCGCTGTCAAGAACGTCCCTTGCCTTCTCTCCGTCAACAAGCTCCATTTCCATTGTTGTCGCCTTCTCATCCGCAGAGATAAGCTTTGGAACAGCAACGCCAATCTCTCTTAGCTTATCCAGAATCTTCGCCTCCCTTCTGGTCCTGAAAATCCTAAGTTTCTCGTCCAGCTCGCGAATCCTGTAGCCCTTCCTGCGCCTCTTCTTGACAATCCTGCCGTTGCCAGAGTAAATGCTTGCCTCTGCGCCTTCTGCTACCAACTCCATAAGAAAAACAAACGCACTTCTGTTTTTAATAGTTGCTGCTTGCCGCATCAGAAACACTTAAAAACATCCTGTTCCTTCTCAATTTCATAGCCCCGTAGTGTAGCGGCCAATTATTCTCTGATAACACCGCTTATCAGGGAGTAGGCTTGTCACACTGCCCTCTGGAGGCAGTAACCCTGGTTCGAATCCGGGCGGGGCTATATTGCTTTTAGCCAATCGCAACATTTTTATACTTGTTATAACTTGTAATAATTATGAAGCTTATTTTGACCCTTCACGCCAAAGAGCAAATGGTGGAACGCGGGATAAGTAAGCAACGGATAATTGATGCTATTAAAAAAGGTTCAAAGGTTGTGCAGACGGATGGCTTTTTAGCCTCTTACACTTATATCAAAGTGGCGTACAAGGTAAGAGGCGATAACTATATCGTAAAAACGGTGATGATGGGATGAGTGGAACGTGCTATGTTTGCGAAAAAGGTGGATTGGAAAAGAAAAGAGTAGAGGTAAAAGCATACGGCGTTGCAATAGGCAAATTTGAAGGGGAAGTCTGCGCTAAATGCGGCGAAACATTCTTTAGCGAGCAGGTCTCCGACAAAATAGATGAACTTGCCAAAAGGAAAGGGTTGTGGGGTCTTGAGGCAAAAACAAAGATTGGGCAAGTTGGAAACTCTATAGACGTGAAAATCAACAAAAAAATAGCGGAGTTCGCCGGTTTTAAAAAAGGGCTTGAGGTAAGAGTTTATCCGGAGGGCGCTAATAGAATCATAATTGAGACGCAATAAAGAAAACCGTGCCAGTCCAAATAAAAATGAGCCGCGTAATAAATTTGATGCAAGGAATTCATTCAAAAGTTTTCCGTCATAAAGTCCTTGCCGCCATAGTTTTCGTGTTGTTGGTGGCGCTTATTCTTCTCTACGCCCGCCAGATTGCGTCAGCAATCAGCGTAATCCTCCTGCTTTTGCTTGCAAGCTTTTCAACAGTTCACAAGCGGAAGATGGGAATGCCCCTCGGCGGGATTGAGCTTGTTACCTTCGGCACTGTTCTGGTTGCTGTTGCCTTTAATCCGGTAGTTGGAATTCTTTTTGGCATGGTAAGCTCTCTTGCTTCGTCAATAATCTCTCAGGACATAGGCCCTCTTACATGGATTTATGTGTTTTCTAGTGGCTTAGTTGGGCTTCTTGCAGGCTACTTCAGCCACCTGAACATAGTCTTTCTTGGAATAGCCGCCACTGTGATGCTCCTGCTCATCAATCAGGTTGTTTACCTTTTCATCGGCGATGCCGATATCAAGACCATGACTGTCTTCTACATAGCAACAAACCTGATATTCAACATAATTCTTTTTGCCACGGTTGGCGGCAGGGTTCTCTCCTTGCTTGCCCTTTGAAAATAACCACTTCTTAGTGATAAAAAACAGAAAGATTTATATATGGGCGTTGCCAATAGGGGTTTGTGAGGCAACATGGCGAAAACTAAAGGGGACGGGCTTGTTGGAGGTGTGCTGCCAAAAAAAGTTTGGGCGGCCATTGAGCGCAAGCACCACGGTTACCTGCGTATGGAAGACATTATGGGGCTTGATGCCAGCATTGAAAACACCTTTAAGGTGCCTTTTACTGAAAAAAGCTGGGATTCTGCGCGAATAGTGCTTCAGGCTGCGAAAAGCGCCAGATGGGAAATCCCTGACTGGGCAATGGCGATAATAAGAGCCAATTACGAGTCAGGCGCAGCGTATGCATTGGAATCAGCCAGGAAAGAAGTGGCAGAATTGGATAAAGAGCAGAATTTGGAAAGCATTCTTAATCGTGGCGACCACCGCGTTGAAAGCTATCTAAACAAAGCTCAGAATTTTTACAGTGAGCTGCAACTGCCTGTGCCAAATGGCCTTGTGGAAGAAATTGAGCAAATACGTTCGGCATCGAAAGAAAAGCTGTCCGTAATTTATGAAAGAGCAATTCCCACGAAGGTGTCAGCTGCAAGAAAAACTCTGGAAAATCTTTCCAAAGAAGCCGTTTATAGCGCTGGCGGGCTGATGAGTTCCTTAATGTGTGCAAATGCTGCAAGGGCGTCCCTTGAAGAAGCTGAAAGCTTGTCAAAAAAGGAAGGCGTTTCTGTTGCAGGCAATTTTGAAGACTTGAAAAAAGAGGTTTACATAATGCTGCACGGAGTTTACAGAAGGATAACAGCGCATTTTAACGAAGAGGCAAAGAAGGCTGTTGATGCAGCAAAGATAATCAGGAAGGAAACTGACATTTCCAGCTATTTAAAAGAAAGCGACATTGAATTCCTTAGCTTCATTAAGGAATACTTTCCAAAAGGCATGCCTGAAGGATGCAGGCCTGAGAAAGCAACTTTCGCTGCAATCAGCCGCCAGATGAAACGGCTTGAGAAAATTGAGTCAGAACAGGCAGTAAAGGAATTTGATAGACGCCACTACATTGTTAAACGCTAATCCTGTTTCAAAAACTTTAAATAGCCCTCGTTGATTTTTTATTTCATGCCCCTTCGCAAGCCTGAGTCAATGGATGAGTGCGTTTACTTCACCCAGCGCTCTTTGGAAGGCGACAAGGGCGAAATAATGGCCTGGGCGTTCAAGGAAGACTGCCCGAAATGCGGAAAGGCGAAGATGGGCAAGCCGCGCGATTCCAAAGGCAAGGTTAAGATGCGGAACAGTGAATACGAGTGCCCAAGCTGCAAACACGTTGTTGAAAAGCAGGCTTACGAAGACTCGCTCGTTGCCTTTGCTGAATACAAGTGCCCTCACTGCGGCTCTTCAGGCGAGGCAACCGCTCCTTTCAAGCGCAAGAACATCAACGGCGTCCAAACCCTGAGATTCGCCTGCGTCAAGTGCTCAGGCAACCTTGACGTCACCAAGAAGATGAAGGAAAAGAAAAAGCCCGGCTTGGGCGACGATTTCTGATTGTTGATGTTGAGGTAAAGTAAAGTTTTTGTGGTGCTTCCGCGTTTCTCTCTCTTGGCTTTTCAGATAACACGCGCAAGTTTACTTGACAGACTTTTGATAAACTTTATAAAACCAAGCAGGTTAGCTTTCTGTTAGCATGACTGAACGCAATCAGACTTTGGAAGAAAAGGCTCAGGCGGATGCCACCATTGCAGCAAATAGCTGGCAGGAAACGGCTTTCGCAAACGTTTCTGCTTTTGAACAGAACCCTGACTATGACGGCGCAGTCCCTCCGCTTGTTGCTGCGGAAATAGCCCGTGAAAGGTTAAGGGAGGCGGGTTTGTACGAGCGGGTGGGTGAAATAATAACTCCTGAAGTGAATTACCGCTAAAGGTTTGATTTTCGTGGTCAGCAATGAAGAGAATTCTGTATTGGAGCCGCTAGGCCCTTTAGTCAGGGAAGGCTACAAAGCTCTTGCAGCGAGGGCTGCGAATGGCTTAACTGTTTGGTATTCCTCGCTTAGTCCTGAGGCTCGTGAAGGAATTGATTTAAAGCTCTCGTCAATCAGCCTTTCCGAGCCGAAGCCTGCTAAGACGCTTTATGTGGCAACTGGCGGTGTGGTGCAGCAGAGAAACATATCAAGGAGTGGCAGCCTGCTCGGGGACAGCCTTTCTTGTGCGCTTAAGGAGCTGGCAGCATTGTCTGATAAAGGCGACGTTGCAGGAATAAGCACAAGCGATTTTGACAGGATGTTTTTTGCCTTGGACTACGGCATTGTTGGCAACAAAAAAGTTGGTGCCAATTACGCTGTAGAAGTTGCTATCGGAATTGCTGTGAGTTATTATACGGCTAATGGCGGGAGAGAGTTCGTAAGGCAGCTTGGCACGTTATCAAAGCTTGGTTGCATCAGGATTTCACCAAGTATGCCTGCAGTGGAACCTGCGGAGAATGGCAAGCTGGCGCGCTTATTTTTTTTAGCTACTGACAGCTCGCCTTTTGTGGTTAACGTCATAAACGGCTTGAGGCTGCTTTACATTGCAGCAGCAGGCGTATTGGAACAGCCCTCCAAAGACTTTTCTGGATTAAGAGAGAAAATTGCTGCGGCATCTGCAGCGCACAATATCTCATCACCTGCCTTGGAAGCTTGCTTGGCTGACGATTCAAGCCCGCAAAGCATAGCCGCACTGCTTGACAAGGTCAGTCTTCATAGAGGCGTTGAAGCCGTCATTTCCGGATGCAGCGGGATGCGTCCGGGGCTGAAAGAAATCTTTGCGCTCGCCAAGAGCTTAGACACTGTAATGACCGGAAAAACAGCCCTTAGTGACAAGGACAAGCCCTACTCAGACGCCATTGGGCTCGCGGAGCTGGTTTCGTAGGCTTTATCATGCGGTGTTGCATAAATAATCAAGGTAATAAAGAAATTGTAAGTGCTGTTAAG
>CAZBPE010000045.1:0-243 GCA_964493685.1 uncultured Methanosarcinales archaeon
GCTGAAATCCAGAATCCTTCCGTTTACGACGACAAATTTTTCCATTTTAACCATTAAAGGCGCCGGATTTTCCGGCGCCGTATGCCAGGGGATTGTGCGCCGGGGACGGGACTCTCACCCGTTATTGACAGGTTTTGAACCCGCGTGACAGCGGGTAGCTGTCAACTGGATCATAAGTCCAGCGCTTTAAGCCAGACTCAGCCACCCCGGCATTTTTGGAAATCTTTATATACAAAGCCCACT
>CAZBPE010000045.1:253-1976 GCA_964493685.1 uncultured Methanosarcinales archaeon
GATTTTAGCGGGTAGCTGTCAACTGGAGTGGTTAGCCGCTCCGTTTTCTTTTGAAAGCGCGCCGGCGCGGGGACGTCCAACTCCCGGTAAAAACCGAAAAGTATTTGAACCCCGAAGCTCTTACGAGCACAAGGGTATCAATCTTGCGGCTTGACCAGGTAAGCCAACGCCGGCGTGACTTTTCTGTTGTTTCTACCGGTTTAAATACCCTATCGCCGCTTGTCCAGTGTCCAGTGCGGCTTTCCTGTTTTCCGTCGACAAAAAAGTTTCCGTAAGATTTTCAAATGTCCTGTGGAAATTTTCATAATGCGTGGAACCGCCCTTTTTTGCCGTTGGTTTTCGCTGTTGGCTGCTGATTAGAAAACGACATAAGTTCTGATACGATTTGTATGTCGTTTTCAATTTATAGGAGAGGAACTTAATTTTCGTAATAATATCTTCCTCTCCTATATTCAACGGAGCTTACTATTGATATCCGATTATTAAGCTCCGTTTCTATAGTAGCGGCTAATTATGTCCTATTACTTTTGTCCGCTACTAAATAACCAAAAACAATAAATAGGTGGTGTTTTCCATATGCATCCTGGCGATTAAATGATTAAATTGAAAGATGGTTCTGGCATATGAAGGCTCTTCTTGTTTATCCCAGATATCCTGAAACGTTCTGGAGCTTTAGGCGCGCCCTGAGCTTTATTTCTAAGAAGGCTGTGCTTCCGCCATTAGGCCTTTTAACGGTTGCTGCAATGATGCCGAAGGAATGGGAAAAGCGGCTTGTTGACACAAATGTCTGCGAGCTTAAGGACAGTGACATAGACTGGGCAGAAATGGTTTTTATCAGCTCGATGCTTATTCAGAAAGATAGCGCGCAGGAAATAATAAACAGGTGCAAAGCCAGGGGGAGGAAGGTTGTCGCAGGAGGGCCTGCATTTACAACAATGCACGAGCACTTCAAAGGCGTGGACCATTTTGTTCTTAGCGAAGCCGAGTCAACTCTTCCGCTTTTCTTCAGGGATTTGGAGGAGGGAAGCCTAAAACCGATTTATGAGTCTTCAGAAAGGCCCGACGTGACAAAAACTCCTGTTCCGCTATGGTCGCTAATTAACTTGAAGAACTATGCTTCCATGGCTGTGCAGTATTCGAGAGGCTGCCCTTTCGAATGCGAATTCTGTGATATCATAATAATGAACGGAAGGGTTCCAAGGACTAAAACCAATGAGCAGATTATAATGGAATTGCAGTCGCTTTATGATGCGGGATGGAGAAGCTCTGTTTTCGTCGTTGATGATAATTTCATAGGCAATAAGGCGAACGTTAAGAAGATGCTGCCTTTGCTTATAGAATGGCAGAAGGAAAGAAAATACCCGTTCAAGCTTCTTACTGAAGCGAGCACTAACCTTGCTGATGATGAGGAACTTATGGAACTGATGAGCAGGGCTAATTTTGGCAAGGTTTTTCTTGGCATTGAAAGCCCAAATGTTGAAAGCCTGAAGGAATGCGGGAAGCTGCAGAATGTAAACAGGGACCTTTTAGAAACAGTGAAGAAGATTCAGGAGCACGGCATGCAGGTTATGGCCGGATTCATCGTCGGCTTTGACAGCGACAATGAGCAGACATTTGAAACGCAGCTAAATTTCATACAGGATGCCGGTGTTGTTACCGCAGTAATCAGCATTCTCGGAGCGCTTCCGAAAACCAAACTATGGTATAGGATGAAGGCTGAAGG
>CAZBPE010000045.1:2002-9126 GCA_964493685.1 uncultured Methanosarcinales archaeon
CTCATCAGGGATTCAACCGGAGAAAACATGGATATGAGCCTGAGCTTCATACCTAAAATGGGAAAAGACAAGCTTGTTAACGGGTACAAAAAACTGGTCTCAATGGTCTATTCAAAAAAATATTACTATAAGAGGATCAACACATTCATCAAGAACTACAAGCCAACTATGAGGTCTAAGTTTTCGCTAAGTGACTTAAAACCGCTCATAAAAAGTGTTTGGAAAATCGGCATTTTGTCAGGCGAGCGGGTTCATTACTGGAAGCTTCTTGCAAAAACCTTTTTTACCAAAAAAAGGGCGTTACCGCTTGCTGTTGAGCTTGCAATTTACGGACAGCATTTCAAGAGCATTCCAAAAAGGCTTCCTGCATGATCAAGGCAGCAAAAGATTTATATCTGAAAGAAACGATTTAATTCTTGTTTTTATGGCAAATTACATAGGGCTTGATGTCGGCGGCACAAAGATTGAAGGCGTTCTTGTAAATGAAAAGCTTAAGGTTTTCAGAAGAGCCAAGAAACTGACGGAAGCGCATGGAAGCAGGGGAAGGATAATCTCAAACATTGTAAGCGTTGTGAAAGAGCTTGAAACCGGCAGCGTAAAAGGCGTCGGCATTGGCGTTCCCGGTTTTGAAGACAGCAGGGGGAGGCTCAGATTAACGCCGAACATAGCCAAGCTTGAGAATTTCAATCTTAGAAGCTCGCTGGAGAAAAGGCTTAAAAGAAGGATTGTAATGGAGAATGACGCCCATTGCTTTGTTCTTGCTGAACAGCAGGCAGGCGCTGCGCGCGGCCTTAAGAATGTCCTTGGGCTTACTCTTGGAACCGGTGTTGGCGGCGGCGCTGTAGTTGATGGAAGGCTTTGCAGGGGGAAAAGCGGGGGAGCTGCTCACTTCGGCCATATGCTGCTTGGTGAAGGCGGGGAAAGGTGCGATTGCGGCAGGAAGGGCGATTTGGAGTCGTGGTGCGGCGGCAGGCACATTGAGAGAAGGTATAAGTCATTAACAGGCAAAGCGAAAAGCGCTAAAGATGTTTTTTCATCAGAGGATTCTGCTGCGGCGCGTATACTTTCAGAGTTCTATGAAAAGCTTGGAATTGCTATAGCAAACTTGATAAGCGCTTTCAATCCTGAATGCGTGATTCTGGGCGGGAGCATAAGCAGTAGCTTGGATGTCGGGAGGCTTGCCAAGTCTGTTGCAAGGTTCGGCCAGAAGCCTCTTGTAAAAGAATCAAGAATAGTCAGGAATAAGCTTGGAGCTTCCGCAGGAGTCTACGGCGCAGCGCTGCTAGCAGCTAAGCCTGCCTATTCATCATCAAAGTAGCCCTTCAGAAAGCCTGCCTCGTTGGCGTTTATTTCGTCGTTGTCAAGCTCTTCTATGTCTGCAATTGCCAGGGAATCCTCGTCAGTTTCTTCCATGAAGGTCACTGCCTTCACCCCCTTACGTTTAAAACCCCTTTTACCGAAGCGAGCATAAGCCCCCTGCCGGCTGCAAAGTCAAGGAACTCTGAAGCGAGTATCCTATCAGTTCTTAGCGCCTTGTGAATGTGCATGCAATAGCACTTGCTGCAGACATTAAGGCTGCGCCCGCACATCATGCATTCTGCGCCTTCAGAAGAGTAAGAGCTCATAAACAGGCTCGCCTGCTTGAGACTAACTATGTGCGCAGGATTTTTTGCAGAGAGCCACTTATGAACCTCTGATTCTATGCAGCGGTAGCATATCCTGCTAGACATCATGTCGCCGCATACAAGGCACTCAGGCCACAAAAGTTCAGGCATAGTCTTCAATCTCCCCGAGAAATAGGGATTCTCGGCTTTGGTTATATAATTAACCGATATAATTTATAAATTTTTTAAATTTTTATAAAAACAGAAATATTTAAATAAAAGGCGGTTTTCCTCCCTTTTCGGCAGTTTTTTATAAAGAGTTTATATAGCTTAATAAAAATCATAAGGGGGTTAAATTGAAGCGCAAGGTAATACAGATAGCAGGTTCAACGCAGCTTGTTTCTCTTCCAAGGCAGTGGGCTAAGAAGCATGATATCAGAAAAGGGCAGGAGGTGGAAGTCTCAGAAGAGGGGGACACCATCATTATAAATACAGACACAAAATCAAGATTGGTTAAAGTAGACGTGGACATTAGCAACCTTGAGCCAATGACTCATAGGTTACTCGGCTCTTATTACAGGGCCGGCGTTGATGAGATAAGAGTAACGTATAAAGACCCTAAAATGATTGAAATAGTATACGATTCCTTAGCAAGGGAAACGATGATAGGCATAGAAATAATCAATCAAAGCGAAAACAATTGCGTGTTGAGATATGTCGCAGGCAGCCTGGAAGAATTCGACGCCTTATTGAGAAGAATTTTTCTTTTGCTTATCAACATGTCTGAAGAAACAGCAAGGCTTCTTAGAGAGGGTCGTTTTGATTTAATAAACAACCTAAGCATGCTAGAAAGAACAAATAACAGGCTGACAACAATGTGCAGACGCATAATAAACAAAACACCTTCCCTTTGCACTGTCACTACAAAAGTAGGACCGATTTACACGATAATAGAAACATTGGAAAACCTTGCAGACGAATACAAATATATTTGCAATCATTATTCAAGGATAGACGGCAAGACAAAACTTAGTTCAGACGTGTTAAAATTATTTGAAAACGCCACCTCCTTAATAAGAAAGTTCTATGAGCTGTTTTACAAGTTTGATTTTGAAAAATTGACAGAAATGAAGAGCATAAGGGAAAAAGTGATTAAGGACTCTCACAAACTTTTCAAAATGAATTTGAGCAGTTGCAACGTGTGGCTTGTGCACCATGCGATAATGGTGACCACGATAACTTTTAACATGACGGGGCCTTACATTGTGACTAAAGTTTAATTACTTATAGCTAATCTCTTAAATATTCGAAAAAAGATGGCATAGCTTTTCTGTTTCTAAATGCCTTCCGTAAATGATACTTCGCTGCTGGAAGTGTTTTAACAAGCCTGTTGCTGAGAGCTTGCTTTCCAACTTTCCAACACTGTTCTGTTGGGTTTACTTCCGGAGAATATTTCGGAAAATACGCCAGCTTAACAGTTCTCTTATGCTTGCGAAGGTAATCGCCTACGATGCCATTGCTGTGAGGCTTGTAATTATCAGCGAAAAGAAGGAACTTTCCCCATCTCATTCTTAACTTTTCGAGGAACATGACAAATTCCCTCCGCTTTTTCTTTTTGCGAAAAAAGAAAACAAAACTTTTCTTGCTTCTTGCTCCAAAAACATTTGTGCACTGGTTGCTATGAGCTATTTTAACAACAGGGCGGCTTCCCCGCCTTGCCCATCCACGCTGGACGAGCGGGATAAGGCCGAATGTTGCTTCATCCTGTGCGCCCACAACAAACCTTTTTCTCCGATAATATCTTGCTTGTCGCTGAGCTTTTTTTTAAAACGCTCAAGCTCCTCGTCACTGGGACGTTGGTAATGGCGTTTGCGAGGACGCAGCAGCGAGAAGCCCAGCGTTGTGAGCAAACGCCATACGTGCTGATTAACAAACTCAACGCCATACTTGTGCTTGAGCACGTCTTTAACCTGCTTGGTTGTCCACAACCCATTCTTGTTATTGGGCGGTCCATGTTCAAGTTCTTTAACAAGCCTCCGGCGCTGTTTGAGAGTCAGCTCGGGAGGCCTGCCGGGCTGCTTCTTATCCTTTATCCTGTCAAGGCTATGTTTGTGGAAGCGAAGCAGCCAGTCGTGTATCGTTGTCAGCGGCTGTGCTAATGCAGCAGCAATTCGTTCAAGTTTCCATCCCTGCTTTCTGTGAACTGCTGCAAGTAATCGCAGCTGTGGCTTGCGCTCACGTTCAGAACGTGCCATTCTTTGCAGTCGCTCTAAGCTTACTGTTGGAAGAAACGCATTACCTTTTGGTATCATAATTAATCACCTCGCTTTTTGGACAATAGAACACAGCAAGTTAATAAATATTTCGGAAATTAAAGAGATATACTATAATATTTCATAAACAATGCCTGTAGCGTTACTTTTCAAACACGTCTTAACGCAAGAAGGAACTGGTTCTCTGCTGAGCAAGTCGTCAATTGTCCCTAACGCAACAGCCGCACTCACAGCCATGTGAGAGAACTTGTTAGAGGAATATAAAAAGTTTGCGCACAACCTTTTTAACCTTGAAGCCACAGCCAGGGAGTGGGATGACATCGCTTGTTGCGTGCCTTGGCGCAGGGAAGGGAACGTGGGCTGAAGTGAAAAAGCTCATTGAATCAGAGTCCTG
Organism: uncultured Methanosarcinales archaeon; assembly: GCA_964493685.1. Classification (GTDB taxonomy): domain Archaea; phylum Nanobdellota; class Nanobdellia; order Woesearchaeales; family UBA10216; genus UBA492. Next base: position 6,274 of record CAZBPE010000045.1, read on the forward strand.
GGGAAAGGTTTTTCTTGTGACGAACTCGTTTGGCAGGGAAAAATTCACCGCAGAAAACGCGGAATTCATTGTCATTGATGATTTTCAGGCTCCGCAGGCGATAGCTGCAGTGATAATAAGCAAGCTTAAAGGAAAAATAATTGATACCGAGGTTGCGCTCAACATGTCATCCGGCTCTGGAAATGTCCACATGGCAGTTCTTTCTGCGCTTCTTAAGCTTGGGTTTGGGATAAGGCTGGCGTCTGTTGCAAATGATTCTGTCGAGGAGCTCTAGTCCATTATTTTAAGCCACTGGAAAAGCGCCTTGTCAGCTGCCCTGACTATCTCCTCTCCCTGTCCCTGAATCACGGCGCAGTTTCCCTTCAGGATTATTTTTGCCTCGTCCGCCATTTTTAGGTAGATTACCGAGCTGTTCGTGTTTTCGCAAGTTATTATCGGGCGGGAAGCGCAGGCGTCCGTTTCGTTTCTTGTGCACGCGGCAGTTACGTTCCTCTCAAACGGCTCAACAAGCTTTCTTGAAAGCTCCACAGCAGCAAGATTAAGGTAAGCTGTTTCCTGCGTTCGCTCCTCAACCGGGTCAAGAGTAAGGTATACAGTCTCAAACTGGAATCTAAAGTCAGTTTTTCCGATAACAGGAATGTCTTCAACATCCTTTGGGTTGAACCTGAAGTCAAGCTCGTAGGGCTGCCCTTCCCTTTGCCATTCTGTTCGCCAGATGCCTTCAGCATTCACAAAATCAAAGCCGTTATAATTCACTTTTCCCCCGTTATCCTTGCCAAGAGCAAGCAACGCGGCGAAGGCAGCAATAATCACAATGATTGAAATCACAATTATTGCCGTCCCTTTGCCGCTTTCGGCAGGCTTTTCTTCAGTCATTTCATAATCCCCAGCAGCTCGTAAATAACCCTGTCCCTCACCTTGTTAAGGGCGCTTTCAGAAGCCACGTTTATTGTTGTGCAGCTTTTCTCTTCAGTGACTGACGTTGTGGTGTTCGTGAAATTGAAATAAAGAACAGGAACTAAGGGGTTCGCGTCGCTGCACTTTATTATGCTTCTGTTGTAGGCGTTTTCAGCAGTGAAAACTGGCTGCAGGAACGAATTATGCCTTGCCTCAACAACCCTGCCTATGTCAAACTCAGCGCCGCTGATTGCGGAAGCAAGCGCGCTATCAGGAGCGGAAGTTGCGTAAACCACCCTTGCAGACTTCAATGCCGCAGTTATGTTGCCTGCCTCAAAATCCTCAAGCTCGCTCGGAAAGTATGTGAAGATGAAGAGCTGCCCGTCAACCCTTGTTGCTATGCTGTCCTGCGCCTGGAAGAACTTAAAGCCGTTGTATTTCATCTTCCCGTTGCTGTCCTGAAGCCCGAAAGGTATGGCGCTAAGCGTAAAGCCGATTATGCTGCTCACAAGAACAAAAACAACCAAGATAGTGAACAGAATCTTCTTTTTCCCGGTGTCATCCTTCCGTATAGGCATGCGGCTTAAGACTTTATGCGGCTTTATATTTTTTACTTCTTGAACGCCTTTTCTCATACCAGTGATGCCTTCCGGTGGGCTTTTCGTGGAATGGCAGCACCTTGAGGAATCTCGGGAAGCGAGCTATTATCCTGAAGCTCCGGAGAACCCTTCCGGCCTCCTTTGCAATGGCAGCGCCTTCCCTCTCCAGCTTTTCTACCTCCCCAGCCTCGTGGGCAAACCTCTGCCCCTGCTCAACAAGCCCCTCAAACCTGAAAAACTCGATAAACCTGAAGACAAGGAAAAAAGGAATGGTTGCAATAATTTCAATCCAGTAAGTCCTTACGAACTTCCTTATTTTCCTAACCCTGTGGAACTTGAACCCGAGGTCAACTGCAAAAAGGGATATCAGAAAAATGTCAAAATACTCCACCTGCCGCCCGTAAGGCTCAAACTCCTCAGCAAAAAACAATTCGCCGATTATTACCGCAAGAAGCAGCAGGAGCAGCGGAGGTATTATCCGGTCAACAAGCTTTTCAACCTTGTGAAGCCAAAGGCGCATACGCTATTCTTGCTTGCTCGGCTTTTAAACCTTTTTCTTTCCAGAAGCGGTTTTCGTTATGCTGGAATTATCCTGATTCCTTCTTTGTCTTTCGTTAATGTCCCGCGCTTTCCAGCGGAGATGTTGTATTCGTCCGCAATATAGCTTGGGATTCTTACAGCAATGCTGTTTCCCCATTTGGCGAATGTTATATCTTTTGCACGCCTTAATTTTCTGTATTTGCTTGCTAAAACTTTTAATTGTTTCATATCCATGATTTCTTCCCCGCATTCTGCGCATTTGTAAGCTTCAAACTCCATTCCATCCTGTTCCATAACATCTTTTTTCTTTTCCATTTTTCCTTTTCGGCATACCGGGCATGTCAGGAATCCTGAGGATTTCTGATCACTCAAAAACCTGAAAGATTTTTTTTGTTTCATTTTCAGTTACCTCGCTCTATTGTTTTGATTATCACACAATGACCTAAATCCTCGCCGACACAAATTATTGAGCCTTCTTTGCTTCTTTTAACAAACTTTATTCCATGTTTTCCAAATCTTTTTGCTTTGCCCGTATTCAATACGTCATAAACCTGTTCTGGAAAAGCTATTTCCCTCTCCCTTGCCCTTTTAACGGCATGGACTTTTATAATGACTGGCTTGCCTTGAAAGCAAATATCGTCCATTATGTAGATACTTGGATATACACGTATATAAATGTTTTTGTTTTTAAATGGGCTTCCCAGCCCTTTCACCGTATAGCGCAAAAAATTGTTGAGGTTAGTCGCTGTTAAACACCCTTGAATATAGATAACTGCACAGGATATATGACAAAGTTTAAATAGTGGTTCTGTCTTTT
>CAZBPE010000046.1:0-8640 GCA_964493685.1 uncultured Methanosarcinales archaeon
AAAAGAAGTGGAAGCCGCAACAAAAAAGGTAACGGCAGCAGAGGTATACGAGGAAGAAAAGAGGATAAAGCACAACATAAGAGCGCTGGTAAACTGCATAAGGCGCAAGGTAAGCGACGAGGCAAAGCCCTTCGTGCACTTCACAGCAACGTCCAACGACATAATATCAACAGCAGAAGCGCTGAGGATGAGAGACGCTGCCGAGAAGGCGCTTGCGCCAGAGCTGATTGAGCTTGAAAAGACGCTCATAGGAATCGCTGAAAGCGAAAAGGAAACCCTTCAGCTAGGAAGAACGCACGGGCAGCACGCAGAGCCCATAACATTCGGATTCGCCATTGCTTCTTACGTTTCAAGGCTTGGCGGAAGGATTATCAAGATAAAAGAGGCTGCTGAAGGGCTCAAGGGAAAATTCTCAGGCGCAGTAGGAGCCTACAACGCATCTTCGCTCCTCATAAAAGACGCTGAGGGATTTGAGAAGGCAGTTCTTGAAAAGCTAAGAATGACTGCAGGAAGCCACTCAACGCAGATTGTTGAAGCTGAGCACGCAGCCGACTTAATGCACGCAATTGTTTCTGCAATGGGAGTGATGGCAAACATATCAGACGACATGCGCCACCTTCAGAGAAGCGAAATAGCAGAGGTTTACGAGCAGTTTGGAGCTGAGCAGGTAGGCTCAAGCACAATGCCGCACAAGCGCAACCCAATAAACTTTGAAAACGTAAAGTCAATGTGGAAGGAATTCGCGCCAAGAATGATGACAGTTTACTCCGACCAGATATCAGAGCACCAGAGGGATTTGACAAATTCGGCATCATCAAGATTCAACACAGAAATCGTTGCAGCAGCGGTGATAAGCGCAGAAAGGCTTAACAGGACGATGGGACGGCTTAGAGTTGACAGGGAAAGCCTGAAAAGAAACTTTGAAAAAAGCAAGGGAATGATAGCGGCAGAGCCCGCATACATACTTCTTGCGGCAATGGGGCACGGAGACGCGCACGAAGCAGTAAGAAAGCTCACGCTGGAAGCAGAAAAGACAGGAAAGGCGTTTGCTGAGATTCTGCTGAAAGAAAGCGAGCTCAAGCCATACATAAGGAAGCTGACAAAAGAGCAGATTGACCTGCTAAAAAAGCCGGAAAAATACACCGGGCTTGCGGCAAGAAAAACAGCAGAGGTTTGCAGCGAATGGAAGGAGAAGCTAAAACTAAAATGAACTACGCCATAGCAACGCTCGGAAGCCATTCGGCGCTCCAGATACTCAAGGGAGCGAAAGACGAGGGCTTCAGCACAATAGCAATATGCGAAAAGGGAAGGGAAAAGCCATACAAAAGCTTCAGAGTAGCTGACGAAATAATAACTGTTGACAAGTTCTCTGACCTGCCGAAAATAGAAAAGCAGCTGAACGAGAAAAAAGCCATACTCATACCGCACGGGACTTACACAGGAGTTCTGAGCCAGGAAGCCATAGAAAAACTGAACGTCCCATATTTCGGGAACAGGAAGATACTCAAGTGGGAATACGACAGGACAATGCAGAGGGAATGGCTTAAAAAAGCAGGGCTGACCCTGCCAAGGATATTCAAGACGCCTGAAGAAATAGACAGGCCTGCAATAGTCAAGTTCTACGGCGCCCACGGAGGAAAGGGATTCTTCCTCGCGAAAAGCTCAGGGGAATTTTACGAAAAGATTGAGGGAAAAAGGGGAAAGGCGCACATGATACAGGAATACGTAATAGGGGCGCCGATATACGCGCACTACTTCTACTCGCCAATAACCGAAGAGCTTGAAGTAATGAGCTTTGACAAGAGATACGAAAGCAACGTTGACAGCATAGGAAGGATAGCCGCAAAGGACCAGCTCGACATGGGGCTCGACACAAGCTACAACATAACAGGAAACGTGCCGGTGGTTGTAAGGGAATCCCTGCTGCCGCAGATATTTGAGATGGGGGAAGCTGTTGTCAGAGCTTCAAAAGACCTCGAGAAGCACGGGCTTTTCGGGCCTTTCAGCCTTGAAATGGTTATAACGCCAGAGCTCAAGTTTTACGTTTTTGAAATATCTGCAAGAATAGTAGCGGGAACAAACTTCTACATAAACGCTAACCCATACACAGACTTAAGATACGGAGCGCCGATGAGCACAGGAAGAAGGATTGCAAGAGAAATAAAGACTGCGATTGAGTAAAAACAGCTGGACAAGGTGCTGGTTTAATCAGGGGGCAAGATGATAGAAAGAAGCGAGATAGCGGGAATTGCAAAAAGATACGGAAAGGACATAACAATAGGAACGCTCGGAGGGCACTCTGCGCTTGACGTTTGCAGGGGAGCAAAAGACGAAGGGTTCCGAACTGTTGTTGTTTGCCAGAAAGGAAGGGAAAAGACATACTCAGAACATTACAGAAGCAGGAAAGGAAAGGGAATAGTTGACGAAGTGATAATTGTTGACAAGTTCTCTGACATTGTGAAGGAAACCGTGCAGCAGAGGCTTAGAAAGCTGAACACTGTGTTTGTTCACAGCAGGTATTTCTGGGTTTACTGCGACTTTGACAAAATAGAAAATGAATTTAAAGTGCCGATATTCGGAACAAGGCAGCTTGTAAGAAAAGAGGAAAGGGATGAAGAGAAGAACCAATACTTCCTGCTTGAGGAAGCTGGAATAAAGACGCCGAAAAGATTCGCTGACGCAAAGGACATTGACAGGATTGTCTTTGTAAAGGTGGCGGAAGCCGAAAGAGGCTACGAGAGGGCGTTCTTCTTCGCAAACAGCCATAAGGATTACAAGGAAAAGGCGAAAAGGCTGATAAAGGAAAAAACAATCACTGAAGAGGCGCTGAAAAAGGCAATAATAGAGGAATTTGCCATCGGAGCGCAGGTTAATTTCAACTTCTTTTACTCGCCGCTGACCAATGAGATAGAACTTCTTGGAACAGACACAAGAAGGCAGACAAACATAGACGGGCTGCTAAGGATTCCAGCAAACGAGCAGATGAAACTGCTTGAATATGAAAAGCCGAAATACATAGAAACAGGGCACGTCGCGGTAACGATAAAGGAATCGCTTGTTGAAAAGGCGTATGAGGCAGCTTCAAACTTCGTAAAGGCAACGCAAAGGCATTACCCGCCCGGAATAATAGGGCCATTTGCTTTGCAGGGCGCCATAACAGCAGGGCCGCCAAAAGAGGAGCTTGTTGTTTTTGACGTAAGCATGCGCACACCAGGAAGCCCGGGAACAAGATACACGCCATACATGAACTACCTTTACGGAACTGATGTCAGCGCAGGAAGAAGGATAGCGATGGAGATAAAAAAAGCAGTGAAGGAGAAAAGGCTGGGGGAAATAGTAACGTAAATGATACTTGTTTTTGACATGGGCAGCCAGTATTGCCATCTTATCGCAAGAAGGATAAGGGCGCTCGGCGTTTACGCAGAAATAGCGCTGCCGGCAATAAAAGCAGAAGAAGTGAGAAATAAGAAGCCCGAAGGGATAATACTGTCAGGCGGGCCTAAAAGCGTCTATGAAAAAAACGCGTTCACGATAGACAAAAAGATTCTTGAGCTTGGAATACCCTTGCTGGGAATATGCTACGGCCACCAGCTCATTGCACACCTCCTCGGCGGAAAGGTCGAAAAGGCAAGCAAGGAATATGGAAAGGAAACGCTTAACGCCAAGGAATCAAGAATACTGAAAGGGCTTGGAAAAAGGGAGCAGGTATGGGCAAGCCACGGCGACTCGGTAATAAGCGCGCCTTCCGGATTTGAAGTTGTTGGAGAAACAGAGGAATGCAAAATAGCAGCGTTTGAGAACAACAAAAAGAGGATTTACGGGCTGCAGTTCCATCCCGAAGTGCAGCACACAACCAACGGAACAACCGTCCTGAAAAATTTCCTTGAAATATGCGGAAGCAAAAAAGAATACTCAATAAAAGGCCTTGACAAAAAATTAGTCGCTGAAATAAAGGAAAAAGCCGGAAACGAAGCGGTAATAATGGGAGTTTCAGGAGGCGTTGACAGCCTCGTGGCTTCAGTTCTGATAAGAAAGGCAACGCCGAACATATACTGCGTCTTCGTTGATAACGGACTGATAAGAAAAGGAGAGGCAGAAGAGGTTGCAGAAATATACAGGCAGCTTGGATTCGGGCATTTCTCAATGATTGACGCGTCAACGATGTTTCTCGAAAGGCTCAAAGGAGCAACTGAGCCTGAGGAAAAAAGGAAAATAATAGGAAAGACATTCATAGAAGTGTTTGAGAAGAAAGTGGAAGAGCTGAAAAAAAGGCACCGCATAACATTTCTTGGACAGGGAACAATATACCCCGACAGGATAGAATCAGCAAAGGCGTCAAAACAGGCTTCAGTGATAAAAACGCACCACAACGTAGGAGGGCTGCCTGAAAAGATGAAGCTAAAGCTTTTAGAGCCGCTAAAGGAACTGTACAAAGATGAAGTAAGGGAGCTTGGAGCGCTGCTTGGAATAAGGAAAGAGCTGCTGAACAGGCACCCCTTCCCAGGACCAGGGCTTGCGGTAAGAATAGTGGGAGAGGTGACGCAGGAAAGGATTGGCATACTAAGGGAAGCTGACGCAATATACCTGGAAGAGCTGAAAAAATCAGGATACTACGACAGGACATGGCAGGCATTCGCTGCGCTCCTACCAGTAAAGGCCGTAGGCGTGATGGGAGACGCGAGGGCTTACGGCTACATAATTGCCTTGCGGGCAGTAACCTCACAGGATGCAATGACAGCAGACTGGGCAAGGCTGCCTGACGAGCTGCTTGAAAGGATTTCCACAAGGATAACAAAGAAGGTAAAAGGCGTAACACGCGTCCTTTACGACATCACCCAGAAGCCGCCGGCAACCATAGAATACGAATAGAAGGGTTTAAAAGCGGCAACTGATTCGCTAGTTTCTAATGGGCAAGCCAACATCATATGACGAATTAGTACACTACGTAGGAAACCATCTCGGCATTACATTCAATTATGACAGGATGGGCAAACCGTTAAGCCCTGAAAAGCTAGAAGAAGAGAGGCAGGCGCTTGTAACCGGGTTAAAAGAGACTTTAAAAAATCTCAGAAACGGGAAAGTAGAAGAAGGGCGGGGAATAGGCGAGAGCCAACTAGAAGATGTACTGAGGCTTGCAGAAGAGAAAGAATGGCATATTCCAGGCGCCAGAGAAGCTATCAGAGATGCTTATGCGGCCCTGTTCAAATAATTCTTCAGGGACTTTTTACTTTGTTATCAACAAAAATAGCAGATTCCATGCAGAAAGCAACGATAGAATGACTAATCACTTGCAAACGTGATTAACCAGATAATTTCCCATCCTTTCCAAAACGAGTGTTTTTTGTTTTAGCAGAAGACTCCCTATGGCGCGAAATTCTGGAATAAATGCTTCCTTCGGAATTTTAATGCCTGCTGCATTTATTTTATATTCTGGGGGAAGAAACAAAGAAACATCCAAGCCTTCAGTCTTGGCCCATATCAAATTAGGCACTGGAGCAGGGACTGAATAAGTAAGGGATGGTAGTTTCGGCAATACATCTGGCAGGTATGACTCGACAAGCGCGTCAACAACATTTCGCTTCCCTTTAACAGCGAAGTCCCGCAATGCAAGTTCAATTCGCAAGTAAACATGACTTTCCTTGCCCTGTTCGCCTGATGCAGAGAGGCTTACCCAGTTCGGATCCAGCTTTAAGAACTTGCCATTCTCGCCAAGCGCGTCCTGCAACTGATTGAATGGAACATTACAGCGGGCAGAATAAGAGAGGCTATGACGCAAGTGCGATGCCAGTTGTTCAAAGGCGCACTTGCTGTTAGTTTTCTCATCAATTGATATGCCCATAATGGCAAAGGAGGCTTCTGTTCATTTATAATGTTTTTCGTTACCATTCCATAATGCTCAACAAAGTTTAATAAAAACAAACGTATTTACTTACCTAAGGTGGTAAAGTGGGGTTTTTGGGCTTTTTAAAAAAGAAAAAAGATGACTCTAAAGGCAGCCAGCTTGAGCTGCCGCTGCCGCCAAAAGCAGGGGAAAGGGAGGCAGAACTGCCAAACTTCCCTGAGCAGGAGCCTATTGAGGACTTAAGGCTGCCGGAGATACCAGAGCTAGAGCCGATTTCTGAAGGCATTGACATGCCGGAATTGCCAGAACAGGAAGCGGAACAGCCTGATTTTGAGATTACGCCTGAACCGCCGGAAGCTCCTGAGCAGGAAATGACGAACCACGAACTAAAAATGCCGGAAGAGCCGATTCTTCCTGAAGAGCCTGAACATGAAAGCATGGAAGACGCATACAAATACACGCCGGCAGAACCGCACTTAGAAGACATGGAAAAAGGGCCAGAATTCCCGAAAAAAGAAACTGAAATCGCAAGCTTCGGCACAGGAGCAAGGGGCGAGGTGTTCATAAAGGGCGATGACTACAGAAGCCTGATAGAAGGGCTTGAAGCATTCATCAAAAACGAAAAAGAAAAAAGCACAAAACAGGAAAAGGACATCTTCAGGGCAGAGGAAAGGGAGTACGAACGGTTCGTTAAAATAGTCGAGGAACTCCAAAGAAGCCTAATACTTACAGAGAACAACATATTCGAATAAAAAGGGGGGAGAGACGAATGATGAAAGCGCCGGTTTTTGTCAAGGTTGAAAGATACAGGGAAGTTGAGGAAACTCTTGCGCAGATAAAAGCAAAAATAGCAGAGGCAAGGGACACGCTAAGCAAGCTAAGCCAGATAAAGGCAGAAGAAGAGCACGAGCTGCAAACATGGAATGACGACATCAACCAGATAGAAGACAAGGTAACAACAATAGAGCACTCAATGGCAAGGTAAGATGACAGCAAGGGAAGAGCCGGTATACGTAGGAATAGAAAACCCCACAGAGGTAAGAAGAGCTCTCCTTGAATCATCAAAAAACCTGATAAAAATACTCCAGAACAGCGAAAGGCTAAGGGAAAACAAAAGGCGCAAGCAAGAGCTGATACTTCAGCTGAAGGAAACAATGAGGGAAATTGCGCAGCTCATAGCACAGCTGAAATCACAGATGCCAAGAGTAAGGGTAAGCAGCCTGCCAAAAAAGCACGCAGCAAAGCCGATAGTTCACAACAAGGAAACAGACAAGGCTGCAAAACAGGCAATTAAGCAAATGGCGCCGCCAACACCAAGACCGGTGCCGCTGACAGAGTCGCAAAAGCTCGAAAGAGAGCTCCAGAACATAGAAGAAAAGCTGAAAAGGCTCTGATTAATCAAAATTCTAATCGAGAAAATGCGGGGAGTAGGAGTCAGAACAATTTTTCACAGAAAAATTGAGTAAAGGTGGTTAAGTGCCACGTAAAGTGGCACGAACTTACTCGTTGGGCTTTAAGCCCAACTTAGTTCCATCTTTGCTCATTTCTAGGATAGAAATGATGCGGGGAGTAGGATTCGAACCCACGAAGGCACTAAGCCAGCAGATGACTCACATTAACGCCTTGAGTCTGCCCCGTTTGACCGCTTCGGTATCCCCGCATAGCATAGGGAAACTTCTGCCAGTTATTTAAATTTAACCGAATAACGCTGCAGGGCGAGTTCTCTCAGAAACCTATTTATATCATACGAGACTACTTGTTTGCTATGAGAATAAGCGAACTCAAGCCAAAGCAGGGAAGCGTAGAGCTGACAGCGGAAGTAGTTGAGGTTGGAGAGGCAAGGACTTTCAACAAGTTCGGAAAGGAAGGAAAAGTGGCTGACGCCGTGATAAAAGACGGCTCCGGGCAGGTTAGGCTCAGCCTCTGGAACGAGCAGGCAGACAGGGTAAAGGCGGGCGACACAATCACCATAAAAAACGGCTACGTTAACGAGTGGCAGGGAGAGCTTCAGCTGACGACAGGCAGGCTGGGAACAATTGAGGCTGTGCCAAATGCAGAAAAGCTTGAGGAGGTCAAGAAGGAGAAAGAGGAAGAACCAAGCATCGACGTTGAGGAAGAGGAGCTTGGGGAATAGATTTCTACGAAAATAATTTAAAGGCGCTGCCAACACATTAACTGCAACGGGAGTGTAGTTCAGCCTGGGAGAACACACCGCTGAAGCCGGTGACGTCCCCGGTTCAAATCCGGGCACTCCCATATAACCATTTAAAAAAACTTTATAAATAGAAGGGGAATATCGCTTTTTGTTGGGGATAGTAATGAAATTAACTCTTGCAGAGCCGAGATACCTGAAAGACAGCATATCGATAATTTCTGAGCTTGTAAACGAGACAAGAATAAAGGTTGGAAGCGGCGGGATAGAGCTAATAGCAATGGACCCCGCCAATGTCGCAATGGTGGTTTTCAAGCTTCTGCCAAGCGCCTTTACTGAATACAATGTTGAAAAGCCGGTTGACATAGCAGTAAACCTGGCAAATTTCAAGCAGATACTCAGAAGGGCAAACCAGACAGACATGCTCACTCTTGAACTCGCGGATAACAAGCTGAAAATGCAGCTAAAGTCCGCATCAACAAGAACATTTGCGCTTCCAATCATAGACATAGAGGAAAAGGAGCAGAAGGTGCCTGAACTGAAGTTCCCGGTAACGATACAGATGCAATCGTCAGCGCTCAACGAGGCGATAGGCGATGCCGACACGGTGGCAGAATCAGTAAGCTTCTCGGCACAGCAGGGAATG
>CAZBPE010000046.1:8654-9052 GCA_964493685.1 uncultured Methanosarcinales archaeon
CAGAGGGCGACCTGAACACGGCAGCCATTGAAATAAGGGAAGACGACTCAACAAAGATACAGGCGGCTGGAGAGGTAAGGTCAAAATACTCAGTTGAATACCTCAAGAAGATGATGGAAGGATGCAAGCTTGCAGAAGCGGTAACGATACAGTTCAACAAGGACTACCCGCTAAAGCTGACATACGCGACGGTTGACAAGGTAATGCTCAGCTTTATTCTTGCGCCAAGAGTGGACACAGACTAAAGATTGCTTTAGAAAATCTCTGCTGTTCTCTTTTTTCCCTGCCATTTCCCTTTTCCCCCTTCCTTACCTTTTATCTTGATATGCGGGCATCTGGAATATTGAGAGAAGTGGAGTGAGAAATAAAATATTTAGTTAATGCTGATGATTATATTC
>CAZBPE010000047.1:0-9042 GCA_964493685.1 uncultured Methanosarcinales archaeon
ATAATGGACACATGAAATGCCCACTGATTTTATTAGCTGGCCTACCAGGCACAGGAAAAACTACAAATGCCAAACATTTAGAAAAACGACTAGATTACAATAGATTTGACGCTCTTGAAGCAAGAAATCAGCTTGGCTTTACAGAATTTTCTGACGCTCAGCGCCCTTTTGTTGAGAAGTTGATATTTAAGGCGGTGTACGATTCTATTGGTAATGGCAAAGGGTCAATAGTGGAAGCGAGTTTTGGTAGACTGAGCTCTAGAATAGGTTGTTACAAAATAGCGGCAGAGGCAGGTTTAGAAGTTGTTCTTATAGAACACATTTGCCCAGAAATGATTGCAATAGGAAGAATGAAACGGAGGGAAGCACAGGATGGAAGGATTTCGGCTCCAAACGACCCTCAAGTTTTTTTCAAAATTAAAAACTTATGGGAAAGCATTGAAGGGGATTTACTTCTTTATCCATTCTTGTCATTAATTAGATATGATACGTATAGCTTAGTATTTGAAGACGTAAGAATAAACAAGGATGTCTATGGTTTTTCCAAGGGATTAGAGATAACGTTATTAAACCATGGACAATCGTTAAGAAGTATATGCATGCCCCCCTATCAGGGTTAAGTTGGCAGAACATAAATCTGAAAGCTGTCAGAAAATCCCCTGCTCCCTTATCTCAAAAATGATTTCTTTCACAGGAAGGCTGCGGTGCTTTTTCAGGACTGCGCGCCTCTGGTTTTTCGCAATAGGCTGAAGCTCAATCATGCACTTGCTGTTGTAGTCAATTATGTCGCCTCCAACCATCCTGATTTTCGTCTTGTCGTCAAAATCAGCATACACCTGATTGGTTATTATCACGGGAATTGAGTTCTTCCTTGCCAGTTCAAGAAGCTTCCCGACCTGCCTGCCAAGCTCGGCGTTGAGGCTGCGGTTGTCATCGCCGCGCTCAACCCTGTAAAGCGCAGAGATTGTGTCGCATATAATAAGCCCGATTCCCTTAGGCAGCTTGGCGTGAATAGCGTCTATGCAGCTCTTCTGCTCTGCAAAGGTTGTTGGCTTCATGATGAAGATGCGGTCAAGCGCCTTTTTGTAATCAGGAGCAAGCTGCTTCAGGCGCTCTATTGAGAAGCCGCCCTCACTGTCTATGAAAAGGACTTTGCCGTCCCTTGAAGCAGATATTGCCGATAGAAGACAGGCGGTAGTCTTTCCTGTTCCTGACGGGCCGAATATTGTCGTGATTACAGAAGGCTCGTAGCCGCCGCCGAGGAACTCATCAAGCTTGCCTGAACCAGCCTTAAGAAGCCCCGCCATGCCTTCAGATGTCTCAGCGCCCATTATAAATTTTTTCTGATGATGCCGAGCAATATAGTCTCCAGAAGGCAAATATTTAAATATAACGTCATACAACGTATGATGACGTAATATAGAGGTGGTTAGCATGGCTGAAAGGCAAAAAAAGGAACCTGCTGCCGAGAAGGCAATGGACGATGCCATTGAATTCATGAACAGGAAGGAAAGCAAGCAGGAGCAGGAAGCATTCTTACACCAAATTTTGTTCGGGATGTGATGATGGAAAAGCTTAAGGTAGCCGTAAATGGATACGGGACAATAGGAAGAAGAGTGGCTGACGCAATCCTGAAGCAGGATGACATGGAGCTGTCGGGAGTGACAAAAACAAGCCCTGACTTCAGGTTCTTTGAGGCGATTGAAAAAGGAATAAAAGTGTTTGCAGTTTCTGACAAAAGCCCTTTTGAAAGCAGGGGGTACAAGGTGGAAGGAGCCCTAAAGGAGCTCCTGAAAGAGACGGATGTCGTCATTGACTGCGCACCAAAACACAGCGGCGAAGAAAACATGGAAATCTACAGGCAGTTTCCTGAACTAAGGGTGATTTTTCAGGGCGGCGAGAAGCACAGCCTGACAAATTTCTCATTCAACAGCCATTGCAACTATGATAAAGCAACCGGCAGAAAATACGCGAGAGTGGTCTCGTGCAACACGACAGCGCTTTGCCGGGTGATTTCACAGATTGACAAGTTCTACAAGATAAAGAAAGCAAGGGTTGCTGTTGTCAGGAGAAGCGTTGACCCGGGAGAAAGCAACAAAAAGGGGCCTGTAAATGCCTGGGAGCCTGCGATGGAATACCCAAGCCATCATGCAAGGGATGTTTCAACAGTGCTTCCAAGCATAAAGATATCGTCGCTTGCAGGAATAGCGCCGATGACGATAATGCACGGGCACATGCTGTTCGCAGAGTTTCACAACGCGCCCGAAACAACCGATGATGTGCTGAGGGTCTTGTCAGAAAACCAGAGGATAAAAGTTGTCAGCTCAGAAGACGGATTCCTGTCAACGGCACAGATTAAGGATTACGCAGAATCAAACGGAAGGAACGGAAACATGTACGAGGTATGCGTCTGGAAAGAGGGGGTCGGGCTTGACGAAGACGGCGAGCTTGGAATGCACATAGCAATAGACCAGCAGGCAGACGTTGTGCCCGAGAACATAGACGCAATAAGGGCAATGTTCGGGATGATGAGCGCCGAGAATTCAATAGCAAAGACTAACGCAGCGCTGGGAATAGGCGCCAAAAGGCAGGCTCTCAAACGGGGAGAGGCTGTTCTCAGCAGAATCCAAAGCTTTAAATAAAAGTTCACAATAGTGAATTTCTAATGAAATCGAGATTAATGATGCCGCAGGAGATAGAAGTCTTCTACACGCTGCCATCAATAAGAAGAGAGATGGCAATCTTCATGAAGGCTTGCGGAAGGAAACAAAAGGATATAGCGAAGCTCCTGTGCGTTGAAGAGTCAACAATAAGCCAGTACATGAAAGACAAAAGGGCCGCAAAGATAAGGCTTGATGAAAGGTTCAGGAAGGATGTCGCAAAAGCTGCCAAAAGGATTGCCAGCCAAGCTGATTTCATTAAAGAGGCGCAAATGCTGCTCGCAATAATGAGAAAAAGAACTTTCTGCTCGGGGTTTAAGCGATGAAAACACTGCAGATTTCAAAGATAAGAAAAGCAATGGATGCCCACGTGGCCAGCAGGGACGCTTACGCTTCAAAGCAGGGAGAGCTTGACGAAGCGCTTGTGAGGTTCATTTCAAAAGACAAGAACGAGCCTGAATGGATGCTGCATAAAAGGCTGGCTGCCCTTGAACTGTTCAGGAAAACGCCGATGCCAAAATGGGGACCAGACTTAAGCGGGCTTGACATGGGCAAAATAACGTTTTACAGGAAGCCGGACGCAACGGCATCAGACTGGGAAAAGGTTCCGGCAAAGATAAAGAAAACTTTTGACGCGCTTGGAATACCAGAAGCAGAGAGAAAGGCGCTCGCAGGCGCCGGGGCGCAGTATGAAAGCAGCGTCATCTACCACAACCTGAAAAAAGAGTTTGAAAAGCTCGGCGTTATTTTTGAGGACATGGACGTTGCAGTGCAAAAATATCCCGAACTTGTCAGGAAACATTTCATGCAATGCGTGCCTGCAAGCGAGCACAAGTTCATAATGCTGCACGCGGCGGTTTTTAGCGGCGGAACGTTCATTTACGTGCCTGAAGGAGTGAAGGTTGGCATGCCGCTTCAGGCATACTTCAGGATGAACGCAAGAAGGGGGGGGCAGTTCGAGCACACGCTTATAATAGCGGATAAAGGGAGCGAGGTAAGCTACGTGGAAGGATGCTCAGCCCCGGAGTTCGGCGACGCGAAAGCGCTGCACGCAGGCTGCGTTGAAATTTTCGTGGGAGAAAATGCAAGAGTCCGCTATTCAAGCGTTGAAAACTGGAGCACAAGCACTTTCAACCTTAACACAAAACGCGCAATTGTGGAAAAAAAAGGAATCATCGAATGGATTGGGGGCAATCTTGGAAGCTGCACGACGATGCTATACCCCAGCAGCGTCCTGAAAGGGGAAGGCGCAAGGGCATCGCACCTTGGAATAGCATATGCAGGCGCAGGGCAGAATCAGGACACTGGAGCAAAGGTATACCACCTTGCGCCAAACACGAGCTCGCACATAAGAATGAAAAGCATAAGCAAAGACGGCGGAATATGCACATACAGGGGCGCAGTAAAAGTCGCAAGGGGCGCAAAGAACTCAAAAATAGCCTCAGTATGCGATGCGCTGATACTCGACAGAAAGTCAGCCTCAAACACTGTTCCGAAAATGGATGTGAAGGAGGAATCTGTAGAGATGTCGCACGAAGCCACGGTTGGAAAGCTCAGCGCTGAAAAGATATTCTATCTAATGAGCCGCGGGCTGAAGGAGGAAGAGGCTGTCCAGATGATAGTTTCCGGATTCATAGAGCCTGTAGTAAAGGAGCTTCCGCTTGAATACGCAGTTGAGCTGAACAAGCTCATACAGCTTGAAATGACAGGAGCAGTAGGATGAAAAAAGCAATAGTAATTCCGAAAAACACTGATTTGGGCACGATAAAGATAAACGGCAAAGGCAGGCTTTTGCGCCTTTCAATAACGGCAGAGGAGGGAAGCAGGGCAACAATCATAGAGGAAATTTCAGGAAATTCAGGGGAACGGAATGAAGAGGTGGAGATAATTGCAGAGAAGAACTCGGAAATAAGGTTTGCGGCAATACAGCAGCTTGGCGAATGCAGGAACACGGTTTCAAGAAAAGCCTTCATCCACAAAAACGCAAACGTTGAATGGCTTGACATAGCAACCGGCAGCTCAGCCACAAAATCCGAGACAACCTCCCAACTTGAAGGGGACAGTGCAAAAAGCAGCATGTTCACCGTGTTTTTCGGGAACAAAAAACAGGAGTTTGACTTTGCGAACAGGTGCATACACGCAGGAAAAAACACCGAATCGCTGATACTTGGAAGCGGAGCGCTGAAAGACAGCTCAAAGGCTGTGCTTCAAAGCTTCTCAAAAATAGGGGAAAAAGCGAGCAACTCGTCAGCGCACCAGAAGACAAGAATAATGCTGATGAACGAAGGAACAGAGGCTCTGCCGGTGCCTGAGCTTGAAATAGGCAACAATGAAGTCTCTGCAACTCACGCAGCTTCAGTTGGCAGGATAGACGACGAGAAGGTTTTCTACCTGACAAGCAGGGGAATAAGCGAAAATGAGGCGAGAAAAACGATAATCAAGGGATTTTTTGAGCAGTTCGCAGGCAGAACTGACGTGCCAGAGCTAAGGGAAAAAATAAGAGGCATAATAACCAAGAGGATTGAAAATGATTGACACAAAGGCAATAAGAAAGGACTTCCCGATACTGGCGAGGAAAATAAACGGGAAAAGGCTTGTTTACCTTGACAACGCGGCAACAACCCAAAAGCCAAGGCAGGTCATTGACGCGATAAAAGAGTACTACGAAAAGCACAACTCAAACGTCCACAGGGCAGTGCACACACTCAGCGGCGAAGCAACAGAGCTTTATGACAAAGCGCACGAGAAGGCGGCCTCATTCATAAACGCGGAAGGCTGCGAGGAGATTGTTTTCACAAAGAACGCAACAGAATCCCTAAACACCGTGGCGAACCACTTTGCAAAAACGCTAAGGAAAGGCGATGAGATAGTGCTGAGCAGGATGGAGCACCACAGCAATCTCGTGCCGTGGCAGAATGCAGCAAGGATTTCAGGGGCAAGGATAAAGTATGCGGACATTGACAAAACAGGGGAGCTGAGCATCGGACAGATTAAGGAGCTAATCACAAAAAAAACCAAAGTGGTTGCGGTAACTCACGCCTCAAACGTCCTCGGAACGATAAACAACGCAAGGGAAATAGCAGAGGTAGCGCACGATAAAGGCGCTGTAGTCGCAGTTGACGGGGCACAGTCAGTCCCAAATATGCCGGTTGACGTGAAAAAAATCGGGTGCGACTTTCTCGCGTTTTCAGCGCACAAAATGCTAGGGCCGACAGGCATAGGAGTCCTTTACGGAAGAAAAGAACTGCTGGATAAGATGGAGCCATTAACTTTCGGGGGCGACATGATAAGCGAAGTGACTTTTGAAAGCGCGTCATGGAATGAGCTGCCCTGGAAATTCGAGGCAGGAACGCCAAACATCGCAGGCGCAGCAGGATTTTCAGCAGCGATTGACTACCTGAAGAAGATTGGAATGGACAACGTAAGGGAGCACGAGCTGCAGCTGACCAGATACGCAATGAAAAGGCTAAGCGGCGTTGAAGGGCTGGAGATTTACGGGCCTTCTGCAGAGAAAAGAACCGGAGTTGTCTCTTTCAACATAAAGGGCGCCCATCCACATGACGTTTCAACAATACTTGACGGAGAGGGAATTGCAGTAAGAGGAGGGCACCACTGCGCAATGCCGCTCATGGGGCTGCTCGGAATACAGGGAAGCGCAAGGGCAAGCTTCTACATATACAACACAAAGGACGAAATTGACAGCCTGATACTGGCGCTTTCAAAAGTCGGGAAAATAATGGGGGCTTAAATGGAACTCGCAGAAGACATATACAGGGAAGAGCTTCTCGAGCACTACAGGGCTCCAAAGAACCACGGAATAATTCCAAAGGCGGACGTGAGGTACCGGGATTTCAACCCAGTCTGCGGGGACGAGATAGAGATTTTCATGAAAGTCAGGAACGGAAAGATTTTGATGGCAAAATTCATCGGGAAAGGATGCGCAATAAGCCAGGCAGCAGCATCAATACTGACAGAGCACATCAATGGAAAGAAGACTGAAGAGGTAAGAAAAATGGGCAACGAAAAAATGCTGGGAATGCTGCCGGTAAAAGTCAGCCACCTTCGCATAAAATGCGGGCTGCTTGCGCTGAAGGCAGCGCAGAAAGGGCTTGTGATTTACAGGGGAAGCGGCAAATGAACGAACTAACCGTGAGAAACCTGCACGCAAGCGTTGAAGGAAAGGAAATACTCAAAGGAGTGAGCCTCAGCGTCGGGAAAGGCGAGGTTGTTGCGCTGATGGGGCCAAACGGCTCTGGAAAAAGCACGCTGGCAAACACAATAGCAGGCAACCCAAAATATACGGTAACGGAAGGAAGCATACGATTCATGGGAGAGGACATAACGAAAGAAAAGCCAGACAAAAGGGCAAGGCTTGGGCTATTCCTGTCATTCCAGCACCCGCAGGACATAGAAGGCGTAAGCATAGCGAACCTCCTGAGGACTGCAATAAACGCAAGGCAGAAGGAAAAGATGCCTGTATGCGAATTCATGAAACTGCTGAAAGAAAAAATGAAAATGCTGAAGATGGAAGAAGGCTTTGCAAAGAGATACGTAAACGAAGGATTCTCAGGAGGGGAAAAGAAGCGAACAGAAATACTCCAGCTCGCAGCGCTCAAGCCCGAAATAGCCATACTTGACGAAACCGATTCCGGGCTGGACGTAACCTCAATGAAAATAGTCGCAGACGGAATAAAAAAATCAATGAGCAGCGATATGGGCGTTCTTCTTGTAACCCACTACCAGAGATTCCTGAACCACATAAAGCCCGACAGGGTTCTGGTGATGTCTGATGGCAAGATAGTAAAGGAAGGCGGGAAGGAACTTGCGGAAGAGATTGAGGAGAGGGGGTATGAGGAACTCCTTCAAGAAAAAACCCAAAACTGAAAGTTATTCAACTATTATAAAAATTTAAACTGCAACATTTAAATATAAGCTGCCCGCTAAATGCTTTTCTGATGCTTAAATGTCACACATGAATTTATACATAAAAAAGGACGGCGTGCTTAAGAAGGCAACCGTCAATGACTTTGTCCCGAAAGGGCTGCTGCTGCGAAGCTTAAACGAAGAAGAGCTGCAGACAATCTTTAAAAGGGCGGTAAATGAAAACGTAATAGAGCCTTATGACCTTGGCCTGTTCTACATAGACGTTGACAGAAAATCCATAATCAGCGCCCAGTCAGAATTCACCCTGCAGCAGCTGGAAAAGGCAGTTGGGAAGAAGCTCACAAAAGGATGGAAGTATGATGAATTAGAACCTAAAACGGCAACAACAGAAGCTATTTCAGCGAGTCTTCAATAATCTTTTTTTCTTCCTCAGTTATGCCATAAAGCTGATAAACAAGTTCATCAATCTCCGCATCAGTTTTTTTGATTTCCTCCTCAATGCGCTGCCTTTCAAGAGTCATCTTGTTGCCAAGCTCGCTGAGGCGCTTGTGCAGGGAGAGCATTTTGTCTGAAAATATCAACAGCTTACTTTGTTCTTTCTTGTCAGTTATTTTAAATGGCAAATTTTCAAGAAACTCAGTTCTGTATCGAAGGTAGCCGCCGCCCATGTGCATACCGCCAAACAAGATTTTGTAAATAAACGACTGTAAACCCGAATTAAGTAAAACCAGAACATAGCCCAGTTCTATATCTTCTTTCAATAATACGGCGAAATACACACCCCCTTGTGGTATTCTCTTATTAAGGTCAGCAGTCGCAGTTATTCGTAAGGCATCTTCCGCAATAAGTATTTTTGAGTTGAGGATGTTAATATATCGTTCCGAAGCGTCGCTAATGACTTTTTTGAGATTCTTTTTTGATATGCTCGCCCCTTCTTTTATGGGAGACCATCTTTCAAATTGAAATTGGGGGTATACGTAGCCCTTCAGAAATTTTCACGAAGTCCAGAAATTTGGGATTTTTCTTTAACAAATTTAATACGACATCAATTTGTTCTCGGGTAACGTTTATGGGAAATATGCCCGACGGCAAGATTGATAACTCTTCCATTTTCAAAGAATATCCATCTACTTCATTATTCATAAACCTATTTAGCTTAGAAGCTGAGGATATGTCAATTTTTTTAAGATTACCGCCTCCTGTTTCGCAAATAACAATTACTGGATAATTTGCGGTACCTGCAAAAATGTCCAAATGACTCACGCTAATTATTCTTAAATTATTTGATTTTTCCAGCATAACTTTTCTCAATGCCTCAGCTGAACTTGCAGCACAGAACTTGTTTGGAATAATAAAGCCAATTTTTCCTTTATCTTTTGCTAATTTATATGCTCGCTCGAGGAAGAGGTAATAAAGGTCGTATTTGCCTTCGCTTGATTTGTAAATCTTTTTGAAGTAGGACTTGTCTTTTTCATCCAAAGAATCAACCCTTACATAC
>CAZBPE010000048.1:0-3030 GCA_964493685.1 uncultured Methanosarcinales archaeon
GCGACATCTGCAGTAGCGAGCGACTTAACGCTGCCCATGTCGCGAAACCTCTTTTCGTATGACCAGACTCTGCAGTCAAGCTTAAGCGCCAGTGCAACATACGGGGCATCCTTTTTATGCTCGCCAAGCAGTTCCTCAGCTTTTGGCATAAGCGTGATAAATTCATCCATTGGAAACACTTTAATCCTCTTTTCAAGAAGCGCAAGCAGCGTTTCAAAATCATCACTCCCAAGGGAAGACCGCTCCTTTAGCTCTTCTTTGTGCTTCCTAACCTCAATAAATAGCAGCTCTGGCGCCACCAGTTCAAGTTTTTGCGATAAAAGCAGGTCTGTTATCCGTCCTGCAACCAACGCAGATAGCACGATGTTGGCGTCAACAACAAGAAGCATTTACTTCAGCCCTTCCATCCTCTTTTTGTACTCCCGATACATTCCCTCATTTATCTTGCGCCCAATTTCCAGCGCATCTTTTTCGGTGAGTTTTGATTTGGCAACTATTGACTTGAACAGCTTGTACTCTGCAACTTTCTGCGCTATTGCCTCCCTCGCCACCTCCGACCAGTTCAGTTCAGGCAAAGAGTCCATACCCGACTTCAAATCAGCCGGTACAGCTAAAGTTAGTGTCGGCATTTTAGTCCCTCCATGCACAGTTAATGCGCATATTGCATTTAATTATGTGCAAGTATTTAAACCTTTCGCTCAGGGTGATGCGCAATTAAGCTGAACTGGGGCAGTAGCGGTAAGCTGTACCTTAAGTTCGCAATAGCCGCAGCCCTCCTGTTCACTCTGACGCTTTCCATCTACACTCTCGCAGCAAACCCCTTAGCCGCCCTAGCAATCGTTGCTGACGCCAACTGCACAAACGCCAATGAGGTGGTTTTGTGAAAAGAGTGCTGCTGGATACTAATGTTTACGGAGAAATTATCCTCGACAGGAAAACCTCCATGGAATTGCTTGGTTTAATACCTGCAGCAATAATAATTTACGGAAGTGAAGTTATCAGGGCAGAATTAAGGGAGGTATCAAAGAGGGAGAAAGTAGAGGACAGGAGCAAGAGAATGCTGCTGCTTAACCTTTATGACGACCTCACACAGAAGGAAGACAGAACTTACAGGACGACACCTTCTATTGAAATCTTGTCCCTGCAGTACTTTGATGACTATTCCAAGAATAAAGGGAAAAAGACCTATGAGGAAATAAGAAAGGACTTCATTATCATAGCCACAGCTTCTATTCACGGGCTCGATATAGTGGCTTCGAGCGATACCAAGACCATGCTAAGCGGCGAGGCTAAAAAGGCTTACGAAACCGTAAATGAGAAGAACCAGTTGCGGATTCCGGAACTGCTTAGTTATGAGAAATTCAAGAGCCTGCTCAGGAGGTTTCACGATGAAAGAGCATAAACTATTGAGAGGTTGCCTTAATAAACCGCTTGACTGCCTTAACAAACTCAGGATCCTTCGTAGCTTCGTCTATTTGTCGCTCAAGAACCTTCCATTCCTTGCTTTCCGACAACGGTTTAACACTGATAAGCTTTTGCATATTCCTTCACTATTCCATGCACAATCAAAACGCATTTATAAACCTTTCGCACATGGTGATAAATTATTGAGTTGATAACTGGTAAAAGGGGTAGAATATATTTGAAGTTCCTAATAGCCGCAGCCCTGCTCTTCACTCTTGCCTTTGCCCTTTACGCCCTCGCAGCAAACCCCTCCGCTTCCCCTACAATCGTTGCTGACAAGAACTTCTCAAACGCGAACGTTTCGTCAGCATACACAACTAACGCGCTCTTCGGCATTGCCAACTTCACAAGCAGCAACGGCACAACAGAAGCGAACAGCACGTTCAAGTGTCCTTACTTCGTTCGGGACTCGCCTTCGCTGTTGCTTGGCGAGTGGTTCAAGCGAACTCTTTACCAGCCGCAAAACAAGTCATTAGTCGGCTACTGGAAGCTTGACGGCAACGCTAATGACTCTTTGGTTTACGTGAATCATGGGGTGGTTGTGTGAAACCGCTGCTTGTCATAGATTTGGATGTGGTGACGGTTTACTTGTGGGATAAAAGTTCTCAGGCACAAGAAGCTGCTGAATTTATTGCAAAGCTTGAAGGGAAAAATTTTGGCGTAATTGTGCCTTATACGCTGCTGGAGCTGGCTGAAAAATGGAAGTATGCTGAGTTGCGTGAGAAAATTTTAGCATTTTACAAAGAATACGCGAGGGAAATAAGCGCGGAGGAGGTTATGGAAAAGCTTGAGTCATTCAGGGTTAATGATAAGGAGTTTGCTCTAACGCTGGTTGCACATGGAGTCAAGGAAGAGGATGCAGCGCTTGTGATGATTGCTTCTCTTTTTGCGGCTGATTATCTGGTAACCTTTAACAGGAAGCATTTGAGGAGCAAGGAGCGTCAAATCAACGGTGTGCTGAAGAGTTTTAGCCTGCAGGAGATAAAGATCCGCGCGCCTGGCGAAGTGTTAAATGGAGTTCAAAATGTTTAAGCCGCTTACTGAGTTAAGCTTTTGCCTTTATAATGCCTCTGCCCTTAAGGAAGTCTCGTTTCCTGAGCTCTTCCAAGTCAGAGAGGAGCTTTACGGTTATGCCTCTCTTCATTTCGTCGGCAAGCTCAATAGGGTCAGTATCTTCAGGGATAACGTATCTGGCTTTTTTCACGTTTTCCTCGGTTCCGGTTTTCATGCGCTTAACAGTTACTTTTTTATTTATAAAGGTTTCGGCAAAAGCGTGAGTTTCGGGGAAAGAGAGGTGTTTTGGGCATCATCAGCTTGATTAGCAGCAAAAAAGGCAGGCTGTATATGAAGCTCTTAATAGCCGCAGCCCTCCTGTTCATTCTCGCTTTTGCCCTTTACGCCCTCGCCGCAAACCCCTCCGCTTCCCCAGCCATTGTCACCAGCGCCAACTTCTCAAGCGCGAACGTTTCCTCAGCCTTCGCAAACAACGTCATCTTCGGCATTGCCAGCATGCTCATTGCATTTGTAGGCTGCCTTTGCTTTGCTCAGCAGGGAACGGCACTCAGA
>CAZBPE010000048.1:3070-9008 GCA_964493685.1 uncultured Methanosarcinales archaeon
CATCATTGGGGATAAGGTGAAACTGTGAAGAAAATTATTGTTGATTTGGATGTTGTAACAGTAGCTAACTATCCAAGAAATGAGTCTGCTGCGGATTATGGCAGAAAAGAGTATGCCAAGCGCTTCTTGGATTACGTAGCTGATGGAGTTAGGGATGGGAAGTTTTGGTTGGTTTCGCTCAGGAGCTTTGACGCTCTTTTGGCGTTGTGGAAGTATAGGGAGATTGTAATTAAGATTCTTGACTTTTACCATTCCAACAGCTCAGAATTAGTTGACACTACCGAGATTGTCGCAGAATTTATCGAAAAAGGCATTGACTACGATGAAGTAATTAAGTCTTTTACAGATAAGGGCATAAAAGGCGAGGATGTGCTGATTATTCTTGTTGCAAGCATCAGGCACGCAACAATAGTCACTTTTAACAGGAAAGATTTGAGGAACCGGCAGGAAGAGATAAGACGGCTGTTGGCAGCCAACGGGCTCGATTCTGTAGAAATAACGGAGCCATCCGAACTGTTTAAGGATTCAGAAGGTGGCATCAGTGCTTGAGTGCTATTCTCTTGATAGGCCTGTAGCTTCTGGCGAAGTCCTCGCTCACAAGCTGCTTGAGCTTTCTGGCAAACTCAATCGGGTCAGTTGGGAGCTCTTCTTCAGGGCTTGCGGCTTTAGCCTCGGTCGCCTTTACACTCTTAGACGCTGTCATAAGCGCACTGTTGAAGCTAATGTTTATAAACCTTTCTATCACAAACAGGCAAAGATTAAAGGGGTGTTTGGCAGATTAGCGTCTTAGCGTTTGGCAAAAAGGGCAAGCTGTGCTTCAAACTCATAATAGCCGCAGCCCTCCTGTTCACCATTGCATTCTCCCTTTACGCCATCGCAGCCAACCCCTTCGCCTCTCCTGCAATAGTCACTGACAAGAACTTCTCAAACGCCAACGTCTCGTCAGCCTTTGCAGCTAACGCGCTCTCGGTGGGTGGTGCCCTGTGAAGCGGGTGATTTTGGACACCAATATTTACGGAAGAATCTTTGAATTGGGTGATTATGAGTTGGTTCTGGCTAATAAAAATAAGGTTTTGGCATATGGCAATGTTGTTGTAAGGAAAGAGTTAAGGCAAACGGATGCGGACGTGAAAGTCGAATTCATGAAAAAAGCAAGGAACTTCAGGATTCTGCTCTTATCCCTGTACGACCTGCTTGTCGGCGAGAGGAGTCTGGGAGTCAGCCCGCAAACAGAGACGTTGTCTGAACAATACTTTTCTGCATACAAACGGTTTGGGGGAAATGTCGTTTATCAGCAAATAATAGACGATTTCACTATAGTCGCCGCAGCTTCCCTTAACAGCTTGGAAGTTGTTTACTCTGATGATAAGAGAACTATGGTTTCAGAGGAGGCTGTCAAGGCATACACCTTTGTGAACGACCTGCATAATCTGCCTATGCCTGCTTTTAGGAGTTATGAAACTTTCAAGCAGGAACTTAAGAAGCCGTTGCGGAGGGATGGCAGATGGCTTTAGGAAGTTGTTCTCTTCACAAAATCCTTAACGATTGCCTTGAATTCCGGATCCTTCATAGCCTCATCTATCTCGGCGGTAAGCTCTTCGGCAGTCAGCTTTCTTTTGACTTGTTTAAGCATCATTTTGTAAAGGGCTTTCCTTTTTGCGTATATAAACCTTTCGCACGGGGTGATGGGCAATTAAGCTGAACTGGGGCAGTAGCGGTAAGCTGTACCTTAAGTTCGCAATAGCCGCAGCCCTGCTGTTCACCATTGCATTCTCCCTTTACGCCATCGCAGCCAACCCCTTTGCCTCGCCAGCCATAGTCACCAGCGCCAACTTCTCAAACTCAAACATCTCACACGCTTTTGCCAACAACGTGCTCTTCGGCTACTCCAACATGCTCACTGGCGTTCGCGGGTTACCTTCGCTAAGCTCGGCAACCAACAGCGCGTTCAAGTGGCACAGCAGAACGCCTTGCCAGCCCCAGAACTGCAATTTCGGGGTGAGCTTATGATGCAGGGTTTTTTGCGGGCTTTGTTTGACTCAAACATCTACACCGCGTTGCTTGTTGGCGGGCTGAAAAATTTGCACGTGGAACTGCTGCGCTTAAAATCGCTTGGAAAGCTCAGGATTTACGGTTTGCGCACTATCAGGCAGGAGCTGAAAGAGGCGCCTAAGAAGCTGCAGGGTTATGACGGGAATTACGTTATTGACTTGTTGAGATTGTACGATGGCATTGTTGGCAAGAGTTACGATGAAGATGCGCGCGTGGATAAGCTGGCTAAGGCGTATTTTATCGCATATCAGGGCTGCGGTGGAGGAATAGGCGGGGTTTGCTAACGACTTGCTGATAGTTGCCTGCGCTTCCTTGAAACAAGTTGATGTAGTGGTTTCTGAAGACAGGTCGAGTTTGCTTAATACCTATGCAAGAAAGGCTTATGATGTCGTAAATGGCGCAGCCGGCATTGCAACTCCCCGGCTGATGAGCCTAAAAGAATTCACTGGTGAGCTTAGGAGGATTGCAAGATGAATTTAAGAACCAAGTCACGCCTTTCCGGTGAGGTATTTGTGTGCGAACTTGGCGGTTTTGGCATAAGCCGGGTTTCTCATATGCTCTTCTACGCCTTGCCAGAACTCTTCAATCTCTGCGAAGTCGACACCTCTCTTTCCCATTTTAAGCGTCATTTTGGGCATATTGGCAATACGGTTGCTAATAATGTTTATAAACCTTTCTATCACAAACAGGCAAAGATTAAAGGGGTGTTTGGCAGATTAGCGTCTTAGCGTTTGGCAAAAAGGGCAAGCTGTGCTTCAAACTCATAATAGCCGCAGCCCTCCTGTTCACCATTGCATTCTCCCTTTACGCCATCGCAGCCAACCCCTTCGCCTCTCCTGCAATAGTCACTGACAAGAACTTCTCAAACGCCAACGTCTCCTCAGCCTTCGCCACAAACACCATATTCGGCATTGCCAACTTTACCAGCCACATACTCACTGGCGTTCGTAGCCTGCCTTCGCTTTGCTCGTCAGGGAACGGAACGTTTGAGAGCAACAGCACCTTCAAGTGGCACTCGCGAACTTTATACCAGCCTCAGAACCGCTCACTCGTCGGCTACTGGAAGCTTGACGGCAACGCCAATGATTTGGCAAAGGTGGCATTATGAGAGAATTAATGTTTGACACTTCGGTATACGGTGAGTTAGTGGATGATGACGAAGCGCTTGTAAGAATTGCTAATCATGTTAATTCTGGTTTCATTGTTTTTGGTTCTTCTACGGTTAGGAGGGAGCTTGAAGAAACGCCTGCTGTTACATTAGTGAGCAGGGGCAAGTTTAAAGGCCTCAATTTGAAGGAGCTTCTTTTGTGGGTTTATCGGCTGTTTGTTGAGAGAAGCGGTGGAGAGGTTGCCGCAACTGACCTGGTTGAAGTGCTTGCATTGCGTTATCAGGTACAGTTGGGAGGAGTTAAGTCTCAGGTGAAAACTTTGGCAGATTTGAGCATAGTGGCTGCTGCGTCTTTGCACGGCATCAACCTTTTTGTTTCTGCCGATAAAAGACAGATTTCAAAAGAATTAGTGACGGCTTATTCGGCTGTAAATGCGCACTACCAGCTTATCGCACCAGAGTTTGTGCTTTATGCCGAGTTCAGGGATTCACCAGAAAGTTATGCTGAAGCAGAATCGGGGCGCGGAGGGATGAAATGATTGCTTACGCTGTTCCTGAATGCTTCTTTTTGAATTCTGAAATGGCACTCTTAAAAGCCGGCTCAGACTTCGCCGCTTTTAGGGCTTCCATCAAATCCGTCCATTCCGGAGTATCTGTAAGCGGCTTTAGGCGCTTCATAGGCGCAGCCATCACAGGAGTCCGCGTTATCCTTACTGACTTTTGCATAGTCGTATCACGCTTGCATTTGAGACGAATCATATTTATAAACCTTTCGCACAGGGTGATGAATTATTGAGTTGATAACCGGTAAAAGGGGCAAAATATATTTGAAGTTCCTCATAGCCGCAGCCCTCCTGTTCACTCTCATCTTCGCCCTTTACACTCTTGCCGCAAACCCCTCCGCTTCCCCTGCAATCGTTGCTGACAGGAATTTCTCAAACGCGAATGTCTCGTCAGCCTTTGCTAACAGCGTCATATTCGGCTATGCCAACTTTACCAGCAGCAACGGCACTACAGAAGCGAACAGCGCGTTCAAGTGTCCTCGCTTCGTTCGGGACTCGCCTTCGCTGTTGCTTGGCGAGCGGTTCAAGCGCACTCTTTACCAGCTCCAGAACCGCGGAGATAACGCTTATGAGGTGGAGTTATGAAACCTGAAGCTGAAAGGCCCTCGGTAATTATTGATTTGGATGTTATCACGGTCGCTCACTGGAAGGGGCAGCAGAAGCAGGAGGCAGATGTTTTTTTAGGGAAAATGGCATCTAAGAATGGAGTCAAGGAGTTTTACATAGTGACGCCTTTCCTGTTGATGGAGCTTCTTATGGAGTGGCGCAACAAGGAATTGGCGCAGAGGATTGAAGGCTTCTACTCAGAAAACACTGATTTGTGGCTTTCTGACAGGATGATTAAAGAGCAGGCAAAATTGCTTGGAATCGACCTTGAGGCTCTCATTAAGAGACTGGAGAAGAGGGGTGTTAAGCAGGAAGACTCTGTGCTTGTAGCAGTGGCAGCAATCTTTAAAATTGATTATCTGGTTACCTTTAACAGAAAGCATTTGTTGAGCAATCAGGAAACTATAAGCATCGAGTTAAAAGAAACGGGCCTGCGCCTAATAAAAATCAGGAAGCCTGGAGACTTGGCAGGCTCAAACGGCAATGCGCCAGGCAGCAATCATTTAAGGGCCTTTAGCCTTTTCAAGAACTTGGCAGACATTCCGGCTTTTATTTTATCAGCTAACTCAACAGGGTCAACACTTTCGGGTATTACAGCATTGGCCTTCCATTTTCTTTCCTTTATCAAAAGTTCCATAGCATTTACCTCGCCAATCAACATTTATAAACCTTTCGCACACGGTGATAAGCAATTAAGCTGAACTGGGGAAGGAGCGGCAGGCTGTATCAGAAATTCATAGCAGCGGTAGCCCTCTTTGCGGCAGCCATCTGCCGGCTCAAGCGAACTTTGTACCATCCCCAGAACCGCTCTTTGGTCGGCTACTGGAAGCTTGACGGCAACGCGAATGGTGGTGCTTTATGAAACGGCTGCTATTGGACACTAACGCTTACGGAATGTTGTTGATAGACAAGGATTCAGACCTGCTAAAAGCCAGCATTAATGGTTCTTCCTTTCTCTTTTACGGTAACGAGGTAATAAGGCGCGAATTAAAGAGGGCACCGCGTCGCTCAGCCCAATATGAAAAAAATCTGCGTATGGATTTGATAAGGCTTTTTGATGAGCTAGTAAGGAACAACATTGTAAATGTGACAAAGGAAATGGAAAGCTTGGCTGATAAGTACTACCTTGTTTACAAGGAAGTGGGCGGACAGCTCTCAAGGCGCAAGTTCTGGAACGACCTTGTAATTATCGCTTGTGCTGCGCTGAGACTCATGGATGTTGTGGTTTCAGATGACAGGAGCACTATGCTAAACAAGTACGCAATCAAAGCGTATGAAATCGTAAACAAACTCCAAAATATGAGAACCCCGAACTTTATCAGCTATGATGAGTTTAAGGAAAAGCTAATCAAGAGGTGGAAGCCCTTATGAACTGCTTAACCGCATTAACGAACCTTGGATCCTTCCGGTGCTCCTTAATTAATTCCCAAATATCCTTTTCATGCTTTGCCATAACAAAAGGGAGTGGAAAACACCTTTATAAACCTTTCCACCATGGACAGGAAAAGAGGGGATTTTGGGATTAGAATCAGAATAAATAGTAAAGGGCGAATATACCTGAAGTTCTTAATAGCCGCAGCCCTGCTGTTCACCATTGCATTCTCCCTTT
>CAZBPE010000049.1:0-1308 GCA_964493685.1 uncultured Methanosarcinales archaeon
AAGCAGGTGGAGCCTTGAGCGCGGCTACGGCTTAAAGGCGGATTTGGACTCGACAGAAGAATACGGTTATCTCAAGCAGGCAGAGCCGAGCTTTGTATCTGATTCAGCCATTGCAAGGGGAAGGCCGCAGTTAGGGACGCTGGGAGCAGGCAACCATTTCCTTGAGATACAGAAAGTTGAGGAGATTTACGACGAGAAAACAGCGGCAGCGTTTGGCATTGAAAAGCCAGGGCAGGTAACTGTGATGGTGCATTGCGGCAGCAGGGGATTCGGGCATCAGGTTGCCAGCGACTACATAAGGGAAATGGAGAAGAAATACGGGTTTTCACACCTTCCAGACAGGGAGCTTGTCAACGCGCCGTTCAACTCAGAACTGGGGCAGAAATACTTCAAGGCGATGTGCGCAGGAATGAACTACGCGTTCGCAAACAGGCAGATGATAGTTCACTGGATGCGCAACGCGTTCAAGAAAGTTACGGGCTCTGACGATGGAATGAAGCAGGTTTACGACGTTTGCCATAACATAGCAAAGGTTGAGAAGCACAATATTGACGGCAATGTTAAAGAGGTTTGCGTCCACAGGAAGGGCGCAACGCGAAGCTTCGGGCCCGGAAGGGAAGAAGTAAATGAAATGTACCAAAAAACAGGGCAGCCCATCTTCATCCCAGGAAGCATGGCAACAGCAAGCTATGTCCTTGTCGGGACAAAAACAGCAGAGGAAAAGAGCTTCGGAAGCACAGCCCACGGCGCAGGAAGGGCGATGAGCAGGGCAGAGGCGATTCACACGTTCAGGGGCGAAGCGGTTGCGCACGAAATGGAGAAGAAAAGCATTCTCGTAAAGGCGGCAAGCTGGAAAGGCATAGCAGAAGAGGCAGCGCCCGCATACAAGGACATAAACGAAGTGGCAAAAGTGTCAAACGACGTCGGCTTGGGGAAGGCAGTTGCAAGGCTCGTGCCGCTTGGCGTTGTAAAAGGCTAAATTTCTATAATCTTCCCTGTCTTTGCGACATTCACAACGCGTGTCGTGCCTATTGTCTCTTCCAAGCCTGAGGCTTCGTGCACGTGGCTGCACAGCAATAGGTCGGGCTTGAGCTTTTCAATGGCAGCCGTAACTCCTGTGCTGCCCTTAACGAACTCAGAAAACTGCTCCATCATCGACTCAGCAGGGTGAACGTGAGTAACCATTATCCGCTTGCTGGCGTCCTTTATGTATTTGTGCGACTTCTCAAGATAGCTTAAGATGTCACCCTCAGCAAGCTGGAACAAGCCAATGTTTGCGCCGCCGCAGCCGAAAAAGCCGACCTCGCC
>CAZBPE010000049.1:1318-3652 GCA_964493685.1 uncultured Methanosarcinales archaeon
GGAGATTGGTTGCGCCATATTTTCTTGAAAGAAAATCGGCAGTTGCTGTTGTCTCATGATTGCCGGGAATCAAGGCAACTTTCCTGTTTCGCTTCACGAAGGGGCCTATTATGTTTTCCGTGCTTGCCTCCCCAAAAGTCAGGTCTCCAGCCAGCACTACCAAGTCAACATTCTCGTCCTCTGCCTGCCTTGCGAGCTTCTCAATCAAGTCAATGTCATTGTGCAGGCATCCTGCCGCAAGTATTTTCATAGCGAAAAGAAAATGGATTTGTGTTTAAAAGCGTTGCTATCTTTTGATATGTCAGAAATCGCTTATGGCGTACGCTCTTTTGCTTCAGCGAAGGGAAAGCTAGCAATTTCTGAACATGCTCAAAACAACACGCTACACGCATTAGCCAGTGGTTGTTTTGACATAACCAGCTTTCGCATGTTTTCGTTGTTGTTATAGCAAATTGCAAAATTCACAAACTTTTCATTTGCAATTCGCTATTATGTGAAGCAGCATAGAAATCTTTTTTAATGCAGAGCGGCAAACCCTCCTAAATGTCAGACCATTCGCCCCAGCTCGGCAAGGATGAACTAAGGAGGCTAATTTACGAAGAGCCTGATTTGGGTGAGCCCCATATAACGGTTCAGGAACTAAGCGGCATGGTTGTCATGGTAATAGGAGCTACAAACGCTTCAGGATTCGGATATAACTTTGGAAAAGTGGCTGAGCTTGAAGGCCATGCGGGAAAGGTGTTATTGGCGTCTTCAGGAATGAAAAGATGGCTGAAATTAAAGGAGCGGCTGGAAAACCGCCCATTAAAGCTTGACGCTTCTCCTGTAATCTGTGACGTAACCAGCCTAGGCAGCATAAAATCGCTTGAAGCGGAAGTCAGGGAAAGCTACGGGAGACTGGACGCTGTCGTGGTTGCACCAGCTTATCTGGATACAAAATATTTCCGCGAGCTTACCCCCTGGGAAAAAATCCCTGAGCCGGACAAGGAGAACTGCAGGCAGGTTAGCGTCTATGCCATCAGAGAAATTGCATACGGATTCCACGATTTGCTTGCAACTTCCAAAGGCGTTGTTTTCGGCGTTTCCTTCCCCCTGAAGGACCTGCCAGGATACCACGTTATCGGGCCAGCAAAGCAGGAGCTTGAAGACTTGGCAACAAAACAGCTTGCGCCTGCCTTGATGGTGGATGGCATAAGGGTTAACATACTGTCGCTAATGTCATTTGAGTCTGTCGCTTCACTTGCTTTCCCAAACCGCGAGTTATTCGAGAGGCTGGTGGCATTAGAGCTGAATGTCAAGCCCACGTTTGGGGAAATGGTCAGGGAATCAGTAGCTGCAATTACACGCCCCGAGACCGGTCAGATTTACCACTTTGACAGCGGCTTGCACGAGGCCTTCCAGAATCCCGCAAACAAAGCGATAAAAGAGAGGATATATTCTCGGCTTTGGGCAGAACTGGGGTTGAAACAACAGAATTCCACTCATCTATGATGCATGGAGGGGATGAGACGGGCGAATAGAAGGAACGTGTCTTTGGCTCTTAACTTGACGGCACCGCTTTTAGTAAGCTATTTATAGCTCTTTGCTTACTGGTGATGCTGTGATGAACACTATTCTTTTATTTTTTTGGATATACGCTGCAATGATATCAATGTCTTTCTGGGAATCGTACGTTGAACAAAGGAACGCTTGGGGCAAAAATAAGCTCGGCTGGAAGCTAAGAATTGGAAAATACGTTCTCCCTGCTTACCATTTTTACCTGTTCTGGGTTATGTTGCCTCTTTTGCTGACTTTGCCGTTCATCATATCCGGCTGGGATTTCAGATTATTCGGAATACTTGTAAGCGCATACTTTTCAGGCATGGTTATTGAAGACTTCATGTGGTATGTGGTGAACCCTGCAGTTAAGCTGAGGGAATTCTACAGCAAGTTCTCTGATTATTACCCCTGGTTGAGAATAGGAAAAAAGAAAGTAGTCCCGGTTGGTTACATATTTGGAATAGCAATTGCAGTCTTATCATGGTATTTCATATGGAAATAGGCTTTCCACGGCACCACCTTCTTGTCATTTCCGCCTTTTTACCGTAAAGTTTTACTATCGTTGACGGGCTTGACGCCTTCTTGCCCTCGTAGATTACGAAGTCAACCTTACTTGCAACGTCTTTGTCAAGGTCGCTCAGCGATGTCATGTGCCTTTCCTTTGTTATGTTGGCGGACGTGCTGACTATCGGCACTCCAAGCTCTTTAACAACCGTTGAGAACCAGTTGTTCGGGATTCTGACGCCGATGATTCTTGTTTTCGGAATAACTTCCACTGCCACCGCTTTCCTGTTT
>CAZBPE010000049.1:3662-8829 GCA_964493685.1 uncultured Methanosarcinales archaeon
CAGCAGCAGCGTGTAAGGGCCAGGAAGCTTATCAAGCCACTTTTTCGCTTCTGACGAAAGAAAGCAGTTGTCTTTTATCCACTCTTTTGACGGAACAGCCACTGAGAAAGGCGCTTCGCTGCGATGCTTTATTTCGCGGACTCTCTTGACTGCTTCCTGATTTGTCGCATCGCAGCCGATGCCGTAAATTGTGTCTGTGGGGTAGATGAAGACGGCGCCATAAAGTATTTTGCGGCAGTAGCGCTCCTTATTAATTAGAAACTGCTTTTTCGAGATTATTTCCATAAAAAACAACATCCGAAAGCTCAGGAATAACTTTTCGCTATCCGCTTTCCAGCCTTATTCTTTTGATTCCTATTCTGTCGTAAGCAGAATCGGAACTTATTATCGTATCGTTATGGCAATATGCGGCATGGAAAGCGTCAAATACCCCTAAATTCTTTTCTTCCATGTAAACAGCAGCCCTAAGGCAAATGCTGTATGAAAATTCGTCAATGCTTGCAAACGCTTTTTTAACATTGAGACCAAACCTTTTACACAAAATGGCAACCTCCATCATCACTGATATGGAAGCAAATATGTTTCCCTCATGCTCTTTTAGCACCTTAAAAGACCTTTCTTTTAGCCAGTCAGAATCCTTTAAAAGTGCAATCAGGAAGTCAGTGTCTGCGAACATTTTTTAACCCCTCAAGGGCTTCTTTTTCTGCTTCTTCCAACGCCATTTTCCTCAGTTCTTTTATGCTGTATTTGTCAATACCGGCCTTTCTGCCAAGCTCACGAAGCGCAGCAATCGGATCTTTCGGAATAGGGATTAGGATAATGTCATCCACAGTTTCTACTACCGCAAATTTCTTCCCATGCTTGCCGACTATTTTTGAGCCAAGCGTCACCCTTCCCCTGTCATCTGCAAATGCCACTCTCATAATCATCACCTTGTGGGTAAAACAGAGAATTTGTGGGTATATAAACCTTTTGTCCAGAAGGGGTGGCTGGCAGGGCATCGCCCACGATAGTGTTTCGGAGAGTGCCCTGCCATTCCATTTCCACCGAGCTAAATGCTTAGCTCCATGGCGTCTGGCGCTGCTATATAGAACAAGCGTGAACCGCTTCCTGCTTGCAGGAGTCAATGCTCATGCGCCTTAGCTGGCTGAAAAACAGCTCTCTCACATCATCCGTGCTAAGCTCTGAACTTATCTCCATCTTCATCACCTCATAGTTATCTGCAGAATCAACTCTTTAAATACCCTATCCGCGCATGTCCAGTGTCCAGTGGGGCACTGGGCTCAGAAGCAGTGGCTTCTCGCTGTCCAGTGTCCAGTGGTAGTTGGATACTGGATTCGGAAGCGAATCTTCCCGCTATCCGGTGTCCAGTGGTGGAATTTAGAAGTGCTTGCAGGCGGACGCTATTTCCTTTTGTAACCAAATTTCTTGTCGTATTCTTTATGGTCAATGATGTCGAGAACAAAATCGATAATTTCCACTTCTTCTGACTGAATCGAATAAATGAGCCGCCAGTAATTTGACAGTTCGATTCTCCATAAGTTCGTGATGCCATATTTCTGAACGTAATACGTTGGAATTTGGCTTTTCTTTACTTGGTCGCCAGCAAACGGATTCTTCTTTAACCACCCCTTGACGCGTTCGATAGACCTAAAAATCGACTGGTTTACTGAGGAGTTCACGCCACGTTTCAATTCCTCACCAACTACCCTGTTTAGCTCGTTATATTCTTCTGTGGCTTCTTCTGATAGGACAACTCGCACTTCTTTTCCCTTAAAAGTCATATTTCTGTTCCTCTCCTAATCGCTTCCCTTAATTTTGGACTATCGTTACGGGTCCAAAGAATTCCTTTATGGCCATCCAGAATTAATCCTCGCTGTTCCAAGTATTCTAGAATAACGTTCAGCGTTTGGTGCATAACTTGTGCGGGAAGCCGTTTTTTGAGCTCCTTGCGGGTTAGAGTGGTTTCAGCCTCTTTTAGCGCTTTTTCTACCATGAGCATTGTTTTCAGGTTTGGGTAATGGATGACGTTCTGCATAGCGTGTTATTGTATATTTATATATCTTTAGTTATATAAACTCATATATAAATGTTGTGGTAAGTTCCCTGCTAGGTCCGTAACATGGATTCGTTTTAATACCATGTCCGCGCATGTCCAGTGGTGTCGCCTAATACTGGAGGACTTTCCGTATCTTTACGCTCACACCGTACTTTCTAAATAGCTGCTGGAAGCTGGCAGCGTTCTCTAAGAGGACAGCGATGCAGCCTTTCCCCACCCTTTCCCCTGAGTATTCCTGAAGCAGGCCGTTATAAAACCTCTTGCCTTGCCTGTGGCCGAATAGTTTTTTGTTAAATGATACCCGTCTGGCGTTTGGTTTTATATTCTCCCAGATAAAGAATGCAAGATGAATGCCTTCTTTAACGTCAGTCTTGAACTTACCGTACAAGACTATTCCGTTAGCAATGATGCTCGGTTTGAGTTCCTTCCATCGGCTTAGCTGCCCTATGGTAAGCTGCACTTCATTCTCTATTCCAAGAGGCTTCCAATAGTTATTGCACTTAGCTGTCGCTTTAAACGCCTCCGCAGCACGCCGTATGCTCTCCTGAATAGGGACGGTTTCCTTAGTAACGTCAATAAAAAGGTCTACATCGCTTGTTTTGTCAGCTTCGCCTCTTGCGACAGAGCCAAACAGGATTATGTTGCTTATTTTTTCCCTTTCCGGAACCTTCTGGATAAGAAAGGACGCAAAGTCCATTGCATAAGCTACGAGGTCAGATTTCACGAAGTCCTGACTCCCTGAATTTTTCTTTCAGAGCATTGAAGTCTGCGAGCAGTTCCTGAAGGACTTCATCCTTCTGGGGCTTTCCGTAGCACAAGGCATTCCGCTTTTCTTCAATCTTAGCTATAAGCTCAAGAATCTCCTTCTTGCACGGAAACTCAAACGGCAGCTTTTCCTTCACCTTGTTTTTTGATTTCAGCCATTCGTGCTTTATTGTAAAGCCTGGGTCAATCAGGTTTTTGCCGTGTAGAAATGCCTCAAGCATGTCCGCAGCTGCCGCCGAAGTATTGAAGCCGAGTGTCCTTTGCCTTTCCACAAGGCCCTTTTCTATGCTTTCCCGTATGACCTCAAGGCTTTCCTTGAGATTCCTTTGGTGCGTTTCAATGTTCATGGTTCAAATGAAACTAAACGTTGGTTCAATCGAACATATGCGTATGCTTCCCGATATATAAATCTTTTGGTTCAATTGAAGCAAAAGAATTGGTTCAACTGAACCTAACTACTTGAAGCGCAGGGCGCATGTCCGCAGTGGCAGTTCACCCTTCGGTAGAAATAACGGAAGATCAGATTACAAGATTTGAAAAATGCGATTACGAGATTAAGGAATAAACACTTTCAGCCCTCCAAAGCCTCAAAAAACAAGCAATTGCATATATGAATTGCATATATGAACAGTTAAATAAAAATCCCAAACCACTGCAAGCGGTGGGGTATTTTTAGTGCACAAAAATCACAGATTTTGTTGTGTTATGATACCCCATCCAGCGGAAAGCTACGCTTTCCAGTGTTGGCGACACGCCAACAAAATGCGAGAAACATAAGGAGGAAACCCAACCGCTGCAAGCAGCGGGGTATGATAACAAATAAAAACGTAATATTTAAATATAACCTTTATTATGGTTATTTTTATGTTAAAGGCTTTTTTAATCGGCAACAGGAAGAAGGCAAGGAAGGTGTTTGGCAGGAAGGAGCTTAAGATAATCTTCAGACAGCTGGAAGGCAGGAGCCTGACGCAGTCTGAGAGGAACAGGCTCAGCCGTGATATAAGGCCCAAGCTGGAGTTTATCAGGGAAGCTGCCAAGTTTGAAAATGAATTTGCTTTAAAGAAGAACCAAAGCAACATGGCGATAATTGGAAAGGCGGTTGATGCGATAATGCAAGACCGCTTAAAAGGCGAGGTTAAGGCTATACTGCTTTTTGGAAGCTTTGCGGACAACACATTTACCGGAAGGTCTGACATTGACATTTGCGCAGTGTTCAGGAAGGATATTTCATTAAGGGAGGCGACAAAGTTCAGGATAAGGGTATCAGGGCAGCTTCCGGAAAAGGTTGATGTGCAAGTCTTCAACATTCTGCCGCAAAAGATTAAAAAAAGGATTGCGGCAAGCCACAAGGTGCTTTACAAGAGCAGCGGTTATGATAACACGGCATTTTCAATAAAATATCTGAAAGATGACAGCTATTCTATAAGAATGCATGAGATATTCGGAGTTGAAGCGTGACAAGGATAAAGGACAAGATAAGCGAAATTAACACGTTTATAGAAGAGCTTGCGAGCATAGCGCCATCTACGCTTGAAGAGTACAGGTCAAGCATAGAAAAGAAGGCAGCCTGCGAGCGATATGCTGAAAAAATAGTTGAGGCGATAACAGACCTGGCTTTCCTTGTAATCAAAAGCAAAAAACTACGGATTCCGCAGGATGATGCGGATGCGTTCAACATTCTTCTGGAAAACCGCATAATCAATCTGCCGCTGGCGGAAAAACTGAAGGATGCGAAAGGAATGAGAAACGTCATCTCACACCAATATGCGGTGGTTGACGACGAAATAGTCTTTGAGGCAATCACGAAAGAACTTGCTCAAGACGCGAAGGAATTCATTAAAGCGGTTAATTGACTATTATCGTCATCCGTATTTCAGGATGCTCCCTGCCGAACGGCCCGTCAGCGCAAGTGCCGCAGTAGGCTGTTAGCGTGCCTTTCTGGTCTGCCCTGAAGGCTATGGCTTTTGGCGTTGTTTCTGATGCTGCAAGCTCATTGATGCCGTAGCCGTCAATTGTTATGCCGTGCATGTGGTTTGAGGTGCCTTCTGCTGTCAGCACGTTCAGCTTGACTAGGCTGCCTTGCTTTACAGATATGCTGTTCGGCTCGTAGCGCGTGTGGAGTATTGTTATGTTGAACTCCTCCGCCTTTTCATTGCTGCGGAAAGGCATCTTGCCGCTTGGCCAGAAGAACACTGCGGCAAGAATGACTATTGCCACAACCGCTGCTGCCATCCACCTTGCCATTTCAGGTTTTTCTGGCATCTGTCGCTTAAATATCTTTTCATTACTTATGCGGTGTTGCATAAATAATCAAGGTAATAAAGAAATTGTAAGTGCTGTTAA
>CAZBPE010000050.1:0-7835 GCA_964493685.1 uncultured Methanosarcinales archaeon
GTTATGTACAGGTCTCCCTGCTGCGCGCCTTTCTCGCCTGCCTCGCCCTGCCCTGCGATGCGCAGCGTGTTTCCGGTATCAACGCCTGCAGGAATTTTTACTTCTATTGTCCTGCTTTTTTCAATCCTTCCCTCGCCGTCGCAGAGGCGGCACTCATTCTTTATGAACTGCCCTGTGCCCCTGCATTTGCCGCACGTCGCTGCGGAAGTGAACGTACCGAAGGCTATGCGCTGCGTCTGCTGGACAACGCCGTGCCCGTTGCAGGCTTCGCATTTTTGTATGTCGCTCTCGCGCTCTGCTCCCGAGCCGTTGCATTTTGTGCAGCGCTCAAGCCTAGGAATGTGTATGTTTTTGCTCGCGCCGGATGCCGCATCCTCCAAGTCAATCTCCAAGTCATAGTGCAAATCTGAGCCTCTTGACTGCCTCCGCTGCCTTCCAAAAGTTCCCATGCCATGGCTGAAGAACCTGTCAAATATGTTTCCGAAGTCAAAGCCGAAGTTTGAGAAGTCTGAAAAGTCGCTGAAGTCAAAGCCGGAAGCGCCTGCGCCGGAGCCTGATGCAGTTGTCCCGAAGCTGTCATACTGCTCGCGCTTCCTGTCATCGCCGAGGACAGACGCTGCCTCGTTCACTTCCTTGAACTTCTCTGCAGCGTCCTTTTCCTTGTTAAGGTCAGGATGATACTTCTTAGCGAGGCGGAGGTATGCCTTTTTTATCTCAGCTTTTGAAGCATTCCGAGAGACGCCGAGGATATCGTAATAGTCCTTTGCCATTTTAGTTTGTGAGAACTCCCAGCCCATTTAAATCTGTTTCCAATTGCCCTGCTGACCTGAACACGATGCCTTTCATTCCCGCCTTTTCAGCGCCTTTGACATATTCCGGAACATCGTCTATGAAAACGCACTCTTCTGGCTTTACGCCGAGCCTTCGCGCTGCCTCGAGGTAAATTGCCGGTTCAGGCTTCATCATGTGCACCTCAAACGAAAGGATGAGCGCCTTGAACAGCTCCATCTCCAGGCCAATCGCAATTAACCAGTATTTGCGATGTGGTTCGCTAGTGTTGGAGAGCATTGCGAGCAGGTATCGCCTGCTCAGCCTCTTAAGCAATGCCAAAGAGTCTTCCTTGCGGGAAAAGCGGTCAGAATAGATACGGACAAACTCTTCACAGCTCAAGCCGTCCAGCCTTAACTTTCTAACCATCTCCCTGTAAAACTGCTCAACGCCAGCAACGCCCCTTGCCAGTCCAGCTTCGTGTTCCATGACCAGTGTTGCAGAAAAGCACTCGCATATCTCCTTGGCAGGGAGTGATGAATACTGCGCAAGCTTTGCGCATATTTTTTTCCTGTCAACGCTGATGAGCACGCCGCCAAGGTCTGTGATTATTGCTTTGATTGCCATTGCCATACGGCTTCGGCTACCTCTTTTTATCTTTTTTGTCCTTTACTTCGTAGTCGGCGTCAACAACTTTGTCCTTTTTCCTTCCGTTATTGTCATCTTCCTGCGTTTCCTGCTGTGGCTGCTGCTTTTGCGCCTGCTGCGCCTCGGCTGCCTTCCGGTAAAGCTCGGCAGACATTTCCTGCGAAACCCTGTTAAGCTCGTCCAGCTTTGACTTTATTGCGGCAGCATCCCTCTTGTCAGGCTTCATAAGCTCCTTCAGCCCGTCAACTTGCTTCCTGATTTCGGAAAGCCTTGACTCGTCAGCCTTGCCTTTCAGCTCGCCGAGCATCTTCTCGGTCGAGTAGATTGCTGAGTCAGCCTGATTGATTGTCTCAATCTCCTCCTTGCGCTTCCTGTCCTCATCCGCATGCTCCTCTGCCTGCTTCTTCATGCGCTCAATCTCGTCCTTGCTGAGCTTCTGGGAAGCGGTTATCCTTATTGACTGCTCCTTTCCTGTGCCGAGGTCCTTTGCCTTCACGTGGACAATTCCGTCAGCGTCAATGTCAAACGTTACCTCTATCTGGGGGATGCCGCGAGGGGCAGGGGGTATGCCAACAAGGTCAAACTTGCCGATTTCCTTGTTGTCAGCAGCCATGGAGCGCTCGCCCTGAAGCACGTTAATGCTTACCGCAGGCTGGTTGTCAGATGCTGTGCTGAATACCTGGCTCCTCTTTGTCGGAATGGTTGTGTTCTTCTCAATCAATGTAGTGTTTATCCCGCCGAGAGTCTCTATGCCAAGCGACAGCGGAGTTACGTCAAGCAGAAGAACGTCCTTGACTTCGCCTGCAAGTATGCCTGCCTGTATGGCAGCGCCCATTGCCACGCACTCCATCGGGTCTACGCCGCGCTCAACCTTCTTGCCGACGATTTCCTCAACGAATTTCTGAACCATTGGCATTCTCGTCGGGCCGCCAACAAGGATTACCCTGTCAATTTCTGCGCTTGAAAGCTTTGCGCCATCAATGGCGTGCTCTGTGGGCTTTCTGCAGCGCTCCACTATCGGGCGAAGAAGCGACTCAAGCTTTGCCCTCGTAAGCTTGTGCATGAAGTGCTTAGGCCCCTCGTTTGTCGCCGAAAGGAATGGCAGGTTGATGTCTGTCTCAAGAGTTGTTGACAGCTCAATCTTTGCCTTTTCAGCAGCCTCAAGCAGGCGCTGCATGGCAGCCCTGTCCTTTGAAATATCAATGCCTTCCGCCTTCCTGAATTCTGCAATAAGAAAATCCGCCAAAGCCCTGTCCATGTCTGTTCCGCCGAGCTGGGTGTCTCCTGAAGTTGACTTGACTTCGAAAACGCCCTCGCCGGACAGTTCCATTATGGTGACGTCAAGAGTCCCGCCGCCAAAATCAAAGACGAGAACCTTCATTGCCTTCCCCGTCTTGTCAAGCCCGTAGGCAAATGCCGCTGCTGTCGGCTCGTTTACAAGCCTTATGACCTCAAGCCCTGCGATAGAGCCTGCGTCTTTTGTCGCCTGCCTTTGGTCGTCATCAAAATAAGCAGGGACAGTGATAACAGCCTTATCAACCCTGTCGCCGAGAAATTCCTCGGCATCCTTCTTTATCTTCTGCAGGAGGAAAGCCGATATCTGCTGGGGCGTGTATTCCTTTCCGTTTATCCTGTAAACGTGACTCGAGCCCATCTTTCTCTTTGCGGCGCTTATGGTCCGCTCAGGATTGCTTATTGCCTGGCGCCTTGCCGGCTCTCCGACAAGAAGCTGCTCATCCTTCGTGAATGCAACAACTGAAGGGAACGCCTTGCCGTATTGAGTGACGCCCTCTGCGCTGGGGATTATGCGAGGCTTTCCAGCCTCAAGAAATGCTGCTGCAGAGTTCGATGTGCCTAAGTCTATTCCAATAATCTTAACCATTCTTATCATCCTCCGGTTTTAATGCTGCTTTCCTCAGTTCCTCAACCATTTCATGCGTGAGAATCTTTTTCTCCTCGCCTGTTTCCTTCCTGTAAGAAATGATGTCAACGCTCTCCAGAAGCTTTACAATCCTTGCCTTTGTAATGCTGTCGTAATTCTTGACGCTGCCGAACGCCTGGTAAAGCTCGTAATCAGTTGTTAACAGGCCTGCATCTTCAGCCTTGCACATTATCATTGTCGAAATCCGCTCGCTTGCGCCAAGAAGGTACTTCAGCAGGGCTTCAGCAGAAAGAAAATACTGCTGCCTTGCCTTGCTTTCGTTTCCGTTACTTGCACTTGCTCTCATTTTTTTCCTCTTTCTTCCTTCCGACTTTCACCTTGCTGTGCCTTATAACGACGTCATCAAGCGCGTAGCCCTTTTGCAGCTCCTCCAAAATCATGCCGTCCTTTTCAGACTCCTCCTGCAGAAGCGCCTCATGCGCGTAAGGGTCGAAGCGCCTGCCCTCTGCCTCTATTTTTTTCAAGCCAGCATCCTCAAGCAGGGAGTAAAGCTGGGCGTAAATCATCTCGACTCCCTTCACGAACTTCTCCGGCTCGGTGTTGTTCTTCAAAGCCAGCTCAAAGCTGTCAAGTATCGGAAGCAGCGACTTCACCAGCTGCGCGTTTGCGTATTTCCTGAATGACGCGTTCTCCCTCTCGCAGCGCTTCTTGTAATTCTCAAAGTCACCCTGAAGGCGCTGGAGCGAGTCCTTGTATTCGTCAGCCTTTTTCTTAAGCTCGTCACTGGCTGAATCGTCCTTGGTCGGTTCCTTCTTTTCAGCTTCTTTTTGCGTCATTTAACTTAACACCATTTCGTTGATTTCAAATCAACAGAAAACATAAGGAATATATAAAGATTTCTATTCTGCAGGATAGGTGTTCAGGCAAAGTTGCGGGGCAACTAAGACTTAACAGCTAAAAAGAGTTCTTAGCGCCATCAACGAGCCCCGATATCTCCCTAATCTTTTCAGGATTCAAACTAACCTGCAAACCGTATAAAGTTTTCTTCGGAAGGAGAAAGCCGTTCTTGATAAGTTCGCTAACCGCCTCTTTCGCAGCTCCAACTGCATGCTTCGGCAGGCCCTTGGTTAAGTTTTCAACTGCTGTATGCTTGCCGCCGATAATGCGGCGCCTGTAGAGCTTTATTAAAATAAGTTGGGTGAAGTCCACCTCAGTTCAAAAACAGCGCCTGCTTTTATACATTTGTTCACTACAATGAACGTTTAATTATAGAAAAATATATAAACAAGCTTGTTTAGAGATACAACAAGATGGAAGAAAAGTCGTCGTTCAGGATAGTATTCGGAGATGCTCCAGTAGTTAAAGTGATAGATTTTTTCCTTGACAACAGGGAGTTTGACTATAGCCTGACTGACATTGCAAAAAATTCAGACGTTGGGTGGAGCACTCTTCACGGTTTCTGGAAAGAGCTAGTCAAGTTGGACATTGTAAAGAAGACAAGGCGAATTGGAAGGGCGGAACTCTACAAGCTGAACGCGGACAATCAACTCGTAAGAAAGCTTATAGATTTGGACGCGTCAATCTCAAATAAACTAATGGAAGAAGAGATGGAAATGCAAAAGGTGAAACTCCCTGCATAATTAAAGCCTAACAACTTTTTCTTAACACCGACGACAAAACAACTTTTGCCCAACTTTCCTTGAACATGGGTAACACAAAGTTTATATTGGTCATATCAAAAGCTAACAATAAATGAAAACCCCTTTGAAAGAGCTGTTCGGATTCGGGAAGGAGAACAAGATAACCAAAAAGGATGTTTCCGAAACAAGGAGGCTGCTTGAAAGCAAGTGGCTGTAAGATGATAGGTATTGACACGCATGCAGTTGTGAATGGAGTTGAATTTGTAAAATGATACTGCGCGAGCACAGGATAACTATAATAAGGGTTTCCAGGCCAAGAAAAAGGGATGCCAACGAAGAGCTGAAATGGCTCGGGCAGTCGCTTGGGCTGTTTAGCGAGAGGGACAAGGACAGCTCACTCTACAGGCTGTTCGTTGAGCTGATAAAAAGCAGGAGGCGCAATGAGCTGCTGAGCAGCGACGAGATTGCTTACAGGCTCGGGCTCAGCCGAGGGACAGTGGTTCACCACCTTAACAAGCTTCTTGAATCAGGAATAGTTGTTGCCGACAGGAACAAGTATGTTCTCAGGGTCAGCAACCTTGAGGTGCTGATTGACGAGCTGAGAAAAGACTTAAAGCGCACTATGGACAGCCTTAAGTCAATAGCAAAACAGCTTGATGAGGAGCTTGGGCTTTGAGAGCTTATTTGTCGTAAACGTCACTTCGGTGATCGAAGCAGTTAATTATTATCTTATCTTCTGCCAACCGGTAGATTACCCTGAAAGGAGCTACCCTTAAACTCCTGTGATTTCTGAGTTCATACTTTAATGGCTTGCCTGATTCAGGCTCATTCTCCAGTTTCTTTATCTGGCGTATTATTCTCAACCGCGTTGTTTTGTCTTTGATTTTCTTAAATTCCTTCCTGAAATCGCTAGAAAACAGAATTTCCATTTTAATCCACAAGCAAGTCATCTATTTCTTCGTCGCTCATGCCGGCATCTGCCTTAATAAACTTGCCCTTTGCAATTTCCTCTTCGCTTCTTCCTATCCTTTCAATAAGTTCCATATCCCTCTCCAGAGATTCCTTTCTTATCCTCTTTAGCAGGATGTTGCCGCCTTCATTAAAAACAAGAAATTTTGTAGAAGGCGTTATTGAAGCATCTTTCCTGACTTCGGCAGGGATAACAACCTGCCCGTTTGCAGAGATTTTAGTTATTGCAACTTCCATTTTTCATTACCTACAACACGTTTTAATATTAAAACGGCTTTGA
Organism: uncultured Methanosarcinales archaeon; assembly: GCA_964493685.1. Taxonomy (GTDB): domain Archaea; phylum Nanobdellota; class Nanobdellia; order Woesearchaeales; family UBA10216; genus UBA492. The sequence continues at coordinate 6,188 of CAZBPE010000050.1, forward strand.
TATATAAAGATTTCGGTCGATAACAATGAATGGCGGGTTCAAGCCCAATTCTACAAAAACGTCGAGGGAATGGGAACTTTTAATCGAGTTAGTCTTTTAGAAGTAGTAACAAACCGAAAGATTTAAATACCAGCTGTATTTATCGATTGGGATACGGAGGCAATTCAAAATGAGCGAATCGAATGCAGTAAAAGTTTTCACTGATCATCAACAGTTGATTAACGCTGGCTATAGGATGATGGGAGAAAATGAAGTCAAGGATCCTTCTGTATTAGTACCAGAACCAGATAAAAATTTGACACACATTAGTTCTTTAAGACAACCTACTGAATCTGCCGCATTAGATGAATTGCTGAGGAGGGCTCAGGTCGCTGGAGCAGATGCAGTTTGTAAAACGGTTGTTACTAATTCAATAGAAAGTAGTGGATATCCACTTACTCCTTTTTTATATAGCGGGATTCTATATGTTAAGGTTAAACAATGAGTGATTTTCTAATAATTTTTATCTTTCTATTACGAGTTAACTACCGCGGGTTTCGCTAGCTGCTGCTCGCTCAACTCGCAGCGTCCTTGATTGGCTTTAGCGGTAGTAGCTAAAGGTTAAGGAAGAGAAGTAAAGTTATTCCCATAAATGCGCTGCCACTGGAAAGTCGACTTTGCCGATTAACGCCTACAGCTTAAAAAGAAACAAAAAATGAAGAAACACGTGCTGCTTACATTATTTCCTGCTGCGAAGGCACAGTTGCCTGCTGGACTGGCGCAGGTTCCTTGTAGCGGTGTATCTTTGCAAAGCTGGGCGTTGCTATAATATAGTCATCCCCGAAGCCAGCTATGTCCCCGGAAATCGCGTCAGTAGTCTTCTTTAGCTTGTTTATGGCGCGCTTCAGCTCAATAATGTCCTTTTCCTTCAGGGGCTTTATGTTGACAATGGCAATGGTATAGCCTTCCCGCAGGGAGTCAAGGACTTCCTTAATCCCTTCAAAAGTGTCTATAACAAAAGGCCTGACGACAACCTTGCCTTTTACCTCTGAGGGCGTGGTGTCAAGCTCGACATACTCCTGCTCGCCCTGCTTCATCTCAGCAGGCTCTTCCCCGCCGCCAAGAAACTCGCTTATCTTAGTCCTCATGCTCGAAAAAAATTCAGCCATTTTTTCCCTCAACCCCTTAACAGTTTTAAATGCACGTATCATCAACATATTTAAAGTTTGTGTTTTTCATGCACGGAATTGTAACCCAGAAATGGGGACGAAGTTGGAGAAAACAAAGTGAGAACCTTTATGCTGGAATCGTCACTTTTTGCTCTACTGAATTAAGGTTTTCCACTATCAGTCCGTCATACAACTCGGTTAATTGTTTAACTGCGACATTGTCTTTATTTACTTTGTAGAGGGTAGCTCTCCCTATCTTTCTTGTTTTTATCACAATTCCCAATTCTAGAAGTTTAGGGACTAAAGTATTCAAGGTTCCCCAGCTTACTCCGGCGTTGAGCAAATCGGTCAGGGTATAGTCAAAATCACGACCCTCAATAAAGTATTGTAAAACCCTCATCCGAGGACTATCCCCGACATAATCCAAAAAAATTGATTCTTCTGCCATACAAACTCTAAAAACGAGCAGCCATTTAAATCTTTCGTTATTATACATCAAT
>CAZBPE010000050.1:7863-8815 GCA_964493685.1 uncultured Methanosarcinales archaeon
GAAATGGTTATTAATAAGCTCGCGATTGTTTAACTCATGGAAGACTCAGAAGTTCTGAAAAAGCTTATTCTTCAAAAGCTGATACGCAGCAATGTTTGGGGAGGGAAACATACGCCCCTTGATTTTGTGATTAAGGGAATTCCGGAACATTATCGCAACACCCATAAAGGCAAGAAATCAGTTGAGAAGATGCTGAAAGAATTAACAAATGATGAATGGATTGTTGTTTCAGCAAAGAAAACTATCAAGAGTTCAGACGACCACGTTTCTCTGAATCCGCGAAAAGTGAGCGAGATAAAGCAGTTCCTTGAAAAGATTATTTCTTAGAAGGGGGCGGGCTAATTGCCAACACATTCAACCACCTGTTTTTCGCTTGTTTGAGGCAAAATTTTATAAAAAGAAGCGGCAACTTCAAAGGCATGAAAACGCCAGTTATAATCGTCAATTTCAAGACTTACCGGCAGGCGACAGGGGATAATGCCGTCAAGCTGGCAAAGGCCTGCGAGAAGGTGGCTAAATCGAGCGGCGTGAACATCGTAGCTGCAGTGCAGGCTGCTGACATTTACAGGGTTGCGTCTTCAGTAAAGATTCCTGTTTTTGCCCAGCACGCCGACAGCGTAACTTACGGAAAGAACACAGGCTTTATTCTTCCTGAAGCTGTGAAAGATGCCGGCGCTTCAGGCACTCTGCTTAACCATGCCGAGCACAAGATTGACTATGATGTTTTGGCAGACGCAATTAACAGGTGCAGAATGCTCGGGCTAACGACAGTTGTTTGCGCTGAAGGCAAGAAGGAGGCTGCTGCTGTGGCAAAGCTCAATCCTGATTTCATTGCAGTAGAGCTACCTGAGCTTATAGGGACGCTTGTTTCGGTATCAAAGGCGAATCCTGAAGCAGTAAAATCGGCAATCGCCGAGATAAGGCGAATAAAGGAAATACCAGTGCTTTGCGG
>CAZBPE010000051.1:0-6135 GCA_964493685.1 uncultured Methanosarcinales archaeon
GCTAAATAGCAGATTGCAGGTAGAATTTACGAAAATTTATGCAATCTGCTATAACATAGTTTGGTATTAGCCTGCCAATTGCTTCCTTTTGCTCATCATTCAGAACGGTATGCCTTTCATACCACCATTTAACCCCATAAACACCCTTGGTTGATTCTATGATTCTGGCAGCTTGCTCCCCGCTTACATAAGAATCCACAAGAAAGCTCGGTACAGTTTCTTTCTCGTTCCTACATTCTCCCCTCATTAACCATACCATGTTTCCTTTCATTCTGTTCGGGCAACCGCTTGCTGTTTAAACAACAGAATTCCACTCATCTCTGATGAGTGGGGGTTCTGTGTGCTCAAAAACCACCTGATTCGTGGAATTCTGAGTGTCAAAATATGCCACCGGTCTCTGACCGGTGGTTTTTGACAAATTTTTTTGTGAGACCTCCAACAGGACTTTCAAACGGACAGATAAAAAAAGAAAAAGCCCGCACAGCTTTGGCAGTGCAGGTAGTTGATGTCCACATGTTCCGCAAGACTTGATAAGCAATATTCTTTTCCTATTTAAATTTTACCAAAGCGCTTAGAGAATTTACAAACTTATTGAAATATCTTCAGTTTTCAGCGATTTTTTTTGAAAAATTTCCCGTTTAATGCAGTCTTAAGAAACAAGCGCTCCCGCGGGGACTTTCAACATTCTCAGCGTCTGAGCGAAGTCCGTGGGGCTTCATGCCCCACTTGACGGCCTCTTTGCTCATTTCTGCTGAGAAATGCTTTGAACCCCGGTCACAAGCTTTCTGCAAATCACAATACCGCAAGCTCGCATCTTATCCAGGCTGGACTACGGGAGCACTCCGAGAATGATTCTGGCGCGCCTTAAATATGTTTTGATAGGCTTGAGTTATTATAGCTAATACTTCGTGATGCTTGTCTGCCCCTTTCGCTTCCCTTTCGGAATTTCCTTGACTTCCTGCCCAAGCTGCCTTTTCACGTCAAGCGCAACACTTCCGCTGCCGATTATCTGGGTAAGCGTTGAAACGTCTGCATTCTTAATGTCCGCAATTGTCCTTATGCGCTGATTGAAAAGCCTCCTGCTCCTTACTCGCCCAATGCCCTTAAGCTGAAGAAGAGGAAGCAACTCTTCCTTAACGCCATACTTCATCCTCACCCTCAGCTTTGCAATTTCATTAATCTGCTCGCGCATCTGGAGAATCCTCGCAAGCTCCCCCAGTGAATAAAGCAGCCAGTCGGCACGGTCAAGCTTGCTCCTAACTTCGCCAGGGCGTATGGAATGCTTTTCAAGAAGCTCCTCTTCAGTTTTCTCGTTAATCCAGTCGCTGAAGAACATTGCAGTCTTTACTGATGCAAGAAAGTCGTCATAATCAGCATCATACATTGACGGCTCTTTCGTCAGCAGGCTCATTTGCGCATCAAGAAGCTTTTCCTGGACTTCATCATACTCCTTGGCCTTTACTTTCAGCAGAGGCTGCAGTTCAGGGGTGTAGGCAATCAGCTGAAGCAGCGAAAAATAGGACAGCCCTTTTATTGACGAGCAGTTAAGCCCTTCTATGAGGTTGTGCGCTGTAAGCGGGTCTATGTAAAGCTGGGCAACCCTACTGCCGATAAGAGTGGCTGAAATCCTGCTGTCGCCAACCTTCGCAGCAGACACGAAGCCTGACTTTTCCGGCGCTGTTATAAAGCCCCAATCATCAAGGAGAGATAGCATCTTGCCGATAATCTTCTCAAGCCTTGAAACCTCCTCAAACTGGTGAGCCCAGAAAGTCCTTTTGAAAAACGACATTATTTCCTGCCGGCTTCTTCCAAGCCCCGAGGCGATGATTGAAAGAACATAAGTCCTCAACACAGGCTCAACAGCAAGCTTCGAATAAATCTCCTCAGGCTCGCCGTTAATGAAGCGTTCCTCAAGCTCATCAGCTTCGCCTTCGCCTGAAGCAAGAATTATCGCTTCCCCTTCCAAGTCAAAATTCGGGCGGCCTGCGCGCCCAGCCATTTGAAGATACTCTAAAACAGGAATCCAGTCGTAGCCGTGCTGGGTGAACCGCTTCAAGTCGCGTATTATCGCACGGAACGCAGGAAGGTCAACGCCAGCAGCGAGGGTGGGGGTGCAGCATATTATCCTGACACTGCCTTCCCTGAACTTATTCTCAACAAGCTCGCGCTGCTTTGAAGTCAAGCCTGAGTGATGGAACGCGATGCCCTTTCTCAAGCACCTTGCAAGCCTGTCGCACTGCCTTGTTGGCGAATCAAGAGAGTGCAGCGCGTCATCAGCAAGCCTTGACAAAGCCCTTACGTCATCAGCCTTTCCTGCCATGTCAACCTTCTTGGCGATGTCCTCAGCGCCCTTCTCTGCGCCCGGCCTTGTGCTGATAAAAACCAGAGCCTGCTTTCCAGCCCTTATCGTATCGAGGGCGATGTTGACAGCAGGATTGTCAGTTAAAGGCTCTATGACTATCTCTTTTTTTGCCATGTCATCTTGAAGGAAACAGGGCTGTTTTTAATCTTTGTTGAATTTTCAGTTGAGGTCCAAAAAAGCATTCTTGATTTCGTTCAATCCCTAAGCCTTTTGCAATTCCGGCTTTTTTTGGCGCTTTTGGGCAGAAACAGCATCGTACAAATTCCCACCCGCAGCTACTAGGACTATGAAGCCCAGCAAAAGCCCAAATGTTGCGCTTATAATTTGAATGCCAGACCAGCCATCCCTCCCTTTAAGATATTGTTGTTGGGTTGTAACCTGCCTTTTCATAACGCCGACTTGGTAGGCAGCCTGGGTAGCTTCGTCAATTTTTGCCCTTAATTCAGCATCGTCAGCCAGCTTCATTTGCGGAAAGATGCGGGCAGTCACAAAATAGGCATCAATCTGTTCCTTAACTGACAAAGACAAAACCCTTCCTTTGCCTGCGGTTAAGTTTTCCCAGTAGCTTGCTACATCTGCATCAAGCGAAGCAAGCGTTTGTTCCTGAGCCCACAACTGCGAATTAAGAAGGCGCAATTCTTCTCTTTCCGCTTCCACATGTGGAGTAGAGAAATAGACGCCAGCAGCGCCAGCCAGCATCATCGCACCGCCAGCTATGATTCCCACTTTTCCTCGCTTATACTTCTCGCGAATTTCCCTTTCCTGCCAAGCGTCCATCAAGACAGATATAATTGGCTTATTTTTAATCTTTTTGCATTCTTCGGTTGAGCCATACGCATTATCTTATGGAAAAAACGTGACACTGTTAAGTTATAGAGGCTTTTTGAACAGCTTAAGCAGGGTGGCAGTAGTAGCGGTTGCTGCTGCGGCGCATACGAAGCAGAAGCCTGCTGTTAATAAAACTCTGAAAAAGAAATAATAAAATAAAAAACAAAAAATTGGCTTATTACGCTAAAAGAAGAAACTTAGAACCTCTTCCTTTTAGAATAACAGTCTCTGCAATAAACCGGCCTGCCTTCCTTTGGCTCGAATGGCACTTCGCATTCGTTGCCGCATTCAGAACAGGTGGCTTTATGCATTTCTCGCGGGCCGCCGAAGCCGCCCCTGTTAAAGTCTCCCATTTTGCTTCTTTCCTCCTTCTACTTAATTAGGGTTTTCGCCCTAAACTATATGCCTTTACGCTTTTTGGCGATATATATAAAGGTTTGTATTTTGCGCCGAGAATCGAGTGGGCCCGCTGTGACTTGAACACAGGACCTCGGCCTTATCAGAGCCGCGCTCTAACCAACTGAGCTACGGGCCCAAAACAACTGAACGCACTGGAGAATGTTTTATAAATATTGTGATGTGATTGCGTAGAATTCCTTGTCGCTTGACGCACTAAGAGCAATTCTAAGCGTTCTCGCCTGGCCCAACCGCTCTTCCAGACGAGTGAAAGTCTGAAGCGCAGCCTCGCGCTTGGCTTCACGCTCAATCTGGCAAGGAACGATTTTGGCGGTTACCCACTCTGCAAAACCTTCGGTCAGATTTTCGCTTTCATACTCCCATCTTTCGGATATTCCATCCTTTTTTCTTGGCATAAACAGGTATATCATGACTCCCATTGCATTGTATAAGCGAATAATGTAACTGTTTTCTTCATAACTCCCCTGCAATTTCAACAAGCTTCTTACTTTGCCAAAGTTATTCAGAAGAACACCAAGATCAGGATTGTCAGACCTTTTTCTGTTAATTTGTTCCCAGTCGCGTTTAACCAGCCTCTTGTTGTATTGTGCCTGAAGTGCGTGGGCCAGTTCATGGATGTGCACCTCATGCCTCATCTCAGCGTCGTCCAGCAACCAGGAGTCAAAAATAAGAGTATTTGCAAACTCGTTGTACCTTCCCATGTTCATCCTGGCATGTTGGCTCAGATAAATCGGCTCTTTTACCTCCAAGACAAACATTTCCTTGAACTTATCAAGCAATTCAGAATCCGGATTTGGGATTGTTTTATTGTTCTCAATCAACCAAAACCCGTCAAAAATAATAGAATAATTTTGTGAAATATCACGCAAATTTTCTTCTGCCTGCTTCACTATCGAAGCGCTTTCCTTTTTGTCAACTATCGAATTTACATTTACTATGCAGAAAGGAACTCTTAGACGATTTATAATTTTAGTGGTGGTATTATATCAGAAATATAAAACGCCCCCAGGCAGACTTGAACTGCCGACCTTGCGGTGGCTGCTGAATTTAACAGCCGCACGCTCTACCTGTTGCTCCATGCTAAACACATGTCTAAGCTATGGGGGCACTAAATCACGTGAGCTAATAGCCCTTTTATATAGTTTTCTGTGAAAAGTTTTTATAATGCTGTTTTTTCTTCAGCTTTGTGAGGTGTTTTTTTATGGAAACTTCAGACTTCATGATGCAAATCGGGAGCGCTGCGCCGTGGTTCAGCCTCAACGCAGTGGATGGGCAAACATATTCGCTAGATTCGTTCAAGAAAGAGCTGCTTGTCGTAATCTTCACTTGTAACCACTGCCCCTACGCACAGGCTTACGAGAAGCGTTTGTTTTCTTTGGCGAAAGACTTTTCTGAAAAGGCGGATTTCGCTGCAATAAATGCGAATGACTCTGTAAAGTACCCTGACGACAGCTTTGAAAGAATGAAAGAAAGAGCAGCGGAGAAAGGCTTCCCATACCCTTACCTTCGTGACGAATCGCAGAAGGCTGCAAGGGCTTACGGCGCACTGGTAACTCCGCATATTTTTGTTTTTGACAGCGAGAGGAAGCTGATTTATCAGGGCGGCATAGACAACAACTGGGAAAACAGCGATGCCGCAACAAAACAGTACCTTTATGATGCGCTCACCACCGCTTCCGAAGGAAAGCAAATGGCAAGGAAGATGGCGCCTGTAATCGGGTGCTCGGTTAAGTGGAGATAGTTATTGTTGTGCGCCGGGCCAGGGAGTCGAACCCTGAAGGCCGTAAGGCCACTCGCTGCTGAGGCGAGCGCGTCTGCCAACTTTCGCCAGCCCGGCTTTGCACAACAGACGGAAATAATGTTTATTGCTTAATAAGCCTTTACCAGAAATTTTGGCAAAATTTTCAGAATTTTTATCAATATTTTCAACTTTATTGAAAGATTTGCAACTTTAGCGGCGAAAGGTTTAAATAAAAGGACAACCTACGACAATTCAGGCCGTAAGGTACTTTCGGGTTCGTCTGCTGACTTTCGGAGCCCGATTTTTTCTTTTTTAAACCATTAAATTTATACTTGGGAGGTAATCGCTTTTTTGCCATGAAACTCGCAGCGCTTTATTCTGGCGGGAAGGACAGCACCATGGCGCTTTACTGGGTGATTAGGCATGGGCATGAGGTTGCGTGCCTTGTCACTCTGCATCCTCAAAGGAGCGACAGCTACATGTATCAAGTGCCTAACGTTGAATTCACGAAATACCACAGCAAAGCTCTTGGAATTCCACTTCTTACTTCAAAAACATCAGGCGTCAAAGAGGAAGAGCTAAAGGAACTGCTTGAAATCCTGAAGCTTGCAAAGAAAAAATACGGCATAGAAGGAGTGACTGCAGGCGCTCTCGCTTCAACCTATCAAAAGGAGCGCGTTGAGAAGATGTGCAATGAACTTAAACTGAAGTGCTTTGCCCCTTACTGGCACCGCGACCTTGAGCAGTATCTGAATGAAATCATTGACAGCGGCTTTAAAGTCGTAAT
>CAZBPE010000051.1:6145-8784 GCA_964493685.1 uncultured Methanosarcinales archaeon
CCTGACAAAAGGGCTGATAGGCGAGCTGAAGCAGATTGGCAAAAAGACAAGCTTTCACCTCGGCTTTGAAGGAGGCGAGGCAGAGAGCATTGTGCTTGACGGCCCAATCTTCAAAAAGCGGCTTGAAATTCTCGATTCAGAAATAATAATGGAAAGCAGGAACAGCGGCTACCTGAAGATAAAGAAGATGCGGCTTGCCGGCAAGCGGAATTAACCTCTGAAAGCCTTGAAAACAGGGGATTCAAGCCCTGAAAGCCCCATTTTTAATCGAAAGTTATTTAAACTGCGGCGCTTTATTCCTTTTTTGCGTTTTCCGACGAGAAAAATAGGTTCTAAAAAGGATTCTGGAAGGAAATAAAATGGATGGGGAAATAAAAAAGCAGGATTACAGCGCAGGAAGCATACAGGTTCTCGGAGGGCTGGATGCAGTACGTAAAAGACCGAGCATGTATATCGGCGACACAGCCTCAGGAGGGCTGCACCACCTTGTCTTTGAGATAGTTGACAACAGCGTTGACGAGGCGCTTGCAGGATTCTGCACTATCGTAAAGGTTTCAATCAATGCGGATGGTTCTGTTACCGTAGAAGACAACGGCAGGGGCATACCTGTTGAAATAATGCCCCAGTACGGCAAGTCTGCGCTTGAAATCGTGATGACAAAGCTGCACGCCGGCGGGAAGTTTGACCACAAGACATACAAGGTTTCTGGAGGGCTGCACGGCGTAGGCATTTCAGTAGTAAATGCGCTTTCAGAAAAGCTTATCGTGAGCGTCATTAGAAACGGGAAAATCCATAGCCAAAACTACAGCAGGGGAAAGCCCATTGACGAGGTTAGCGTTGTTGGCGAGTCGCAAGCAACAGGAACGATAGTTGCTTTCCTTCCTGACAAGGAAGTGTTTGAGACGACAGAGTTCAATTTTGAGGCTCTTTCCAGCAGGCTTAGGGAGATGGCGTTCCTTAATTCAGGGCTGGAGGTTCAGATAAGGGAAGAGAGAACCGGAAAAGAGCACGTCTTCAAGTATGACGGCGGCATAAAGTCCTTTGTTGAATTCCTCAACCAGACAAAGATGGCGATTCACCCTGTCATTTACATGCAAAAGGAAAAAAACGGAGCACAACTTGAGCTGGCAATGCAGTACAACGACGGCTACCTTGAGAACATATTCAGCTTTGCAAATACAATAAACACGCTTGAAGGAGGCACGCACCTTTCAGGCTTCAAGACAGCGCTCACAAGGACGCTTAACGCCTACGCCGAAAAGAGCGGGCTCCTGAAAAATGAGCTTAAGATATCAAGCAGCGACACGCTTGAGGGGCTTGCCGCAGTAATTTCAGTTAGGCTTACAGACCCCCAGTTTGAGGGGCAGACAAAGAGAAAGCTCGGCAACTCTGAAATAAAAGGGCTCGTCGACTCAATGGTAAGCTCAGCTCTCATTTCTTACCTTGATGAAAACCCGAAAATAGCGCGCATAATCATTGAAAAATGCAGCAGCGCAGCAGCCGCTAGGGAAGCGGCAAGGCACGCGAAAGAGCTTGCAAGAAGGAAAACAGCGTTTAGCTCAGGAAGCCTTCCCGGAAAGCTTGCTGACTGCTCAAGCACAGACCCTTCAGTCTGCGAGCTTTACGTCGTTGAGGGAGACAGCGCAGGCGGAAGCAGCAAGCAGGGAAGGAACAGGGAATTCCAGGCAATACTTCCCTTGAGGGGAAAAATACTCAATGTTGAGAAAGCAAGGCTGCACAAGATATTCAGCAGCCGCGAGATAGTAACTCTGGCAACGGCAATAGGCACAGGGCTTGGAGATGAGTTTGACCTCAAGAACGCAAGGTACCATAAGGTTATAATAACCTGCGATGCGGACGTTGACGGCGCCCACATAAGGACGCTGCTCCTTACTTTCTTCTTCAGGCACATGAAGCCGCTGATAGAGGCAGGCTATGTCTACATCGCGCAGCCTCCCCTTTACAGGGTTACAAAGGACAAGAAGGAATACTACGTTTACAACGACGCAAAGCTGAAGGAGCTTATTCTTGAAATCGGCGAGGAAGGCGCATCGCTCCAGCGCTACAAGGGGCTTGGCGAGATGAACCCGGGGCAGCTCTGGAGCACGACCATGGACCCTGAAAACCGCACGCTTCTTAAGGTAACTGTTGACGATGCGGTTGAGGCTGACAAGATGTTCTCGCTCCTCATGGGCGAAGAAGTCGAGCCGAGGCGCGAGTTCATAGAAAAGCACGCGCTTGAAGTAAAGAATCTGGATGTCTGATTTCTTATAGCAAATTGCAAAAATAATGGAACTTTTCTCATGCAATTTGCTATACTAGCAAATCTCGCTAAAGTTCAATAATTAACGAGATTTGCTATTAAAACAAAGTTTAAATAGCGTTTTAACTCCCCACGCAGTAATCTTTTAACGAAAATGGCAACCCTCGAACAAAAGGCTGTGCTGGCACCTGCTTACAGGAGTTTTGAAAAGCATTGCAAAGACGCTGCTAGAGCAGAAATAGCAACCGGCACTTATCCGCAATTGTCCTATTCCCGCTTGCCAAAAAGCCACAATTCAGCACCGGTTTCTGAATACAGGGCATATGTTCATTTTATCGGAAGGCCGTAATACTTTAGTATCCTGAAGGGTTTTTCA
>CAZBPE010000052.1:0-758 GCA_964493685.1 uncultured Methanosarcinales archaeon
GCAGACCGATTAACTATTTAAATCTTTCGCTTTTCACTACTTTACGATAACATCAACCATCGCTCGCCGACCCCCTTTTCTTTACTTAGTGCCGACACCTTCGTCAGCTTATTTTATTTTTTGCTCTGGAAGTTCTGGTAGAATTTGCTCTCGTTCGGCCCTTCCTGCCCCTGATACTTGCTATTGAGATTGCCTGAGCCGTATGGGTTGTCAACTTCTGTGGTCATCCGCATGAATGATATCTGCCCTATTTTCATGTCAGGGAAAAGCTTTATCGGCAGTGGGGAGACGTTGCTGAGCTCCAGCGTAAGGTTTCCATTCCATCCGGGGTCAATGAATCCTGCGGTAGAGTGTATGAGCAATCCAAGGCGTCCCAGAGAGCTCTTGCCCTCTATCCTGCCTGCGATGTCGTTAGGCATCTTAACCCTTTCAGCAGTGCTTCCGAGCACAAACTCACCGGGGTGAAGTATGAAAGGCTCGCTGTCCTTCACTTCAACCATGTTCATCAGCCCGTCCTGCCTCTCGCGAACGTCTATCACTGCGTGCTGCGCGGTGTTGAAGACAAGAAACTTGCTGCTCAAGTGAATGTCAATGCTTGAAGGCTGGACGCATTCTGAATGAAAAGGCTCGATGGAGATCGTTCCTTTCTTTATCTCTTCCCTTATGCTCCTGTCGCTGAGTATCATTTTAGCTTCCTCAAGATATTGTCAATTTTTTTATAAAGCTTTTCGTAGCCGCCCCTTGTGTCGATTCGGAAG
>CAZBPE010000052.1:805-8723 GCA_964493685.1 uncultured Methanosarcinales archaeon
CCATATAATTCCTGCTTTTCCCTCGCGACAAATTCAGCAAACGTTTTCTGGTCGCGCGCGCTCATTCTTTTCCTTGCCCGGCTGAATCTTATCCTTACAGGCGCATCAACAGCTATCAGGAAGAATCCCTTTGTCTTTTTCAGCTCAGAAACCTCTCCAAGGTTGCGGATGCTGTCAACCACTGCGTTCTTGCTGCCAAGCTTCCTTTTTACAAGCGAGGCAAGGTATCCCTTCCCGTATTTCTCCCTGTAGTGTTTCCCTGCCTTTATGAGATTCTCCCTTGTGGCAGCAACCCTGCTCTTTTTCAGGAGAAGGCGGAGCTCGTCAGAAAGCGAATAAGCGCTGAACCCCTTTCTCGCGAGATAATCGGCAACGCTGCTCTTTCCAGAGGCATTGGTTCCCGTAAGCCCTATTATCATGCCTTTCAGGCTTTCTGCGGTTTTTAAATAGTTTGCGCAACACCCGGGAAGGACCTTTTTGGCATATTGCGATATTGGCAATTACCCGCAGCAGCAGTAGCAGCCAAGGCTGCTTTCAGCAACCTTTAAATATCACTCACGCTCGGAAGCTTGCATGGCTGGCGTCTGGGCTTATGCGTTGCTTAGCGTATTAATAGTGAGCGCAGTATCGTTTATTGGTTTGCTTACCCTATCGCTAAAGGCGGAAATTCTGAAGAAAATGCTGCTTTACCTTGTCAGCTTCTCAGCAGGCGCGCTTCTCGGAGACGCTTTCATACACCTCCTGCCGGAAGTGGTAAGAGAAGCTGGCTTCAGCCTTAATGTTTCCCTTTACGTCCTTCTCGGAGTCATTGTCTTCTTCATGCTTGAGAAGTTCATTCACTGGCACCACTACCACGATCCCAACTCAAGGAAACACATACACCCGTTTGTCATAACAAACCTGTTTGGAGACTCTTTGCACAACTTCATAGACGGATTGATTATAGGAGCGAGCTATCTTGTCAGCATACCTGTTGGCGTAGCAACCACCATCGCAGTTGTTCTGCATGAGATACCGCAGGAAATAGGCGATTTCGGAGTGCTGCTTCACGGAGGCTTTACCAAAGCAAAGGCGCTCTTTTTTAACTTCTTAACCGCCCTGACAGCTTTTGTCGGCGCAGTCGCCGCTTTAGCGATAGGCTCCAGCGTAGAAAACACAACAGCCATTTTAGTGCCGTTTGCAGCAGGCGGCTTCATCTACGTTGCAGGAACAGACCTCATACCTGAAATGCACAAGGAGATTGAAATCAGGAAATCCTTCTTCCAGCTCCTTTTCTTCCTGCTGGGCATAGCAATAATGGCGGCGCTGCTGCTGAAGAAATGACTATTACGCCGCGGCCGGGACACTTTAGAAAAGTTTATTAAGTTATTATGCATTAAGGTTGTTACTTGGGAGAAACGCTTGCAGTTCAAGCAAACCTGTTTATCTGTTCTGGAACCCGGATTCTTTTTTTAGAAAAGTATATAATACCTATCTGAATTCATTTTCCTATGATAGCGCTGCTTACTGACTTTGAGTATGGGGATGGCTTGGGAGTGGTTAAGGGCGTTATTAAGACGGTTAATCCAAAGGCGGAAATTGTCGACCTCTACAATCACGTTGAGAACTACAGCGTCAGAAGCGGCGCATGGCTTCTTCTCAGCGACTACAAGTATTTTCCGGAAGGAACTGTTTTTTGCTGCATCGTTGACCCAGGCGTTGGCGGCAGCAGGAAAGCGATAGCTGTGAAGACAGAAAACTACTGCTTTGTTGGACCTGACAACGGCTTAATGCACCCTGCCGCGGCAGCAGACGGCATAAGGAAGATTGTTGGGCTGCCAATCCCCGATGGCGCTTCAAAGACGTTTCACGGCAGGGGTGTTTTTGCGCCTGCAGCTGCAAAGCTTGATAATGGCGTTAAGATTGAGGGCTTAAGCAATGAAGTCAAGCACATGCGGAATCTGGATGTTGGCAGCAGCAGTGGTTTCGGAGAGATTGTTTTGATTGACCACTACGGCAACATAGCCACTAACCTTGTCAGCAGCGGCAAGGAGAGTTACGGCGTTTCCTGCGGCGATTTCAAAAAGAATTTAAAGTTCCATTCTACCTATGAGGAAGCTATTGAGGGGGAGCTGTTCGTTATTGAAGGCAGCAGGAACACTCTTGAGCTGAGCGTAAAGCAGGGCTCGGCAACTGAAGTTATTAATTGCCGCGTTGGGGATAAAATAACGATAAGGTAGGTGTTTGCCATAGCTGACGAGTTCAATCCAGAGGAAAAAAGGATTCTTGAGCCTTACTTCACTAATCTTGACAAGCCGATTTTTGCTTTTACCTCGCGCGTTCCTGAGGAGGTTGTTGCGGTCCTTTTCTCAAAATACAGCCGCTCAACGCAGAGCGTGAGAAGAAACTTCCTTGCGCTGGTAAAGGACCATGAATCAGGCTTCAAAGAGATACTTGACGCTGTCGGAAGCGGCGGAGAGCATGGCTTTACTGCGGCGCTCAACAAAGCCCGCGATTTTTTCCAGAGGATACTTGTAGGCTACGGAGACGACTCAATAGGCGAGCTTGGGATGGCTCACGTTGCCTGCGAGGACGTCTCAAACATCGCGACAAAGCGCCTTGAAAACGCCCGCCTGGCATCGCCGCTTGAGAAGTCAACAAGATACGTAGTTTACGACAAGACAAAATTCCTCAGAGAGCCAAGAATAATGGCTTCAGGGTTTGCCGAAGAATACGTTAAAGTTAATGAGCTGCTTCTCGGAACATACGCTGAACAAATTGAGCCGATGACTGATTTTATCAGGAATCAGTGGCCTATTGGCGACTTTGAGCTTTTTGAAGGCAAAAAATACGCTGAGCTTTCGGATGAAGCTGAAAAAGAGCGAGCGAGCAAGGCGTATGAAGCATCGGTCAAGGCAAAGGCGCTTGACGTCTTAAGGTATTACATGCCCGCATCAACGCTGACAAACGTCGGCATAACCGCAAACGGCCGCGCTTTTGAGTGCCTGATAAGCAAGCTAATGTCAGACGAGCTTGAAGAAGTGAGAAGCATAGGAAAAATGATGCAGGAAGAGCTTTCCAAAGTAATCCCCAGCCTTGTAAAGCGCGCAAAGCCCAGCGACTATTACGCGAGCACAAGAAAAGGGATGTTTGCAGCTGCCGATTCAACTTTCGCTGCAGCAGCTTCGGATAAAATGAATGCCGTCACTTTGATAGATTACGACAAGGATGCTGAGGAAAAGGTTATCGCTGCCGCCCTTTACGGATTCTGCAATCTTCCAATGAGCCAGATAAAAGAGAAAGTGAAAAAAATGCCAGCAGCGGAGCGGTTAAACTTGATGGAGGAATACTTTGGCAGAAGAACCAATCGCAGAGAGAAGCCAATGAGGGCTGCTGAGGCAGTTTATTATACATTTGACTTGCTTACCGACTATGGCGCATACCGCGATTTGCAGAGGCACAGAATGCTCACCCAGATAGCCCAGCCGCTTACAGTAGCAAACGGCTATGACGTCCCGCCGGAAATTGAAGAGGCAGGCCTTGCCGTCAAGTTCAGGGAATGCATGGAAACAGCAGCTGGCTTTTACAAAAAAATTTATCCTAAATTTCCTCAAGAAGCGCAGTATGCCGTTCCTTTCGCATACAAGATAAGATACCTCTTCGTCCTTAACTTAAGGGAGGCGTTCCACCTGATAGAACTCAGGAGCGTTCCGCAGGGGCACGCCTCTTACAGGCGCGTGGCGCAGGAGATGTTCAGGCAGATAAAGAAAGTTCATCCTATTTTCGCAGAATACATGAGATACGTTAACCTTGAGGAGAGGGATTCTCTCGGCAGGCTGAAAAGCGAGCTGAGAACGCAGGAAAAGCTGGCTGCGCTGTCAAAAAAAGAGAAAACTATTTAAGGTATTACCCGTAATACTTTTAAGGGATAAAAATGAGCGAAACAAAGGTAACATCCAAATTTCAGACCACGATCCCCATTAACGTAAGGGATTTTTTGGGTGTGAAAGCGGGAAATGAAGTTGAATGGCACATTGTTAAAGGGATGGTTGTTGTGGATTCAGCCAGGAAAATAGAACATCCGGTAAAGTTCCTTACATCGCAGATTAAGATAGATATCGATGCGGTCAAGCTTGTAAAAGAAGCGAGAGCTGACCTTAAATGATTTACCTTGATACAAACATAATAATCTATGCTATCGCCAACGATGCAAAATACGGAACTGCCTGCAAGCGAATACTTCTTGATTTGGAAAATGGCAGATTAAAAGCGTGCGCTTCCGTGCTCGTCCTAGTTGAGACAATTAACGTGCTAACTAGAATTAACAGGATGCCTAATTTATCTGGCAAAGCAGAACTCAACATTCGGAAGAACATAGATGCAATACTCTCGCTCCCCATAGTTTGGTTTGACTTGAATTTCCCGATAATTAAAAGAGCCGCGGAATATGAATACAAGGTATCGGGTGTTGATTACATTCACATAGCATCTATGGAATTAAACTCGGTCAGAGAGATTATCACAGGGGACAGAGAGCTCGATAAGGTTGATTCCATAAAAAGGCTGGACCCGTTAAAATACGCATAAGGCTGGAGAGCGAGTTCAGGAAAGAGGAGAAGCTGGCTGCTTTAGAGAAATGCAAATGAAAGTTTTTAGAAATGGTTTAATAACAGGCCTGTTTTTTCAGCTTGCAATTGGCCCAGTTTTTTTCTTCATCATAAATCTGACACTGCAAAGAACAATTTTTGATGGTCTTGTCGCTGTCATGGCAGTTACTATAGTTGACTATTTTTACATCACCCTTGCAGTATTAGGCATTGGAAAATTGCTAGAAAAAAAGAAAATCAAAAAAGCATTCGGAATCATTAGTTCGATTGTCCTCATTACATTCGGCATAATAATAATCAAGGCCATAACAAGTTCCGGCATCGCAATTACTGCCGATATTAACTACACGAATCTTCTTTCAAGCTTTCTTTCGGTGTTTTTCCTCACAATATCCAATCCTATAACTATTGTCTTTTTTACTGGCATGTTTGCTGCAAAAGCAGTTGAATATAATTATGCCAAAAGGGAATTATACATGTTTGGATTGGCTGTTGGTTCAGCAACATTTATATTTATGGGCGCATCAGTATTTTTGTTTTCTTTGCTAAAAGAAGCTATACCGGCGATTGTAATTCAAATATTAAATTTAATAGTTGGATTTGTGCTCATAGGTTATGGGGGAATAAGATTGATAAAACTTTTAAAGAACCGAGTATAACTGGAAACATGATTGCGAATGAATTGAGTGACATCACATGCCAAAAAACCGTTTCGTAATGGTAGACGGGCTTGACGGCTCAGGAAAGGGAACGATAGTTGACGGGCTTGCGGAATGGGCTGAGAAAAAAGCCATGAAAATGCTTGACATCAGAAGCTACTGCGGCGAAAAGAACGATTTCCCTTCCGAAGCTGAGATAAATGACGCTGAAGTCATCATATCCTGCGAGCCAACATTCTGCTACGTTGGCAAGGCAATAAGGGACGAGCTTGTCCGCGCCAACGGAAGGCAGTATTCAGCATGGTCTCTTGCGCAGGCATTCTCGCTGGACCGCGAGATACTTTACAAGCGAGTCATCATCCCTGCAGTAAAAGCCGGAAAATACGTGTTTCAGGAAAGAGGGCTTACAAGCTCCCTTGTTTACCAGCCTGTGCAGGAGCACATTCAGCTAAGCGAGCTCCTGAAACTGCCTGGAAACAAGCTCGCGATGCAAAACGCGCCGTCGCTTCTTTTAATAGCAAAGGTATCGCCCGAAACAGTGCTGAAAAGGCTCGGGCTGAGGGCGAAGAGGGACAATTCAATCTTTGACAACCTTTCCTTCCAGAGAAAGCTGCACGAGCGCTATCTCTCGGACTGGCTGCGCAACCTGTTCGAGCAGCACGGCTCAAAAGTTGAATACATAGACACCAACGAGCCAAAGTCAGAGCAGGACACAAGAAAAGAGGCTGTTGAAATAGTTGAGAAATTCTTTCAGGCTTAATTGGCGTTTATTTTGGCTATATCTTCCAAAGAGAGAGGGACTATTCTTGACTGCTGAAACTCCATAAAGTCTTTATCTCCTTTTAGCGCGTCGGGTTTTGCAGCATACCTCTTCCTGACCCTGCCTATTTCATCTTCAGAAGTCACCAGATTTACAGCTATGCCTGATTCCCTTAACTCAGTTATAGTTTTCCCATCTGGTCTACCTAATTCTCCGGTTAGATTAGACTCTGCATCGCAGCTATAGAAAGGGGCTCTATATGCAACATCTCTCCATATTGCCACATCAACTTCCGTTATTCCACGTTCCCTTAAGCCACTAGAATCGTACATGCGTGAAAGCGAATCAAGCTTGCTTTATAAATTTAACTTTTTCGCTTTTCAGAAGTTGAATCGTCCATTTCTTCTTCCTTTCCAATAACCTGAGAAAGAGTGCTTAGAAAACGTTACAATTAAGGTTTTACTGACATTGCCGAAAACTTTCGCTTTTTGTTTCAATTACGAAAGGTTTGGTGGGGTTTAAACACAGCTACAGAATGCAAACCCTCGTAAAGTCCTTAAGGAAAGGCTAATGAAGAAATTAAAGTTTGGGTGAAAACACATCATCATTAAGGAAAAAAGCGCGCTGCCTTTCTGAAAAATGAACATCGAAAAGTTCAAAAATGCTATCCTGCCCCAATATAAACGGAAAGTCTATTTTTGGCGTAAACGGCTGCTCCTTTTTGATCCAATGAACAGGAACATCTAGCTTCTTCCCTGCTATTTCTAGCTCTACCGGAACTACATAAACCGGTATCGGTTGGTTGTTTAAGCCAATAATCTCGTGGTCAAAAGGAATGCCTGTTTTAATCTCTGATTCCTCTCTCAATTTTTTACTTTCAAATACTATTCCTATATCACGAGCAAAAACTTCGTGTGAAATGGTTTTATCAGAACCTGAATCAACTATACCATCAGCTGTCAAAGACTCTTTCCCATAACGTAATGTTAATCTCAGTATGGGGCGTTTTTTCCTTTCCGTATTCCCCTCAGGAAATGTTTTGTATTCAAATCGGTATATCATTGTTACAACAGCGCAAAGACATTATTTAACAAGGGTTGCTTTGCTGTCTGGAACGCAAGTAAAAATTTTCTCTTTTCCCTTTAGCTTTTTCATCTCCGCCAGAACGCGTTCAGGGCTTGTATGGCTATACGCCACTTTCCCGTCCACAACAGCTACGCATTGCCCTTCGAGATTAATCATCTCTCTATCGCTCAAGAAAGAAAGGCCTGAAACGTAGCTTGCCTCTTTTGCTGCCATGTATCCTTTATGAATTTTTCCCTTTATAAATCTTTCCGCTTCATGTATTGACTGTGGCATATACCTCAACTCCCCGTGTTTAGGAGTCTTTTTGCGGTATAAAAACGTTTTGACCAAAGACACTTCCCTTCCCCATACGCTTCCAGGTTTAAGCATACGCCAGAAGCAGCTGCGGCATAAACAACAAAGCTTAGAGTTAATCATCAGCTCATAAACGCGATTAGAGCCTTCAACTTCTCTGCCACAACTATCCTAGTCTTCTTCACAAACCTTTTCTTTTTCTTGTAACGTTTTATCGAGCACTTGAGAAAGAGTCTTGTTCTTCCTGACTGCGTTGTAGCTTATCATCTTCAAAGCTTTCCTGTTTTCGCTTGTATTTAAATTAGTTGGAGCTTCAAAATATACGTTGCAGAGCGACACTACTTCTGCATGAAATCAGAAATCGCGGAGGCGTTGTTGCTTATGACCTTTCCCGACGAGGCAGACACCCTCACGTTGACAACCTTAAACGCCTCTGTTATGAATGTAATGTTCCAGAGCGCCTCGCCGCCAAGGTTCTGGAGAACCATGACAATGCTCTTGTTGCATTTTACCAATTATCGCAGTTCTGGGAC
>CAZBPE010000053.1:0-8591 GCA_964493685.1 uncultured Methanosarcinales archaeon
AGGCCTGGTGATAATCGACCCGCCTTCTCTGGTCATGGGGGAAGGGGAAACCAAGCACTTCAGCACAAGCATTTCAGATGAGGATGGCGATGCAGTTACAGTTGAATGGAAAGTCGATGGAAAGGCGGCTTCAACCAGCCCAGTGCTTTCGTTTACAACCAGCTATGGTGACCGCGGCAGTCACAATATCGAATTGTCAGTCAGCGACTCCATTTCAACCAGTTCAACAAAGATTCTCCTGACCGTAAAGGATACGATGGACTGCGCGGCAGGCAAGACGCAGCTTTGCCCGTTACAGCTTGGCGTGTGCGGCGGCAGCGCAGAAACATGCGACAGCAAGGGCAAGTGGCCAGGCTGCAAGGCAGCAGATTACCTGAGCTACAGCAACAAATATGAAGCGGCAGAGGCATCGTGCGACGGCCTTGACAATGACTGCGACGGAAAGGCTGACGAGGGCTTTGAAGACCTTGACAATGACGGAACTGCAAACTGCGTTGACGTGGATGAGGATGGCGACGGCATTCCAAACAAACAGGACAAGATTGCAGGTAACGCCTTGGCAATAAAATCAAACATTGACAAGAAAGACCTCAAAGTGGAGGTTGGGGGGAAGAGCGACCTGAAGCAAAACCTTGACGCAGTTACGCCTGTCAAGGTTATGGATAAGGAAAAGCCCATTGTCGAGTTAGACTTCGACTTCAGCAAGGATAAGCTGCGCCTTGACCATGTAATGATTGAGAAGGAAACTCCGGAGAGCAAGGCGGGTTTTGTCATTGTCAACTGGCTCGGCATGGATGTCATCAAGACACTCTATGTTAACCAATTGCTGCCCGCCACCAAGGCAGTATGCGTCAAGGACGCTGACATCTCCAGCGTTTCAGAGATAACCGCCGGCTGCGCTGGAGCCGCTGAAAAGTTGCTGAGCTGTGACGGCGTTAACAACGGCGGCTATAGCTGCGCCCTTGATAACAAAAGGTTCAAGGTAAGCGGGCTGAAGCATTCAGGAGTGCTTGAAACCTGCCCGGACACTGATGCTGATACCTATACCGCACTTTATTGCGGCGGCAACGACTGTGATGACAGCAACAAGAACATCAACCTGGCAGCAAAAGAAGCCTGCAACAAGAAGGACGATGACTGCGACGGCAGCATTGATGAGGAAAGGGTATGCAACACTGAACCAAAGCTGCAACCAATAGGGAACAAGAAGGTCAGCGAGAACCAGCAGCTATCATTCACTGTAACAGCTGCCGACGCAGAAGGTGACAAGCTGACATACATTGCCTCGCCTCTTCCAGCTGGCGCAGCATTCGATGAAAGCACATCAACATTTACTTGGAAACCAGGCTTTGACCAGGCAGGAACTTACCAAATTAAGTTCTCAGCCAGCGACGGGCTGCTCAACAGCTATGAAACAGTCGCAATTGAAGTTACTGACTTCGTGCAGCAGTTGCCGCCGCCAACCAGAGGAGGAGGCGGAGGTGGAGGAGGCGGATGGGGAGGTGGTGGAGGAGGCGGAGTAATCATAAACCCCGCCTGCACTGTAAGCGCGTGGTTGTGCTCTTATGGAGCATGTAATGAACGGGGAATACAGACGCTCACATGCATGTTGATGGATAAAATCTGTGCAAATCCTTTAAATGTTAAGCCGGCAGAAATAGCAAAGACATGCACACCGCCAACAGCACAACCAAACCCGCCAACAACACCACCAGACCAACCAAACAAACCATCAAACCCGCCAACAACACCAACACCGCCAACAGCACAACCAAACCCACCAACAACACAACCTAGCCAACCTGGCCCGTCGGACAGCAGCAAAGACGCTGGCAAGGACGATAATCCAAAAGAAGAAGAAAGCGGAAACAACAACAAAGGCAATGATGAAAAAGAAAGCGAAAACAACAATGCAGGAGGAGACAACAGCAACGACGTCAGTGATACTAACATAGGCGATGACGGGGATGCGGGTAGCGAAGGTGGCAGCGATACTAACGGAGGTGGTGAAGGAGATTCTAATAGTGGAGGCGGAGATAGCGGTAGCGCTGCTGACGACCCAGGTTTTAGCGATCCCGGCGCTGGAGTTTACGATAGCGGTATCCAGAATACAGATTATACAGCTGATGATTCCGGCTATGATTATGGCGGCTGGGACTGGTGGTGAAAAAACCGGTGGAGAAAAATCCGCGCTTCCAAAACACTTATAAATGGGCTTGTTTTTCTCAGACGCATGATAACGCAGTCAAAGGACCTGAGGAAGGTTTCTTCAGGCGTTAAGCAGGCTCACAGGAAGAAGCGCCTTTACGATTCTGGCAGCAGGGCAACCCTCACAAGGATTGGAGAGAACAAGGCAAGGACAGACAGGATAAAGGGCGGCGGTTCCAAGATGAGAGTTCTAATGACGAAAGTCGTAAACGTTTACGATCCGAAGAACAAGGTGTTTAAGAAAGCTGCAATCAGGACAGTGCTTGAAAACCCTGCCAACAGGCATTACGCAAGGGCAAACATAATGACAAAGGGCGCAATCATAGATACCGAGTTCGGCAAGGCGAAAATAACTAGCAGGCCAGGTCAGGAAGGCGCAATAAACGCAACGTTAATGTCAAAAACCACATAGAATAAACTAGTGTATTGGGTGGTTTTTGAGCATGCTCAGAATTCCATCTATTTACAACTTAGATGTGAGTGGAATTCTGACATTTAACTACTTCTTAGTTAATAAAAATAGAAAAGTTTATAAAGGGGGTTCCAAGCTGAAAAAAGCATGGAAGCATTGGAAGGCTACGGCTATCTTAATTACCTGTCAGATGTAACGCTGGTGAGGCGCTTTAATGAACTTAAGGAGCATTATAGTCAGTATCCAACTGTGCCTTGGAGGGAAGACACCCGTGTCATGCTAACAACAAAGCGCGCGCGGGTAAGAACAGGAGAGGGGCACATAACTTCGGGGGACAACGCAAGTTTTTCCCGTGTTTTATCGGAGAGGGTTACAGACGCGCAGGCATACGCTGTTTTGGTTAAAGAAGCTGAAGCTGCGGAGGATAGGGCAAGGCGATTCAGGGAGAGTAACGCGAACACAACAAAGGATTCCCCGCTTGAAATGATTGCAAACGCAATTCACATCGCAGAGGTTGACGGACGAAAAGGACAAGCTGCAAGGTTGACTTATGCGCTTGGAGAACGGCTTGTTATTATGAACCGCGGAGAATTGGAGAAAGCCACTCGCGCTTTAGGCTATGACTTGGTGCGGAAGGCTTATGGCTCGGTTCAGCCGAGAATGCTTTAGAGCGCAACCAATAAATAACCTTCGCTGATTCTTTAATGCATGGACGTTATTGAGGCTGCATACTGAACAAGGCATAAGACGCTCTTGTGCAAATATTCTGCTTGAGCCCAAGGAAACGACGCTGGGTGCTTTGAAATACGGCAAGAACCGAAAGATTAATATATCAGTTATACATTGATTATACATAAATATAACACACTTGTGGTTCGAATGGCAGTAGAAGTTGTTGTAAAGAAGTGGGGTAACTCTATGGGGGTCGTGCTCCCCAAAGAAATGGTTGAGAAAGAAAGGTTGAAGGAGAATGAGAAAGTTTTAATTGAAATGGTTAAAGAGGCTGATTTGACTGGGCTGTTCGGCACATTGAAAAGAAAGATGTCAGGGCAGGAATTCAAGGATATGGTGAGGAAAGGTTGGAAAGCATAAGAACTTTTCTTTTCGATACGTACGCGTTCTATGAGCTTATTGAAGGAAATGAGAACTATAAGCCATATTCAGCAGGGGTTGCTATAATAACAACAAGGCTCAACCTTATGGAGCTGCATTACGGGCTGCTAATCAGATACGGCAAAGAAGTGGCTGACAGGCATTATTACGCTTTGCTGAAATTCGCAGTTGACGTAAGCGACGAGGTCATAATTAAGTCAAACGAGTTCAGAGCTTCTGAAAAAAGGAAAGGCCTGTCTTATGTGGATTGCATTGGGTATGTCCTGGCAAAATTAAGAAATGTTAAGTTTCTTACTGGCGATAAACAATTTTTTGGTTTGGATAATGTGGAATATGTGAAGTAGTGTTCTAAATGAACAAAATACAACAGGCATATTGCAAACTGCTTAAGGCCTACGGCAAGCAAGGCTGGTGGCCCATAGTTAATGATAAGACGCTTTTATGCGAATATGGGACAGGAGCGCCAAGGAATGAGGCGGAAATGGCTGAGATGTGCATCGGCGCGATTCTGACCCAGAACACCGCTTGGAAGAATGTTGAGAAGGCTATTGCCAATCTGAAGCGGAACAGTTTGATTGATTTCAGCAAGATTGCAGCTATGGACGCTGAAAAGCTTGCTCAACTGATAAAATCGTCTGGTTACTACAACCAGAAGACAAGGAAGCTGAAGTTGTTTGCGGAGCACGTTGTTGGCAATTATGGCGGCAGCCTTGAAAGGATGCTTGGGAAAAGCGTCGGCGAATTGAGAGAAGAGCTTCTTTCACTGCACGGCATAGGCCCGGAGACCGCTGATTCAATAATGCTTTACGCTGCCGGAAAGACGGTGTTTGTAATTGACGCTTACACGAAGCGGGTTTTTGCAAGGATTGGCATCAGCAGGGAAGGAAGCAGCTACGATGAGCTGCAACGGATGTTTATGGAAAGCCTGCCTTCAGATTCAAGTCTTTTCAACGAGTACCATGCGTTGATAGTTGAGCTTGGTAAGGGCGTTTGCAGGAAGAAGCCGCTTTGCAGCAATTGTCCGCTGAAAGGGCTTTGCAAACATTTAAATAGGTTGTCCGTCTAAAACAGGGGTTGTAAAAGAGGAATTTTAATGACGGAATACGCGCTGATAATAGCTATCATTTTGTCTATTGCGGCTGCCGTGGCGGCTTACCGCATAATTCAAGGCATTTTCAGGCTGGTTCTAATCGCTTTGGCGGCTGCCAGCATCATTCTGGGCGTTGCCGCCTTTTTTGTCGTGATGGACGCGAATGAAATCAGGGAGAGCCTTGGCAGCGGGAAAAGCCTGGTGATTTTTGTTGATGATGAGGCTGCGGTGTTCGCGATGGAGCTTCGGGGGCAGAACGGCTCGAAGGCTTTAAATAAGCAGGAGGTTGACGAGTATTCAAGAATGATAGGCGCTGGAGATTACGGTTCTGTAAAGAACGGCTATTACAAGCTTATTGTGATAAGCACGAAAATTGAAGAAAGCAATGAAACGGCATCCAAGCGAAGCTACAGGGACGAACCGGAAGAATTTTTCGTTTCGCTTGCCGAGAAGGCGTTCTCAGAGCCTGTTTTTTTCTTGGGTGAGTACAAGAAGGGGAACATAAGGGTTTATGATGAAACTGCTGTTTTCAAGGCTGTCAAGCTTTTGCCTGTTTCACTGATTAAGTCGGCTGCAGGAAAGGCAGTAACAATGGTTAAAGTGGCTGTGGTTGATAAAATTGGCGGCTAAGGCTTTGATTTATGCGGTTCTGCTCTTTGCTTTGTCACAGGCGGCCCTATCTGCGGACGCCACTTTTGACGGCTGGCTTTATTCCGGGCAGGCTACGGCGATGGAAGGAAAGAATTTCATCATATATGAAAGCTCGTCGAGGCTGGACGTGCTTGTAGACTACGGGGAAGGGAAGCTGTTCATAACGAACAACAGCTGCCAGCAGACAGGCAACGTAAGGATTTGCCTTGACAACATCGTATATGACTTGAGTGTTAAGAAGGACAAGATGAAGATAAGGGCGATATCTCTCGCGCCGGACATAGTAATTACAAGAACAGCTGGTGACAACGAGTTTGAGGCAGGCGATGGAACCGTAATATCGGTCACTATAAGGAACACGGGAGGGCTCGCGAAGAACCTGACTTATGCTGATGTTTTTCCTGAGGGTGTTGACGTAGTTTCTGCTGACGGCGCAAGGAAGCTTCCTCACAGCGTTGTCTGGACTGCGAACAGCCTTAAAACGGAGTC
The DNA here is from genome assembly GCA_964493685.1 of uncultured Methanosarcinales archaeon. Taxonomy (GTDB): domain Archaea; phylum Nanobdellota; class Nanobdellia; order Woesearchaeales; family UBA10216; genus UBA492. The sequence goes on from CAZBPE010000053.1 coordinate 5,964, forward strand.
TGTAAGCTTTTCATACAAGATAAAAGTCAATGACGTCATTGACAGGAAGTTCGTTGCAACGCTTGACTATTTTGACGGCGTGAGGATGAAGGCCATAAAAAGCAGCCCTGTTGGAATAAAGACTGCCGCGAGGCTTCTGCACGAGTTTGTTTACTACGGAGGCGCTGCCGTTGTTGGCGAGAAGAAGAACATAACGCTGAATTTCAGCAGCAGGGAAACCAGCACTGCAAGAATCAGCGTGGACTTGTTCGTTGACGCCGGTCTTGTCCTTACAAAGCTGCCAAAGGAATTCAAAAGGGCTGGCGAGAACGCTTATCACGCTGAAATCGAGGTGTTTAAGTCGCCCGCGAACACGACATATAACAAAACGCAGAATTACTACTTTGAGTTCATTGGGGTTAAGACGGGAACGTTCAAGATAAAAGCGGTTTCTAATTACTCAACCAACGAAGTGACCAACAGGGAGCTGCCTGACATCGAGAAGGCCATAGCCTTGTCTGAAAAGGGAGTCAACGTGAGGACGAACCTTCAGGAACTTGAATTCGAGTCGAATCAGGCTCACACTCTCAGGATATGGCTTCAGAACCTTAACAGTGACGCAAGCATAAGGAAAGTCTTTGTGAAAATGGACGGCGGCGGCTTTGTCAGCCTGCCTGATGTTTACATTGACAGCCTTGCCCCGACCGCGCATGAGAAGATTTTTGAGAGCCGATTTTATGCGCCGGAGGTGAGCTCGTCAAGAGGCTACACTGTGGAGGTAAACGTCAGCTACGAAACGCAGTTCGGGGATAATTTCAGCAGGCGTTTCATCTTTACAGAGACAGTCAACAAGGTGGAAAACATGACTATATTTCAGAGCGTAAGCAAGACTTCCCTTGAGAGCGGCGAGGAAGCTATTGTAAAGGTAAATGTCAAGAATCCGAGAACCACAAGGATAAGCAGCATAGCTGTGAAGGACAACTTATCGGATGAATTCAGCGTCATCGGCGTAAAAAACGCTGTCATTCAGCTTGGCGCTAATGATGAGCAGACAGCTTACACATACATCATAAAAGCGCCAAGAGTCAGTGCCGAGAAGGACTACCACATCAACACAACAGTCTCGTATTCTGACGCCGATGCAGCCCAAAGCTATTACGCCACAAGCGACTACGTGGTTGCAAAGAGCGCCACCATAAAGGTCAAGCCCCAGAAATTTGAGCTAACTGCCACCAGAACCGTTGACGGCAGCATTTATGTTGGCGACTTTTTTGATGAAACATACACCATAAAGAACCCTTCAGCAGACACAACAGCGGAAAACATAAGTCTTGCGCTTCCGGTGCAGCCTGAATTTGACCTTGCAGACACCAAAAAGGCAATAAGCCTCGGAAGGCTCGGCCCAGGCGAGGAAACGACAGTCATTGACAGGGTAAAGAGAAGGGCGAATAAGGCAGGGAACAATATTCTTGAAAAAACAAGAGTGACATACTCAAACCAGTTCTGGGAAGCATTTGAGGTTAATGTAAGCAGCGCCACAGTCAGCGTTAACGAAAAGACGAACAGCGAAACCTTCGTTTCAATTAAAAAAGAAGTTGCAGCGAAGATTAACAACACAGATTTTTTTGAAGTTGCCCTTAACGTTACAAACAAGGGAAAAAAGATAATGAGAATTCTTGTTGAGGACGGCAAGTTCAGGAAGGATCTGGCTCTGAATAACGGAAGCAGCGCAATTTTTTCATACAAAAACAGGATTGACGCGCCAGGAAAGTATTTGCTGGGGCCAGCAACTGCAACTTATACTTTCAGGGAAAGGGAGCTTATAGCCGGCTCGAATTCGCCCCAGATAGAAATTGTAGATAACCCTGTTGTGTCCATTGAGAAGATAGCGCCTTCAACAGCAGACACTTCTGATGATTTTGAAATTGAGCTGAAAGCCAAGCCGCTGGCGGGGAAGGTCGGAAACCTGACAATATACGACGGAGAGAAAAAAATCCATTATGACGAAATTTCCAATGAAACGAGCTACAAGTATAAGATGCGGGTGAGGGACGCTGGAACTGAAAAGCTGGCTGAGGCGACAGCCACCTACGTCTACAATGGGCTCCTTTACGAAACGAAATCAAACGCGCCTTCAGTTACCGTGACTGAAAGGCAGCTGGTTACGCTATCAAAGAGCGTTTCCTTAAACGAGTCAAAAGCCGGCGAAATGGTTGAGGTTTATGTCAAGGCGAAAAACATCGCAAATGACGAGATAAGCGTGACTCTCAGCGATGAGGGAAAAACATGGGACTTCACGTTGGCGCCGGGAGAGGAAAAAGCGGTGAGCTACAAGACAGAGGCTCGGAATTTTGTGGCAGCGACAGCAAATTACACGTATAATGGCGAAGAAAAGGGCTCTGTTTCACCGGTTCCGCGGTTCAGGATTATCGCTGATGAAAATGGAAAGGTTATTAAAGAAGAAAAAGGAATATTAAAAAGAATATTAGACCTGCTGCTCGGGATTTTAACGTGGAAAAGGGATTAAAATGGGCATTTTTGGAAAGCTGAAGTTCTGGAAAAAGGGCGATGCATTGTCATTTGGCGATGAGCTGGCAATGCCGAAAAGCGCTTTCCCTCAGGATGAGCTTGGGCTGCAAAGCCCTGGGC
>CAZBPE010000054.1:0-8076 GCA_964493685.1 uncultured Methanosarcinales archaeon
AACCATTATTTTCATTCTGATTCAAAGTTCTCTTAGAGGATTTTGATGCAAATATAAGAGATATTCAAAATCCTCTATAATTATTTGTGTCTTCCGCTATAATTTACTCTTAAGAAAAAGATCTTTTCTCGTAATCGTCGAGATATTCTTCCCTTATTCTGTCAATTTTGTCCATTATTGGTATCTTGATACCTCTTTCAAGAAGCATGTCCATTCTTTCTCCTATGTACGTAATCCATAATTTGTTTCCAGAGATCTCCATCTGATTGTTTATTTCATCCAACATCGCATCCCAGTCAATCGCGCTCTGAGCCAAAGAAATGCAGTCCGCGATATCCCCTTCACGCTCTGTGAATGTTTTAAACAGGAAAATATCTGTTGTTGAACATAAAGAAACTGAGAGATTTTTCAGCTCTCTTGCTTTTTGAGCTCTTTTCTTCATTCCCTCAGAAAGAATAAAGCCTTTGCATACCGTTCTTTGAAACAGATCAATCCTGATGCCGCCTTTTATGAATATCTGATTCAAATCAAATTTTTTGTATTCTGCGGAAGGCAACTTTGTTCTGAATTCTAGTTTCTTGAGTGATTTTTCTGTAGCAACAAATTCCTTTCGGGTATCAACTACGATATCCGCATCTTTTGTGCCAACTTTTAGGCCGTAATACAGCATAACTGCTCCGCCGATTACGTAGAAATGCACTTTGTCGTCCAATGTCTTATCCAGCTCATTGAATAGTTCATCCAACTGCCAAAACTTAGATAACAAAAAATCACCTCATAATTTTTTGGAATTAAAATTTATTCTGAATTTTAATACCATATACATCAGCCCTCTCTTTTATTTCAGCAAGAGTGGGATAATATTTTATCTTTTCACCCCGCAGAACTTTATTAATGTTGTCAATTATATCATGTCTGACGTCTTTAAGGCAGTTTTTGTGCTTAAGATAAAATAATGCAATAAGGGTAAAATCCCTTGCGTCTCCCTCTTTCTCCGCCCTATACAGAGAATGCAGGAACACTTCCTTTTTTGTCAGAATCTTTTTTGGAAGATAATAAGTGTAATCTACAGTGAGCAGTTTAATCCCTGATTGCCCATAAGCAGAAAAACCTGTCAAGGCTGCATCGCATTCAATCTTGGTTGAAAAAACAACCTCATCCGCATTTTTATAATAGATTACTGCTCCACGAGGAACTCTTTTATCAGCAGTTCCTTCATACTTTTTTAATTCAACTAGAAATTCTTTTATTTTCGGCCAGATCTTTTCATTAAGGAAATATCTATCTTCGGACGTGTTTATAAAGCTGTTTTTTGTGGCTTCCTTTAGTTTGTAGAAAACAGTGCTTCTTTTTATGCCTGTTTCTTTGATTATCTGAGATGCTGGCTTAGGCTCCAGAATGGCCGTAAATAACTTTATGCCGCATCCGGATAGATTATCAATAATATTCGGCCGCCTTGAGAGCTCCTGGAGAAGAATATTCACGTGTGTGTTTTCTGAAGGGGCAATCCTGCCTTTTTGCAGTGTGGCAAAATCTTTCTCTTCAAGATTTTTCAGGACCCTGTATATCTGGCTTTGATCTTTGTTGAGAGCCGAAGCTGCTTCAGAGACCGTCCTATTTCCCAAGGCTACTTGCCATAATACCTTTAGTTCTGTTTTTGAAAACCTCATAAGTCTAATAAAATACCATTAATATTTAAATGTTTCGCATTTTTTTGGACTCAATAAGTTAGGGGATTTGAAGTTTCTGGAAACGTCCTCCGCGGCGTTCCTTCTTACTTCAAATCTCCTCGAATGTAGCTGCTTTACATGTAGCGAATATAGAAAAGTGGCCGTGCTTTAACCTTTAGTGACTTCTATCAAAGTATCGGCTTTTCCTCAATGAACTTTACGGCTATGTCATGCACGTCTATCGCTATTCCTATTCCAACAACAAGCAGGAAGAGTATTCCTGAGAGGTCAAGCCAGAAAGTAATAAGCAGGCTTAGGGCGGTCATCGCAACAAGGCGTATGTAATCGTCCACTTTCGTTATTATTCTTGTGTTCAGAACCAATAATTTCCAGAGCATGAACGCGGGTGTTTTAATCAGTATTTATTGTTTCCTATAACTAAACCGGTCACGTTGCAAAATCCTGTAGGGTTCTTGCCCCGCTAGCGCACTAAAAAAACATTTATATATTGGGGTTAATGCCTCTTGAAGGGGTGATTGAATGGTAAATGCTTATCTAGTTGCTGGCGGCGTTGTTGCCTTTGTTGTGCTGTTTGTCATTTTTCTCTATAACAGCCTGATTAGCCTGCGGAATCAGGTGAGGAACAGCTTTGCGCAGATTGACGTCCAGCTGAAGAGGCGCAATGACCTTATTCCGAACCTTATTGAGTCTGTTAAGGGTTATATGAAGCATGAAAGGGAGCTTCTGGAGAGCGTGACTAAGACTCGAGCTTCAATCATGTCAGCTAAGACCATGGAAGGGAAGGCTAAGGCTTCGAATATGCTGAGTGAAACGCTGAAGTCTATTTTTGCGGTGTCTGAGAACTATCCGAATCTGCGCGCTAATGAGAATTTCATTCAGCTTCAGGAGGAGATTACAGGAACTGAAAACAAGATTTCTTATGCGAGGCAGCATTACAACGACATTGTCATGGCGTTCAATACGAAGATAGAAACTTTCCCAAACGACATCTTTGCGAGGCAGCTTAAGTTCAGCAGGGAAGGCTTGTTTGAGGCTTCTGCGGAAGAGAGGAAGAACGTCAAGGTTAAGTTTTGATGCCTAATGCGAATTGCTTTTGATGATATTAGGGCGAACAAGCTGAAGTCGTGGTTTCTTGTAGTTTTTTTTGCTGCTTTAATAGGCGCTCTTGGAGCGGTGTTCGGCTTTTTTTATAGCAGCATGTATTTTGGCCTGTCTCTGGCGCTGATTATAGCAGCGGTTTATTCGCTGATAATGTACAAGTCTGGCGATTCGATGATTCTCAGCATGTCCGGCGCAAGGCCTGTGACAAAGAAGGAACTGCCGTATTTGTATCACACTATTGAGGGGCTGGCAGTTGCCGCCGGGATTCCTGCGCCAAAAGCGTATGTTATAGATGACTCTGCGCTTAACGCCTTCGCCACAGGGCGCGATCCACAGCATGCTTCAATAACTGTGACTTCTGGCTTGCTTAAGGCGATGAACAGGCAGGAGTTGGAGGGCGTTATTGCCCATGAGATGTCGCACATCAAGAACTTTGACATTCGTTTCATGATGCTTACTGTGGTCCTTGTTGGTGTTATCACGTTGTTGAGCCAGTTTCTTTTGCGGAGCTTTTTGTGGGGCGGGCATAGGGACAGGAAGGGTGGGGGGCAGGTTGCGGTTATCCTTATCGTGGCCGGGCTTGCGCTTGCAATACTGTCTCCAATCATTGGCGAGCTTATCAAGCTGTCAATCAGCAGGAAGCGGGAGTTCATGGCAGACGCTTCCGGAGTGGTTCTGACGCGTTACCCTCCTGGCCTTGCTGGCGCCTTGAAAAAGATAGCGAAAGACCCTGACCCGCTAGTTGACAAGGCCAATCAGGCAACCGCTCATTTGTTCATTTCAACTCCTTTCAGGAAGTCAAAGAGCTTCTTAACCGGCTTGTTCATGACTCACCCGCCGGTTGAGGAGCGCATCAGAAGGCTTGAGGAAATGTAAAAAATGGAGGGATGAGTTCAATGGGAAAGGTTAAAGTTGCTATTATTGGCGTTGGCAACTGCGCGAGCAGCCTGGTGCAGGGTGTTAAGTTCTACGAGAATGCGCCGGATGATGAGTTTGTTCCGGGATTGATGCACGTGAATCTTGGCGGTTATCATGTAAGCGACATAGAATTCGTTGCGGCTTTTGACATAGACAGGAACAAGGTTGGCAAGCCTCTTGCAGAGGCAATTTTTACAAAGCCGAACAACACTATTAAGTTTTCTGAAGCGCCTGAGCACACTCTTGACGTGGTTGTTGAGAGGGGCATGACTCACGATGGCTTGGGCAAATACCTGAGCGAGGTAATAGAAAAGGCGCCAGGGTCTACTGCTGACATTGTTGGCATATTAAAAGAAAAAAAGACGGATGTTGTGCTGAACTACCTTCCTGTCGGGAGTGAAAAAGCTACAAAGTGGTATATTGAGCAGGTTCTTCAGGCAGGCTGCGCCTTTGTGAACTGCATCCCGGTTTTCATAGCGAACGATGCAGGGAAGGGCGGGATTAATCCTTATTGGGGAGCCAGATTTGAAAAAGCAGGGCTTCCGCTGATTGGCGATGACATTAAGTCGCAGGTTGGCGCGACAATTGTTCACAGGGTTCTTACTAAACTATTTGAAGATAGGGGAGTGCGTTTGGATAGGACTTACCAGCTTAACTTCGGCGGGAATACAGACTTCCTCAACATGCTTGAGCGGGAAAGGCTTGAAAGCAAGAGGATAAGCAAGACAAACTCGGTGCTGAGCCAGCTTGGCGCTCCGATTAGCGCAGAAAACATCCACGTTGGCCCGAGCGACTACGTTCCATGGCTGCTGGACCGGAAGTTCTGTCACATAAGGATGGAAGGAACGACTTTTGGCGGCGTTCCGCTGAATCTTGAGCTTAAGCTTGAGGTTTGGGACAGCCCCAACTCTGCGGGCGTTGTTATTGACGCTGTAAGGTGCGCGAAGCTTGCGTTGGACAGGAGAGTGAAAGGCGTTCTGACGAGCCCGAGCAGCTACTTTATGAAAAGCCCTCCGATTCAGTATGGAGATGATGTTGCAAGGGGCAAGGTGCAGGGGTTCATAGAAGCGAAGCTTGAGCGTTAAAGCTGTCGATTTCATCTTTGCTTTCCGCAAGCATTTTATAATGCTGCAAATGCTGTGTTGTCATGTTCTTCAGGAAGCGTTATGGTGAGTCACGCGTTGACAGCTGCCCTTTTTGCGGAAGGCAGGGCATTTCTAAGAATTCGCAGGGCGTTCCTGTCTGCATTGCGCACAAGAATGAATTGCTTGCTGAGCTTAAATGCGCCTGCGGCAGCTATGTTGACATAAAGTCAGGCAAATGGGGCGCTTATGCCAGCTGCTTTAAGTGCGGCAATGTTAATCTCAGGAAGGTTCTTGAGCTAAATCAGCTTCAGAAGCCGCAGGAACAAGCGAAGGAAGCTCCGCAACAGAAGAAGCCTGAAGATAGGAAGGATGTTGTTGTGCGCTCTGACGAGCTGGATTTTCTTTAATGGGCAGTTAAAAGGGTTCTGAGTATTTCGTTGAGCACTGTCGGGTCGTTGAAGTATTTTGAGTGCGCGGTAAGCAGGTTGGAGTCTTGGACCTTTACCTGAAAGTCCATGCACTGGTCAAAGAATGGCGATAGGGGCGATGCGATTATGTCTCGCTTGTCGTAAATGTTTACCCATTTTCCTGTTAGCTCAAGCTTTTGATTGGCGCCTGCTTCTGAACGCAGGAGGAAAAGCGCAAGCGGGGAGCCTACCGTAAAAATGTTTTCTATGGAAAGCCTTTTTTTTCTTCATTTTCCACTGGAATTTTTTGTCTGAAAGGACGTCAAAGGCGATTACAGAGCCAAGGCTGTGCGCTACAATGCTTATTTTTGCGTTTTTGTCTTCTTTTGCAGTTTCTAAAATGGTGCTTTCAAGCTGAGATGTTACTTTTTTTGAGCTTTCTGAAAGGTAAAAAACTGCGTCGCCGAAGTATCCGATTAGGTACCTTCTTAGCTGCATTATCAGGTATGTTTCAATGCCTTCTTTAAGGTTGAAGCTGAATGAGAGAATCTCTTTTCCCGAAAATCTTCCGAGTTTTTTCTTCAGCTGCCCCTCCCTTTTCGATATAAGGCTTTTCCAGAGGACTGTTTGAACCTCAACGCCCATATGGACGGTCTCGTTTTTTATGTTTTTTTCAAAGGCTTCAGCGCTTTTTAATGCCGAGTCGCCTATTCCATGTATGAAAAGTATCTTGTGCATTGGCATTTTTTCAATTCGTGAATCTTTGTTTTAATAATTTGCTGTTTTGCTGGAAAAACTCGTTCCGCGAAGAATTTTTAAATGAATATGAATTAGCCAATAGTATGGGGTTGGAGGAAAAATTAGCAGCCGTATCCAGCGAAGCTGGCTTGTGGGAGGCTGTTCAGGAGAGAATAACTAAGCAGTCTTCTCGTATCAATCGCGACCCGCCGCGGTTCAGCAAAAGCGAGGCTGCTTCGTTTATCAAGGCAGGTGAACGGGCAGGCCTGGGCGCTGAAGCGCTTGTTCTTGGATATTGGATGCGCGCCAATAAGGAATCTATGGGCTCTGCATTGAAAGAAGCAAAAGCGGCCATAACGGGGGGGAATTCGATAGATGATGTTCATAGAGGATATGATTTGCAGTATGCAATTGACGAACATTTGGGATGGATGCGCGAAGCTGGAGTCAGCGTGCCAGGGCAGATACTGCAGGAGCTTTCAGAACACGGCGTAGTCCTTGCGCAGCATGCAAAAGCCAATGAATATCACGGATGGGAATCAATGCCATTGGTAGAAATGCTGGGCGCTGTTCTTCCTTCTGGACTCCTTCGCGAAACGCGCATTTCAACTGCAAATAATCTAATCTGGTATTCATTCTTAGTTAACCTTGGTGATGCCAGAGATGCTGTTGGGGTTGGAAAGGCGCTCAACACGCTGGAGCAATATGGCGAATTAAATAAAGACGCTTATGAGTCAATAATTTGCTTTGTGGGTGAAAGTTTTGACCGCTCTAAGAAGACCTTATCAGCGCTCATGTCAACTTGGGACTGGTCCTCTCATAAAGATGACGTGTATGGCAAATTTGTTGTTGCGATGGCTGGCCAAGAGCCCGGGCGGAATTCATTTATGTTTGAAGGCAAAAGCCCTCTGGAGATTTTCATTAATGGTTATTCCGTGTTTTCGGCTTCAAACAAGCCGTCTCCGGCAATCGCGCGCATATTGGCTATGCAGCTTAGGCAATTAATAAGCAACGGGAAGGAACGTCCAGTTGATTCGGAAACATTGCTTAGAGATTTATCGCTGAAGGGGGGTGGGGCGCCTGATAATGGTTGCAGAAGCGCCTTGGAAGCAATGCTGGAGCGTGAACTCACAAGAGTGGTTGTAGCTATTAAGCCGAAACAGCTTGGAAGCATGATTAAGCTGTATAAGGCGTTTGGCGGAGCGATTCTGGGCTCGCGTCTTAAGGAAACTGTTGAGAGTTACGTTAGAGGCGGGCTTTTTAACGAGGAGCTAAGTGACGTGGTGGCGCTTGCAGAGCAAATAGGACTAGGACCAAAGGGTAATCCGAAATTATTTTTGGAAGCTGCCGACTCGATGGGAAAGTCAGCGCAAGCAGGTGTAAAGCAGGTGATGTCTTTACCAGACCGGGATTCAATAACGAACATCAAAGCATCTCTTGAAAACTATGCAAGGCGCCTTGCTTACTTAGCCAGTCAGTTAGGCGACAGAAATATTGTTCACGAACAGCTAAGGCAAACGGCGCATGTCCTGTTTGGGACGCAATTCGGGTTTGGCCTTCACTACCTCAGCACATTGGTGGTGGAGCATAAAAGGGTGTTTGACAGTTCTCCGCTAGAGATAATTGCCGCGGTTGTTGAGCCTGCTAAGCTAAGCCGTTATTTCGCTCAGGAAGTTGACAGGACGCGCAAGGCAAGGATGGATGATGGCGCTCGCCAGGAAATTCTTTGCCTTTATGATTTGGCGCATAAAGCGCTTTATGATAAGCCCGTTCCTCGCTTAGTTAGAGAAAGGGAGCAAGAACGTGAGCATAAAAAGCTTGAGCCTCCTTGTGCTCCCAAAGAAATAGAAAAAGTCGTTGTTTATGTCGGCAGCAAAAAAGTTGATGGCGCTAACAGGGATGTGGCTGAAAAATTTTGCAAGGGGCTTGAAGGAAAGGTTAAGGGCGCTGTAGCTCTTGAGAGCGGGAAAGTTCCTGGCAAGGGATTTCTTTATGGCGTGGCGATGTCTCCAGAGGATTTTGTCGTGTCTGTAAGAAACAAGTCAATGCCGAGCCCGATACAGGCGGTCTATTTGGATGGCAAAGCTCCCGTCTCACTGGACAAAGGCAAGTTCAGGATGGTTGAGGCAGATGGCG
>CAZBPE010000055.1:0-4058 GCA_964493685.1 uncultured Methanosarcinales archaeon
GCTTAACAGCACTTACAATTTCTTTATTACCTTGATTATTTATGCAACACCGCACCCCGCATAGAAAAATACTTATAGGTTTGTTTGCAAGTCAGGAAGGAGAAACAAAATGGATGAAGGAACTGACAAGAGCAAGCTGCTTGATAAATTCTTCTTCAAAAAGGAGGAATTGGCCGAGCTTCATAGCGGCGTGAAGGAAAAAACAGGATTTCCAGAGCCAGAGTACCGCTACAGGATTGTTGTGGAGGCTATAAACCTTCCAATTGAGGAAGCCTATTTCTGGACGATAGACGAACTCAGATACGGCTGGAGCTTCAACAAGTTTGTCAAGATAACAGACATAAACGCTGCGGCAGAGCAGTCGGCATTCTTTGGCGTTTCAGAGCAGCGCCTCGGGCTTCAGCAGGACAAGGCAGCCCAGTTCCTTCGCGGCATAAGCGAGATGCTGAAGGCGCTGTTCCAGATTGTCAGGGAGCTGCGCGTCATAGACGAGCGCCTCGGCTACTACAAACACACCTTCAACAGGAACGAAAAAAAGAAGGAAGAGGAGGCTGTCGGCTCTGAAATTACGCTTAAGGGCGTTTGGGTTGACCAGGTTGAGGGCGGCGTAAAGAACGCTGCCTCAGTTTACGGGCTTGCCCAGACAGTTGGCTTCACAGTCCTTCCAGACCTTTTCTTCAGGATACGGGCGGATGACGTCGGGCTTGACAAGGTCGCAGCTTCTGATTTTGACGCGGCAACCAACAAAGTGGTGGGAAACGTTGACAAGGCTGTTGACTCGCTTCAGGGCTTCAACGAAAAGGTGAAGGAGGTGCTGAAGAGAAAGCTCACCCAATATTACATGTGGAAGCTTCGCACTTTCCGGGAGCTTGAAGCAAGAAGAAAGTTCACTATAAAATACCTCAGGCAGCATTACGACACCATAAAGCTTTATATGGGCTGGATAAAGCCTTACCTGAGGAACATTGCGCGCCTTCAGATGGCAGAGAAGCTCGTCAGGAAGGACATGGCAGACCTGATAATCGCTTTTGAGGGCGCTCTTGTCGAGGTTGAAGTCCTGAGCTACAAGGACATCGGAAAGTACAAGCCCTGCGTCCTTCTTCACATGTATTACAGGACGAGGCCTGCTCTTTCCTACGTTCAGGAGGGCTACCAGCGCGGCCCAATGCACACAGGAAAGTTTGACATGATTCTAAGAGGATACGTGTGGACTGAAGAGCAGATAAAGAATTACGTCCACATGAAGGAAGAGGAGGACATGGAGCTGCTCGGCAGCGTCAACGAGTCAATAGGGCAGGCGATGGATGCTCTTGGAGGCGAGCTTATGGCTTACCTCAAGGAGGGCGGCGAGGTTTTTGAGGAGGAGAAAAAGGCAGCGCAGAAAGGGGAGAGCGAAATCTCCCTTACGCTTAAAAGCGCTGCAGAGCCGTTTACCAGCGTTATTGGCGGGCTTAAGGAGATTGTTTCTCCTCTCACCGGCGCAATTCCTAAGCGAAGGAAAAAAGGCGAGGCGAAGAAGGGGAATGACGTTGAGGACTTGCTCGAGATAAGCAACGCAAAAAAGGAGCTCAGGCGCTCAATATACCAGACTTACAAGAATTACAAGAAAATGCACGGGATGCTGACGTGGTAAACTATTATGAGCGAAATTGAAGATATAAAAAAGCTGGAGCCTGAAGAAAGGCTGAGGCGCCTTAAGGAGATGGAAGAGGAAAGGAAGCGCGAGATAGAGGAGGCAGAGGCGCTGATACGCGACTCTGTCCGCGAGATAAGCGAGGCAGAGGAGAAAAGGCACGTTCCGATAAAGCAGGTTGCCGCAGATGACATTTCCCAGCTTGTCACAGCCGAGGAGAAGCGCATTTTCAAGACTGCAAGGTTCGCTGACTCAGCTGGAGAGCGTCACGAAGATGAATCAAGAGCGCAGCATGAGATGCACAATCTTGAGGGAGTGGCTGAAGAAGAAGCAAGGAACAAGCAGGAGCTTAGCCACGCGCCAGTTTATGGAAAGGCGCTTGAGGAGGCAAGGAAAGGCATTGACTACAGCGCAAAAATGACTGCGACAGGCGAGCGTCTTGAGCAGAAGGAAGGGCTGCACGAGATTTACAGCAGCCAAAGCGTTACCGGAGAATCAGTGGAGCCGCAAAGAAATTACGCGAGAGGCGCAGTGGAAGAGCGCACCTCCGGGCTGTATGGAAGGAAAAAGGAAAAGCCAGTTGAGTTCGCGCCATGATGTTCAACCAGAGCTATTATAATGCAATGGACCGCGGCTATTACATTCCGCTGAAGCCGGAGGAGCAGCCTGCCGCGTACCAGCCGGAAGGAAGCGTTCCAGAAATCGGAATAAGCCAGAAGGACATCGGCGTTTCAACAGCCCCTTTTGGCGACCAGCTTCAGGCTTTGAAAGCGCGCGTTTTTCAGGGAGCTTCGCGGGCAGAGCTCGGCTTCATGGGCAGGGGCAAGGGAAGCATGCAGGGCGGCAACACCACTCCGGAGATGTTCGGCAAGGATGAGCGCATGGACATCCGCGAGCTCGCGAAGATAAACAAGATTCAGCTTACCACTCACGCCACTCCAAACGCTGGCAGCCTTGCAGGGTTCCAGCAGGACAGGTTTGACGAGGCAATACGCGAATCAACTTTGCATGAGATTGAGCGCGCAATAGACTTTGCTGCAGACACGACAAACGGCGGAGCTGTCGTCGTGCACGCGCAGGAATTCCCCCGCCCCATACGCGACTATTTCCATAAGGAAGGCTTTCAGGCTTACCCCGAAGAAGAGCAGAGGGCAGTCAGATACCTTGTTGACGAGCGAACAGGGCAGATGACTCCAGTCAGGAAGAACATGCCTGTCTACGAACCTGTTTATCTCGAAGACAAAAACGATCCTCAAAGCTACTGGATTGACGTTGACGGCAACCGCATATCAAAGACAGAGTCAGACCCGCAGAAGCTTTTCAAAAGAGTTCCCCATTGGAATGCTGAAAGGTCAGACTTTGACACGGTGAGAAGGGACTGGGACTATTTTGTCAACCGCGCGGACAGGTGGAACCTGGCGCATCCTCAGAAGCAGAAAACCCCTGAAGAGATGTGGTTCCAGATTCAGATGGAGAACCAAATCATGCGCGCAAAGGGCAGCTCGCTTTTCTACGCAAGGCAGTATGACGAGTCAAAGGAACTGTATGAGAAAGCGAAGAAGGCGCTGAAGTTTTACGAAAGCCTTGAAAAAAGCATCCCTGAGGATGAAAAATGGAAGATTATGGAGCAGAAAGGCTATGGCTATGGTGAATACCGCAGGTTCATTCCTACAACAAATAAGCTTCCCTCTGAATTTCTTAAAGACGCGATGAGGGACCAGGAAATGAACATGCGCTTCATCCACGAGGCAGCTGCATCCTCTGACGCCCAGGCTTCCGAGATTTACGAGAACATCTCCCACAACAGGCCTGTTGCTGATTACGCCCAGAAGAAAACAGACGATACTATTGTCCGCGCTGCAATGTATGCGATGGACCGCGAGAAGAAGCCTTCAAAGGAGGGGCTTTACGGCTGGGACGTGCGGCAGGGCGAGAAGTTTGAAAGGCCGCTGTTCATCGCCGTTGAGAATTTCTTTCCTGAGATTCAAGGCGGCCATCCTGACGAGATTAAGAAAATGGTTCTCGAGTCAAGAAAGGAGCTTGCCGAGCGGCTTCAGCAGCAGCGCGGAATGAGCAGGGAAACTGCCTGGAAGGAAGCTGAAGGCAGAATAAAGGCAACATGGGATACTTCCCATGCGAACATGTGGCGCAAGTATTTCCAGGCAAAGCCCGGCGAATCAATGGAGCAGACGGACACACGATTCAAGCAATGGTATCTTCAGAAGGCAGAGGAATGGAAGAAGGAAAACATCATAGGGCACATCCACGTCTCTGACAATTTCGGGTGGGAGGACGAGCACGTCGTTCCCGGGCAGGGCAACGCTCCTATCAAGGAATTCATTGCAAAGATGAAGGACAAGGTTGAGAAGGGCGAGGTTGACGTCATCGTAGAGCCCGCCCATCAGGATTACAGGGCGATGCTCGG
>CAZBPE010000055.1:4068-7851 GCA_964493685.1 uncultured Methanosarcinales archaeon
AGCTTTTCGGCAGCTCAATCTACGGCTTGGAAATGGGCAGGCGAGATTCGTGGCTTGACGTTGAGCGCTCATACTTCGGAAGGAACGCCCCCCCGTATTTCCTTTACGGCGAGTCAGCTCCTGACCCTGAAAGCTGGACGCTGTGGAGCGGCACGAGGATGGAATAGTTTCTATGGCAATGCTCGCGCTGTAATGCTTGATTGCGAGCCTTGACTTAAGCAGAACATTTAAAAACTGCGCTTTTGACTATGATGGCTAAAAACAAAAAGAGGCGATAAGAATGGAACAAAAGATGCTTTTGCCGATGGTAGTTATTGTGGTTCTTGTTGCGGGGTTTATGATTGGGTATTACGCTTCCACAGCAGGCTTTTCAAAAAGCGTGCTTGGAAAAAGCCCTGACAGGCAATCTCCGCTTTCCTCTATTGAGTCAAACAGGCTTTTCGTAGATCCGTCTTCCACTGCTGTAACAAGGGCGTTATTCACTGAGGACATCACTGGAACCATTAAGCGCATAAGAGCTGAAAGCTGGGTGCTTGCAACAAAGGACAAGAAGGAGCTGACGCTCCCTGCAACTACCCTTTTCGTAAAAACAGTTACAGCCAACGAGCTCGGCGCCAAGATTAACTCATCCACGGCTTATGAGCTGCCAATGCCGCCGCAGGACGTAAAGGTTGGAGACGCGTTCAAAGTCACGGTGCAATACAACGCAAAGAGCGGAAAAATCAAGGCAATCAAGGCAGCCAAGCGCTGATTATAACAGGTGGGCGATGAAAAGGCGCTTGCATCCAGCCGCTCATTTCATGCTGGCCCTTCTGTATGCAGTCCTCATAACGGTTCTTGGCGCACAGACTGCCAGCGCTTCTGGAATCATTAATGCGCATGAGCACATTCAGTCATTTAACGAGGCTGGCAAGCTTCTGAACGTGATGGACGCCGCAAACATTTCCAAAACAGCTCTTTTAGGCAGCTCAAAGCAGACCATCTACCTGCGCGGCGGCTTTGTCGGCTACGACGAAAACAATGAAGAGCTGCTGAAAACAAAAGAAGCCTATCCGCAGCGCTTTTATGTTTTCTGCGCAATCAGCCAGGACGATGAAGATAATCTTGAAAAGCTGAAGAGATGCATTGGCGAGGGCGGTGACGGACTGAAGCTATACAGCGGCCATAAGCTTTTTTACACGAAAAGGCTGGACGATCGCGGCATGTACCCGGTTTACGAGTACGTTGAGAAAAACAAAGTTTCGGTAATCTGGCACGTCAACCCCTACTATTACAAGGAAGAGTTTGAGAATGTGCTGCGTGATTTCCCTAACATGGTTGTGGTTTGCCCGCATTTCTGCATGAGTTCAGTAAACACCACAAGGCTCAGGTATCTTCTTGACACCTACCCTAACTTATATACTGACGCTTCCTTTGGCTCTCCCCCTTTCCTGATTGAAGGCCTGCAAAGAATCTCAAAAAATCCTGAAACGTATCGGAATATTTTCAGGGACTACGGCGACAGGATTCTGTTTGGCACAGACATGGTCGTTACAGACTATGAGATGAAATCAGAGGAATGGCTCGTAAACGTAACAAACTGCTACAAGGAAATGCTTCAAAAGAAGAGGTATAAGTGCCCTCTAACCAGAAAGACCCTGAACGGCATCGGGCTGAATGGCGCTGCGCTGGAAAAGGTCTACAGCGGAAACTTTGAAGGCCTGCTTAAAAAGGCAGGGAGCGGCAGCAACAGCCGCTGCGCGTCAAGAATGCAAAGGCTGTTAGCCCGCATCGGCTTGGCTAAACGTTGTGCGTGAAAGCTGCGGTTGTTCAAAACTCCCGAATTTTTTTCTCAAATAACCTATCTGCTCATTCTTCAGTTCAGCTATCAATAATTTCAGAATCTGGGTTGTCTTTATTTTAAATCTCCTCGAACAATTTTTTGATATCTTTTAAGTCGAGGTGTATTGCATTTATCTCATTTATTCTTGCTAACGCTTTATTGGTAAATCCATTCTTTGATATGAATAAGAATCTGTATTCTCCTGCGAAGCCGATGAATTTGGATTTTCTCATTAAATCGTCAACAACATTGATATCAACAGAACCATTGGTCCATTTGATTTCTCCGACCAATATCTTTCTGGATTTTTGGTTATAGGCAACAATATCTATCTCTTCACCTGTTCTGTTCCACCAACTGCCAATATTCTCGAAATCCAGAAGATACCCATTTAATTCTTTATTTAAGTGTGCAATCAGCAATTCCTTGCATATTCCTTCAAATACCCGGCCAACATAAGCATTAAGGTTTTCTTTGATGTTATCCTCAACTATTTTGATATTGCCTAAATTGAGAGCAGTTTGATTGGGAAATATGAACTTATACCAAAAGCTGAAGAAATTATCTTTTAATCCATATCGGCCTAATCTTTCCTTGCCAAGCACAGGGTCTTTTCTTCCGATTAGTTCAAGGAGTTCATCCAGCCGTTTAATATATGCTGGCAAAGTATTTGTGTCAATGCCCGTAAAATCTTGTATTTCTTTGACATTTTCTTTTCCTTCAGAAGCTGCCTGTAAAATGGAATTATACTTTGCATGCGTTCTGACATTCTCGTATTCTAATAGGTTTTTCGGCTCTTCAAATAATTCAGAGCCTTTTTTTAACAACAATTCAAAGATTTTTTTCTGTATGTGCCCATCTATTTTTTTGACTTTTTCAAGATAGTAGGGTGTTCCCCCAAATACCGAATAGGTAATTATTTTTTCTTCTTCACTTAATTCTTTAAACATTAATCTAAAATCGGCATATTTGAACGGGGATATTTTTATTCTTGTCGCTCGCCCATATAGCGCTCCTGCTTTTCTATTGGTTATCTTTTGTATCATTCCAATCGATGAGCCAACCAATATGAGCATAATCTTCCTATTCTTTAATTTCTGATCCCAATGGTTTTGCAATTGGGTTATAAATTGCGGAGAAACTTCCAAGAATCTTTGAAATTCGTCAATCACCAAAACAAAGCCATTGTCTGATTTTGACTCTATAAAATCTAAAAAATCAATAAAATCCGAAAACGTTCTCGTTTCACTTAACTGCTCCTGTACTGATTTTGAGAGAGAGTCCAGTAATCCTTGCTTTTCTGCAAGATCCACATAAAAATACATTTTATTTTCGGGAATCGACTTGATGAACTGTCTTATTAGTTCTGTTTTTCCCACTCTTCTTCTGCCATATACTACAAACATTTTCCCAGATTGCAAACTGGCAAATTCTTCTTTTAGCAATTTAAGTTCCTGTTTCCTATCGTAAAACGTTCTGTTTTCCATTTTTATATTAACGTGATAATGTTATAACATTAACAAGCTAATGTTATATATAAATCTTTTGAATTTGAAGGATTTGCGCCTTATTTCGAGATTTTCCGGTTTTACGCTGTTGAGTGACTGAATAGCGGATTCTGAAAAAGTGTTATTGCTACTGCTTAGTAACGAAACATTTATAAATGGAGCTTCCATATTATTAAGCCAGCTATTGCTATGCGTTTCATGAGGCTGAACGATGGGAAGGGCAAGCAGGGGAAAGCGGGAAAGGATGGCGTTTAAGCAGTCGGAGTTATACAATGCTTTGCACCTGCAGTGGCTACGCAGGGCATATTACGATTTAGGGCGGCAAATGGACAATCTGTTAAGCCCCAAATATCCTGCTGAACCTGAAACTTATTATGATGTTGCCCCTGCCGCCACTCTCGAAAGGATGGCGGCTGCTGTTCCTGCAGCGTTTTCGCAAAGTGAGGCATATCA
>CAZBPE010000056.1:0-3450 GCA_964493685.1 uncultured Methanosarcinales archaeon
TAAGACCACATTTGTTACTGGATTGCTTATTGGTTTTAATAAGCTGTTAGCCTTTTCATATAGCGCCACGTGGCCATTCCATTTTTCTGCACGATAAGGATTGGTATAAACACGAGAGCCCTTTGACGGCTCGTTTGGATTTTCAATTACAATGAAGCCTGCATCGCTTAAAACGTTTTTCCATTCACTAAAGCTAAAGAAAGTAAATTCTTCATCCATCTCTTTTTCCCAGTTGTCGGTATAGGATTGTGTCATCATGAATTCTGCAGCATCCTTAAGCCTTAAAACATAATACTCTTTTCCATCAACTGCTTCTGTTCTGTAACGTATCTGGGTCTCAGATCCTCGCCTGCCTGAGCGTCTCATCCCTGCGAGGAAGTCCTGAGCAAAGCGCACGAATCTTGCGCTTGTTGACAAGCCATCAAGATGGGTTTTTAACCTGTCCTGATTATCAAAAGCAGCATACGGGTTTTCGTTAGAGCCGTCATCAGTGTTACACCACAGATAAACTTCCTGCTCCTTGTCTTCAGGAGCTACAACGTCACGAGCAACAAACCTTCCACCAGGAACTATCTGGTAAAAGACTGACTGCAAGTAGTCATCAATTGATCTCTTCTGCTCTCCAAAAGACCATATTTCGTGCAATAATGAAAGGTTAGTGATTGTATTTGCAGTTGGTCCTGTGAACATTGGGAGGGTAATGTTGCCATGCCTAAAATAGACAAAGGTATCTTTACCAAAATGCCCCATGCGCTGCTGTTCTTTAGCGCGGGCAATCATTTCCGCAGAAGCGTCTATGCCATAAAAGTCAGAGTCTGGGTGTTCCTTCAACATTCTCTGTATCATTGCGCCATCAGCACAGCCGTGGTCTATTATCTTCCCGTCCAGGATAGCATCCTTTATGTCACTGTACTTGAGCTCGACGATTTCTCTATTGCCCATACCAACAACATAAGTGTCGTAGTTACGTTTTTCTGTTATGCCGCCCTCTTCGGCAAGAAGCGGGTCATTAAAGATGCGGATAATCTTGCGCGTGACTTCGGGAAAGTCAAGAAAAACGCTGCGGGTAGCAGGCGATAGCTCCTTTCTTATTACAAGGTCATTCATCCAAGTATCGCCAGTCTCAGCTATTCTTCTCACAAGGTCTATGGGAGTTGTTGCGGTGTAAGTTCCAGTTGAAGGCGAAAGCTCTGCTGGAAGAATAGCAAAGCCTGCCTTCTGGTACAACCGAATAACTGAAGGCGTAGAGCAGACAACTGTGGTGTTTTCAGGTTTTAAATCGAACTCCCCCTCAGTTTCCTCGAGAATCTCTTTTAGGGTTAGCTGCGCGAATCTCTCTGTTGTGCCAAAATCAGGAATGCCGACAATCCGGTGTTTAACACCAATCTGCTTGAACTGATGAGCAAAACGGTCGACAGCAACTATACGCTTATCATAAGAAACAGGATTAAAGCGGGAGTTATCGCGATTACTGGATGTTATTGCAAATACAATGGTGTCAAGAGTTGCATCACTAGGAAAATCAGGTCTAGTTCCAAGAAATTCAAGCTGATTTAAAGGACGCTGAAGTATTGAAAGTAGGTATTCTTCCTGAAACCTTGTATTGACAAGGTGCCTGCCCGGGAATAGTAGGTTCATTTTTCAACAAACACACCCAATATAGAAGAAACCGGCAACAACCAGTATATAAAGCTTTCTGTTTTTACCACTATCCAGTTAAGATTGGTGCCAAGGATAATGTTACAGTTGAGAATAGAGCTAACACGTGCATTGCATAGCAACAAAAATAAAAAAAGAAAGGCGCTTACGCCTTCCCGAGAATCCTGAAGACCTTTGTGCCGCACTTCGGGCAAACTCCCTTCATAGCCTTCATCTTGTTCTTCATTGTAACTTCCTTGCCGTCCTTTATCTCAACTGACTTCTTGCATTTCATGCATCTTCCTTGTGCCATTTAACCCACCTCAGAGTAATTTTTAACAATCGCTAAATGGAAAGCGAGCCTTTTACTATATAAATGTTTTCTTGGGAAAGTTTTTCTTCAATATGGTAAAATATTTATACTTGCCCTGAAACGCAGGGAGCATGCCAAGGGGAAGACCTGTTGGAAGCAAGGTAAGGCAGAACATAGTCGAGATACTTCACTACGCGGGCGAGATGCACGGCTATAACGTCTATGCCGTATACAAAGACCTATTCCCCAAGGTAACAATGCGTGCCATATACTACCACCTCAAGAAGGGCGTGGCAACCAGGGAATTCAAGGTTACAAGAATACAGAAGGAAGCCGGAGATTACAGTTGGGGAGCAGAGGTGGAGCGCATATACTACAGCTTAGGGCCAGATGCAAAGCCGCAGGGAAACCGAGCTGTAAAGGAATATCTGGATTCCAAAGCAGAGAAACGCAACAAGCCTACTTCAGCCTGAAAGCCTTCTTAAAGAAACCTATTACTGAAAATGCCTCCCTCCTGCTGAGCATAGCCTTGCCAATCAGCCTGCGCCAAATCTTTTTCTGAGTCTCGCGCTGAGAATCAAAGTGGAACGGCATGCGCTCGAGAAGGCTTTCAACAAGCCCCATAATGACATTTACCTCAACAGAGGTTGCAGAAGCATAGTTGCTGCCAACTTTCCTCATCTTTGACTTCTTTGACAGCTCATAGAAGACGATAGCTGCGGCATGGGAGACGTTAAGCGCCCTGTATTTGACAGATGAAGGGATAGAAACGACAAAATCGCACTTCATAAGCTCAGAATTCCTCAAGCCAGTGCCCTCCCTGCCAAAGACAACTGCAACGTTCCTCTTTCCGGAGCCCCTCAGCTTCTCAGCAAGCTGCTCAGGGCTAAGCGGAATCCTCACGACATTGGAATCAGCGCCAAGAGCGGCAGTGGTTGCAACCAGCGTATCAAAAATTTTCATATGTGAGAAGCTTTTCAGCACAACAGCCATCTTCAGGATTTCGCCTGCGTGCTTAGCCCTTGAAACAGCATCAAGGTCAAGGTGGTTGCACTTCGGATTGACAAGAAAAAGGCTCCTCAAGCCAAAGTTCTTCATGGCTCTCGCAACGCTTCCAACATTTCCAGCAGTCTCAGGCTCAACCAAAACAACCGAAATCATTAACCAAAGGTTTCAGAAGCGGTATTTAAATCTATTTTTCAACTGCTTTCCTTATCAGCCTTTCAACAAAAGTGCTCATTTTATAGCCCTGCTTACCGCAATACTTCTTGAATCCGGCATAAACAACAGGGTCAAGAGTGAAATTAACCCTCACCTTATTGCCCCATCGCCTCAACTTACGGGTTCTGTCGTACTCCTCCAAAGCCCTGAACGGCTCAGGCATAACATGCGGGAGCCTTTTAGCAAGGTCAAACACGTTCCTGTCAAAGATTCCTTGCTGACGCATTTTCAATCATCCTCTCAATTTTTTTAACATCCGAAATATTTTCTTTAGCTAT
>CAZBPE010000056.1:3460-5366 GCA_964493685.1 uncultured Methanosarcinales archaeon
CCAATCGGTCTATCTTAAACGAATCGTAACGGCACTTGAAGCATTCCAAAACAGCCATAAGGTAAGCAGCTGCCGTCCTCTTATTTCCATCCTCAAATACGTGATCGCAAAGCAATGCCCGGACAACGTAAGCCAATTGCTCATGCCAGTCTTTGCTCCTTAAAACCGCGCTCAGCGCAAAATCAAGGCTGCCTCTGTTAACTACAGTTCCGCTGCTGAACTGCCTGTTTATGTCGATAACTTGATCGCGAACTTTATCCAAGCTACTCATCATACACACTAGTGTGTATAACTTATATAAAAAGCTTTCTAAGGAACGGCAACAATAACCTCTTAACCAAAAACGGCTTTAAAAGTCGCCCTGAATATCGGCGTCATGAGCAGCAGGATTATTAAAAGGAAAAACAGGCTTATCCTCACGAGGTGGCGGTTGCCATTCTTCTCGCCGCTTGCCCTGTGCAAGGCAAGCTGAACAAGCTTTCCGCCGTCAAGAGGGCCGACAGGGATAAGGTTGGCAAGCCCGATGCCAAGGCTAAGGAAAGCTACAAGCGAAAAAAGCCTCATCAGCCAGGAAACAACCTTGAATGAGAGCGTTTCATCTCCAGTAAAGCGGCTATAAATGCCCACGCCAAGGTAAGGCCTGCTCTCATTTGAAGGGTGAACGCCTGCAGTAGCGTAATAAATGGCTTCTGAGTTGCCTATGGCAGCCTGCTCGCCCGGCTTTACGCCACCAAAAGCGGAAGAAAAATCAGAAAGCGAAAGAATGCTCTGATTATTCAGCATCGTGTAAACAACGCCAGTCTGCAAGCCAGCCTTTTCGGCAGGCGAGCCCTTGGTAACAGACGAAAATGATATGCCAGCAGGCTCGTAAACAGAACTCACAGCAGGAGCCACTGCAAAAGACAGGACAAGCAGAACGATGAAGAAAAGGAAAACGTTTGATGCAGCCCCCGCAGCAATGACGGAATATCTTCCGACACCCCTTTTTTTCATCTGAGACTCGTCAGGCTCAACAAACGCCGCAAAAAAAGGGCCGATAATCGCAAGCCCAGTATTCTTAACCGTTATGTTATAAGCCCTTGCGACAACGCCGTGGGCAAACTCGTGAATGACAGCAACGATGAAAATGGCTATCATGCCCTGAAATAATGGTATGAAAAAGCTCTCAGGAACTCCGGGCACGTGAACGCCGGGAATGATTGGCGCAATGGCAGGAGGCGCATCAGGCTTTGTAAAAAGAAAGTAAATGCTCTGGAAAAGGACAAACACAATGAAAAGCATCCCGGCAAATGCAGTGATTATTCCAAGAAAGCCAAGGGCTTTGATAAGCGCCCTGAAACGCAGCGCAAGCCAGTTCATAAGCCCTATTCCCCAATTGGTCCTGCAAAGGGCGATAACCTTAAAGTAGAACTGGAACCTCTTCCGCTTGAGGAAAACAAGGAACGCGACCAAGAGGTAAAAAAGGACTACAAACTTATTGCGAAAGAGAAAATCCGCAAAAGCTTCAAAAGGCATTTTCAGTTCTAATTCGTACTACTTCTTTCTCACAGGACGCAAGGCAGAACCCTTGCACTTCCTGCAGTGGACCTTGCCCTGAATAACCTTAAGATTGGGAGCGCGAACCTTAAGCTTGCACTTCCTGCAAACAAACACATTAGTGAAGAAACGCTTCTGAGCCTCTGGAAACTTTACCATAGCCACTAAGAAAAAAGAGGTGATTTAAAAAGGTATCGAAAGAAACTTTGTTTCTTTCGAACCTCCAAAAGCAAAGCTTTTGCTAGGTTGCTACCCACCCGACTTTGCCTGCTTCATTATGCGGTCGCTAAGAACCACCCAGTAAAGAACCGTTGCGCCGGCAACGCAGTCAGCCTTCATCTCATCAGGAATCTTAAGGTCAAACGTCTCG
>CAZBPE010000056.1:5376-7805 GCA_964493685.1 uncultured Methanosarcinales archaeon
AGTCACCGAAAGCACCTGCGCGTTCTTCTTTTCAATCACAGGAACATCAACGTTGTCATGGGCGGGCATGACTATAATCCTGCGCCTGTTGTCAATTATGCCCATGCCTTCAATTCTCATCTTTGCGTGCCCGTGCTTTCCGGGCCTTGAGATGTCAATGTTGGCAATCTTGCAGGCAGCGCCTTCAATGATAATGTAGCTGCCAACCTTAAGGTCGTTGCCGCCGACGCTCTTTGTAGTCATGCCAAAAAATTTTTGAACGGAATATATAAATTTTTATGTTGTCAAGAACCACCAGCCATAAGCTGATGGAATGCTAAGATAAGTCACTACATCTGGTGGTTCTTGAGCATGCTCAGAACTTTCCTGCTTCAATAACGGATGTTGCTAACCATCGATTATAAATCAATGGAAAGTTCTGACATTTGAGGAATGAAAAACAAAAAACAGAAAGCTTTATATGTCAGAATACCACTAGGATACTAGTTTAAACAGTAAGCCACTAATCAAGAGGTGGTATTCTGAGCATGCTCAAAAACCACACATCACTAAGCGGCATGACAATTCATGCCACCACTTCCTGATTGGTGGTTTTTGACAAGAGGCAAAGTTACTTTATTCACGGGGGGAAAAGAATGAAGCCAGGACACCTGCTTGTAATGTTAATCACGATAACAGTATTCATAAGCACATTCTTCATATCGCAGGGGCTTCCAACCGGCTTCCTTGTGAAAGGCGACGGGGACGTTGGGCTAAGAATAAGCGGCTTTGAAGTTTCAGACACCACCGCAAAAATGGAATGGAAAACCCAGACAGACGCCATGTCAATTCTCGCAATCAACGGCAAAAGCATAGCATTTGAAACTGCGAAAAGCTTCAGCAAGGAAATAACAGGGCTTACCCCGGGAAAAAGCTACACATATGTGATACGGGCGTGCAACGAAAACAGCTGCGAGGAGAAAAGCTCAGAGATGACAACCAGGAGCAGCGAGGCAGCCAAGCCAAAAGCCGCAACCCCGATAACAGGCGCCGCAGTTGGAGTTGACATGGCAAGAACTGTCCAGAAGTCAATAAGCTTCGTTTTCTTCGCACTAATAGGAATGGTGGCGCTTGTAATAGCAGGACGGGTCGGATACGAGAAGCTAGCAAGCAGCCGCGACCCAATGCAGGGAATTGTTGACAAGGCAAAAAAGATGATAGAAAACGAGCAGTATGAGCAGGCTTATGAAATCTACGCCGGAGCAAGAAAAGCGTATTCCCAGCTTGAAGAGGCAGCAAAGCTAAAGCACTACGACAGCCTCATCTCAATATACCAGAGCCTCAAGAGGTATGCCGAGCTGAAGGAAGCCCAAAGGCTCGCAGAAAAATACGCCAATGGAACAATAACAAGGGAAGAGCTGAGAAGGCTTAATGATATGCTGGCAAGCTAGCCAGAACATCAAATTGAAACTAACGGCTATTCCTCTTCACAAGAGGGTCGAGCACAGCAAGCCCAACAGGGCTAGCAATATATATCAAGGCGTCCCATTATTGAACTCAAAAGCTAAAGATTACAGAATAACTGAATTTGAAAGTATGCTATTTGTTGAAGATAATATGAAATGGACATCTTTAGTTAAAGATAGTGGTGATAAAACAAAATGAATCCCTCAGATAAAGCCATAGTCGTATTTCAAGGAAAGAAAATAAGGCGAACTTGGTTCAATGATGAATGGTGGTTCTCGGTAGTTGATATTGTAGAAGCATTGACAGACAGCGGAAGAGCCAGAAAATACTGGTCTGACCTGAAAACAAGGCTTACTGAAGAGGGTTTTGAGTTGTCCGCAAAAATCGGACAACTGAAATTAGCATCTGCTGATGGCAAGTCCTATCTTACAGATTGTGTTAATACAAAGAACGCTTTTAGGATAATTCAATCTATTCCTTCAAAAAAGGCAGAGCCATTTAAGCAATGGTTAGCACAAGTCGGTTATCAAAGAGTGCAGGAAATAGAAAATCCAGAACTTGCTCAGAAACGCATGAAAGAACTCTTTAAGGCAAAAGGTTACTCTGATGATTGGATTGAGAAAAGAGTAAGAGGCATTGCCATAAGAGATGAACTTACTGATGAATGGAAAAAAAGAGGTTTGCTTGAAGAAAGAGATTATGCAATCCTCACAGCAGAAATTTCAAAGGCTACTTTTGGCATGACTCCAAGCGAATACAAAAAGTTCAAAGGGCTGAAAAAAGAAAATTTGCGAGACCACATGAACGATTTGGAAATTATTTTTACAATGTTAGGAGAAAGGGTTTCCACTGAAATCACAAGAAAGGAAGATTCACAAGGATATCCAGAAGTAGAAGATGCCGCCAAAAGAGGCGGAAGAGTAGCAGGCAATGCAAGGAAAGATACAGAAAAAGAATTAGGGCGCCCAATTACATCAAAAGAA
>CAZBPE010000057.1:0-7790 GCA_964493685.1 uncultured Methanosarcinales archaeon
TTTCGCTACTGCAACATATAAATCACAAAACAGCTTCAGAACGCTAAATAATTACCAGAAAACAATAACTTTTAAAATATCGCCGTCTTCTGTTAGGGCATGGCTTTACGGCTATACAACACGCTCACAAGGAAAACTGAACTTCTCAAACCGCTCAAAGACAACACCATAAAAATTTACACCTGCGGGCCCACTGTTTACGACTACCCGCACCTTGGCAATTACAGGGCTTACGCTGTTTCAGACCTTCTTAAGCGCTACCTGAGATACAAAGGCTGCAAGGTAATGCACGTCATGAACATAACAGATGTTGACGACAAGACCATAAGGGGCGCCCAAAGCCAGAGGATATCGCTCAAGCAGTTCACAAAGCAATACGAGGAGGCGTTCTTTGAAGACATGGAAAGCCTTAGCATACTGCCCGCAGACAAGTTCCCAAGGGCAACAGAGCACATTGACGAGATGCGCTTCCTCATCAGGCGGCTAATGGAGAAAGGGCTCGCATACAAGGCAGAGGATGGCTCGGTTTATTTCAACGTAAAGAAATTCAGCGACTACGGGAAGCTTGCAAACATCACTCTAAATCAGCTTAAGACAGGCGCATCAGGGCGAGTCAGGGCTGACGAATACTCAAAAGAGAACGCGCACGACTTTGCTCTCTGGAAGGCATACTCGCCAGAAGACGGAAAGGTATTCTGGGAATCAGAGTTCGGAAAAGGCAGGCCAGGCTGGCACATAGAATGCAGCGCCATGTCAATGAGGTACCTCGGCGAAACATTTGACGTCCACTGCGGCGGAATAGACCTGGTCTTCCCCCACCACCAGAACGAGATAGCCCAAAGCGAAGGCAGCACAGGCAAGCGCTTCGTAAGGCACTGGCTTCATAACGAATGGCTCCTTGTTGACGGGCAGAAAATGTCAAAGTCTCTCGGAAACTTTTACACCCTCAGGAACGTGCTTGAGAAAAGATACGACGCAAAATCAGTGAGATACCTCCTGCTCTCAACGCACTACCGGCAGCAGCTCAACTTCACATTCAAAGGGCTTGACGCGGCAAGGAACTCAGTTGAAAGGCTTCAGGAAACAGTCAGGAAGCTAAAGGAGGCAAAAGGCAGAAGGGACGACGAGGAAGTTGACCTGATGATTTCGGAAGCAAGGAAAAAGTTCAACGCGGCAATGGACGACGACCTGAACATAAGCGAGGCGCTCGCCGCAGTTTTTGACTTCGCAAAAGACATCAACAAAAGCCTTGAGACAGGAATAAGCAAAAAGAACGCTGAAGACGCCATGGAGCTTCTGGAAGACTTCAACGAAATCCTCGGAGTGATTGACTTCACTGAAGAAGCCAAAGTTACCGCAGAGCAGCTTCAGATGATAAGAATGCGCGAGATTTTCAGGAAAAGAGGCAGGTTTGCAGAAGCGGACAGGATAAGGGCGCAGCTAAAGAACCTTGGAATACAGCTTGACGACACAAACGAAGGCGTCAAATGGAAAAAAATCAGCTGAAAATTATACGCTCATAATTCTCCGTCATTTGACGAAGCCTAATTTAAAAAGTTTTATAAAGTGCAATCGTCAAAATAGCAATGAAAAAGAGGCAAAAATGAGGCACCCCGTTCTTTCAATGCTTGTGTTCATGCTCATAGCGCTGTTCGCCGGCGGGGTAATCGGCTTCAGCAGCCTTGAAGGCGCTTCAAAGGCGGACGCTTTCCACCTGACTGTTTCTGCGCTGACGTTTTCAAGCGACAGCTCAGGCTTTTCAGCGCAGGGAAAGCTGCTCAACAGCGCGCTCGCGCTTGCATCCGTTGCCGTGATAGCGTGGTCTCTAATCAACTTCCACCACCAAAACAGGGCAGACTCCTCAAAGGCAGAGGAATACTTCAAGCTGATGCCGCAGGACGAAGGGCTCGTCCTCAAGGAGATTAAGACAGAGGCGAAAAGCCACCTTGCAGGGCTCAGGAAAGTCCAGATTCTCCAGAAAACAGGAACAGTTGTCCTTGGCGTAAAGAAGGGAAATGTTTTCGAGCTTGGCGTCCCAATGAACAGGGTGCTTGTTGCTGGCTCAACAATGCTTATCCTCGGCTCGGAGTCCCAGCTTAGGGAAGTTGAAAAGGAAGCGAAGAAGTAAGCCTATTTGCCTGCTTCCGCCAGAGTTATTCTTTTTAACTCTTTTATTCTGTCAAAGTCGGCATCATCCGTAATTATCTCCTTCTCATTGCTTAAAATGGCAGTTGCGGCGTGAAGCGCGTCTCTTGGCCGCAGCGTAAATAAACACGTTAGCGCCTAAGTAAACCATATTCTTCCTCGTATTGCTCGTCAAGCCTTTTCTTAATCCATTTAACGGAATCGCCCTTTATTTTTATCCGGCGGCTTGAACTGCAGAATTCCTCAACAATCTCTTCAGGCGTCTGAGCAGGCTTCACCACTATCTCATCATCTCTCGCATCAAACGTTATCTCACTGCCTGCCCTCAAGCCAAACTGCTCCCTTATGTCCTTCGGCAGCACAACCTGCCCCCTCTCGCCAACGGTTCTTTTTATCAGCATTTTTCATACCTTCTAATCAGAAAAAGTATGAATTAATATATAATTTTTCGGATTTACATAGCGTTTTGGCACGCCATTGACAAGCATAAGGGGAAGAAAAACTTCAAACCACCTCAAGGGCGGCTGCAAGCAGTGCATGGCTAAAAAAGCTGGGGAAAATCGAAACATTTAAATACTATCTCTTTTACAGATACTAATATTTCTATTAAGGATGATTAAAGTGGTGGTTTCGGCAAGCAGAGGAGAGGGGCAGAAGGTTCGCATTTTCCTGCCAGAAGAATCGGACTACCGGGAAAAAGCGCTTGCCTACCTGAGCAGGCGCCTGGGCAGCAAAGTGACCATGAACGCCATCAGCGAGAGGCTGGAGCTTTCGTACGGCCACCTGCATACGACCGTTTACAAGCTGCAAAGCGAAGGCGTAATAAGAATGGAGCAGGTTGGCAATTACAAGCTGCTTTCAATAAATTGGGATAGCGCGCTTGCCATAGCCGAACTGGCAAAGGTGCACGTTAAAATAGCGCAGGGAGTGCTGGCGAGGAGCAAAAAGCTAAGGAAGCTGCAGGAATTGGTTAGAAAGCTCGGTGAGCAGGGGAATGTTCTTTCCGTAGTGCTGTTTGGCAGTCAGGCCAGGCTGGAAGCCAGAAAGACCAGCGATGTAGACCTGCTTGTAATATTTAATGAGCGCGGCCATACGCGGCAGCCTGTAGAGGAGATTAAAAGCGAGATAAGCGCTTTTGAAGTGAGAGAGTTCCTGAAAATCCAGCCATTTATCGTTGACGTTGCCATGTTCAAGAGAATGCTTCAGAGCAGGGAAGAACTTAACGTTGGAAAGGAAGCCTTAAAAGAGGGCATCATACTCGGGGGCTACGAGAACTACTGGAAAAGCGTTGGTGATGCAATTGGATAAAAACGCCAAAGTAATGCTGAAAGCGTACAGCCTGCAATATGATGAGCTGAAGCGCAAGGAGGAAATCATAGAGCACGACTTTCGGGAAAGCAGGAAGGTTGCCCGCTACTTGAGCAGGTCTAAGGACGATTTTCTGTGGGCGCACGCCACCAAGAAAATCATAGAAAGCGCTAAACTTAAGCAGGAGCTTGACCTGCCTGCAGATTTTCAAAACCTTTACCACTGGCTCATTATTGAATCATACTATGCCATGTACCACGCCGCAACGGCAGCCATAGCAAAAAGGAAAATAAAGGCGGAAACGCACATAGCCACCATAACAAGTCTGGCAAAGCACTACGTAACTACTGACGAGCTGGAGCTTGACCCTGTTAAAGTGCTGGAGCACGTGTACTTGACCTATATCGAAAGCGGCAGGGAAAGCAGAAAAGGCGCGCAGTACAACGTTGACCGCGAGTATACCATACAGGAAGCTTACGACGTTTTTGAAAACGCAGCCAAATTTGTCAAAAGGATTCAGGATGTGCTGGAAAGCCTGGAAAGAACGGTATGAATGCTAACAACAACCTGCGGGATGCGCTGGAGAGCATGCGCAGGGAAGAATCCATCAAGAAGAAAAAGAAGCCCGCTTTTCATGTACCAGAAGAGAAGCGTCTTCAATACTATTCAGGATGGGACAAGAAGAAAAACGTGGAAAAGGTGGTTGCGATGGACGAAGAAGTTGGCAGGATTAAAAAGAACGACACAACAGAAATAGTCATAAAGGTTGATGACTATGGCGGGCAGAAAGGAATAACTATCAGGGAATTTCTGACAAGCGAGAAGTATACTGGTTTCACAAAGCAAGGCACGAGAATACCTGCTGAGAAGTGGGAGGAGTTTAAGGAATTGGTCAATACGGTGAATATCGCATTGGAAAAGCCGTAGCAAGCGCTTTTTACCACTGGACACTGGACATGCGTGGATAGGGCTTATAAAGGATGACGGCTTTACATTTTTAGGGTGGTGGCTATGAATGTGGTATTTTTTGACTTAGAAACGCAATTTTTGTATAGAGATCTTGGAATGCTAGACCGCAGTCGCAGGGACCAGGCAAAACTCAAATTGGCAGTTTCAGGGAAGGATGGCGAGGTTGTGAGGCACTGTGAAAAAATCAGACTATGAAATCAAGTTTTGGGAAAAGTGGCTGAACGCTGATTTCAGAAGGGCTGATTTGGTTAAAAAACTGCCCTTTTTCAAGATGAGCCTGCGGATGAAAGGCAACAAACTCTTCAGGCATGCGTTTGCAACCATGCTCAACGGGTATTTTGAGGATCTTGAATCAGCTGTTTACACAAAAGTAAGACTTGAAGCGCGAAAAAGAGGAAAGAAGGCAAGAAACTCGATGAAGAAATAAAGGGGAATCTGGGAAGTATAGGGTTTAAGGTGTGAAAAGATGGACAAAAAAGAACTCTTAAAATTAATCGGGACTGGAGAGGGGCTCACTTTAGAATTCAAAGAGAATATCGGCTCTAATTTAGGAAAAGAAATATGCGCATTTGCTAACACTAACGGCGGAAAAATAATCTTAGGCATTAAAGATGATGGCGATGTTTCAGGCATTAAAATAACAAATTCGCTCAAATCACAAATTCAGGATTATGCCAGAAATATGGATCCAGCGTTCTCTGTTGAAACTGAAGACGTAGAGAACATACTCGTCATACATGTTCCAGAAGGCAGGGGCAAGCCATATTCTGTAAATGGACAATTCTTTATAAGAGTTGGCGCTAATTCCCAGCAGTTAAGCAGAAACGAGGTGAGAGAATTTTTTCAGAAGGAAAATCTGGTCTTATTTGATAATAAGCCGAACAGGAATTTCGATCTTGATTCAGATTTTGATAAGCGCAAATTCAAGCATTTTCTGGAGTCAGCCAGAATAACTGATAACTTAAACAAAAAAGAAATGCTAAAGAATTTGTTTCTCCTTGATGGGGAACATATCAAAAATGCGGGTGTTTTGTTTTTTTGCCGCCGCGTAACCAAATTTTTCTTTGGCGCTGTTATTACCTGTGTATTATATCGGGGAACAAGCAAGACCACAATACTTGATAAAAAAGAGTTTAATGCCGATATACTATCAAATTATGACAATGCCTTAACCTACTTGGTTTCTAAGCTTAACACCAACTACATAATAAAGAGGGAAAGGACTGAAAGGCTTGAACTGCCTGAAGAGGCATTAAGGGAAGCTATTGTTAATGCAGTTGTACACAGGGATTATTTTTCAACCGGACACATTCAAATAGATATTTTTCTTGACAGGATTGAGATAAGCAATCCTGGAGGGCTTGTTAAAGGATTGACAAAAAAGGATTTTGGGAAAGTAAGCCTGCCCCGCAACCCATTAATTATGGATTTAATGCTAAGAGTGAACAAGGTTGAGAGGATTGGCTCCGGGATAGGCAGGATAAGAGATACAATGAAGGCGTACGGGCTTTCTGTTGAATTCAAAAGCACCGGATTTTTTACAGTTGTATTCAATAGGCCTGCTACCCCCCAAGATACCCCCCAAGCTGAACTTACTGAATTGGAAGGGAAGATAATCTCAAAGATACAGGAAAACCCGAAGATTTCAAGGAATGAGCTGGCCAAAAAGCTAGGCATTAGCCCCGAAACTGTTAAGGAATATCTGGAGAAATTGAAGTCTAAAAGGGCAATAAGAAGAATCGGTAAAACCAGTTCAGGCCATTGGGAGGTAAAATGACAGAAGAAGGCAGGAAGCTGGAGGATGAATACATCCAAAAGCTGGAACGAAGAGTAAAGAAAGACGAGAAGCAAATAGCGCAGTCATCAAAGAAAAGACTGGCAAAAAATGGCGCAAGCAATCGAACATGAACGCCCAGCAGAAAACGGGCTGCACCTGACGGATGCGGGAAGGATTGCGAGGCTGTGAAAAATGAAGTCACTGGACGACCCAAGGAAATTTTTCAAAAATTTTGTCAGATTAATTAGGAAGAAAAAGAAGTGGAAAAATGGGGGAATGAAACGCACTCGCAGCATAGAAGCTGTTGTTGAAACGCTAAGAGGAAGTAATTACCTCAAGGCCGGCCATCATAAATCTAAAGAGAGGTCTGAAGCGGAATTTTTAGGCATAGATTGCATTCTATTTACTGGATCAAAAAAAGATGATGAGTTAGACGCAAAAAGCAATGTGCCTTTAATAGCAATAGAATACGAAAACGAATGCATTACGCCAAATGATTTAAAAAAGGGGTATCATAGATTATTTTATGATTTTAACAAATTATTCGCAACCACCTCAAAATTAAGAGTTTTGATAGGACATGTTAGGTTGAATAAACATTTCGCAAAAGATAAAAGAGGTGAGGAATTAAATAACGTTAAAGAAAGATTTGTCAAAAAACTTGCCGACTATATTGGTGGAACACCACGTTATTTTTTCCCACACAGACGAACAAAGCACTTGATAATTTTAGGCGATTATAACGTAGATAATTATGTAGGGTTTGCAATAACTGAAGATGGGAAATTTCAAAAATTACATAAAAACTAAAAATCAAAATGCCCCTCTACTCCCACTCCCGCCTGAGCACGTTCGAGCAGTGTGCTTTGAAGTACAAGTTTGCCTACATTGACAAGGTGGAGACTGAAATTGAGGAGAGCGTTGAGCAGTTTGTCGGCAAAAGGGTGCATGAGTCGCTGGAGAAGCTTTATTCTGACTTGAAGTTCCAGAAGCTTAACACCATTAAGGAGCTTCTTGCCTTTTTCAGGGATGAGTGGAAGAAGAACTGGAACGACGGCATCGTAATCGTAAGGGAAGGGCTTAGCGAGGAAAACTACCTTAACATGGCTGAAAGGCTCATAATTGACTACTACAACCGCTACAAGCCGTTCAACCAGGCGAAAGTCATAGGAACTGAAATGCACGTCAAAATATCCCTAAACGGCAAGGGAAAAGACTACTTTCTGCAGGGGTATGTTGACAGGCTTGACGACAAGGGAGAAGGAACTTACGAGGTTCACGATTACAAGACCAACTCCAACCTGCCAATACAGGAATACCTTGACGAAGACAGGCAGCTCGCCCTATACTCAATAGCAGTAAAGGAAATGTATCCTGACGCCAAGGACGTAAAGCTGGTGTGGCACTTCCTCGCCTTTGACAAGGAAATGGCCTCAGCAAGAAGCGATGAGGAGCTGGAAGCCCTGAAACAGGAAACAATTGAACTGATAGAACAGGTTGAGAGAGAAAAAGAGTTCAAGCCCAAGGTTTCAAAGCTGTGCGACTGGTGCGAATTTAAGCCAGTATGCCCAATGTGGAAGCACCTTTACCA
>CAZBPE010000058.1:0-7655 GCA_964493685.1 uncultured Methanosarcinales archaeon
GTCTCTGGTGAGCAGGACGTCTGCGTGGTTCTTGGCGTGGGCGCCTATAAGAAAATCGGTGATTACATGATTTCGCCACGACATTTCTTTGCCACACTTTTTGCAATTAAATTTGTTTAAAGCTCCGCATTTAGAACAAACAACTTGCTTTTTACCAGAAAAAAGCTTCCAAACCTTAGCCGTAAGAAAAAAATCGGCATCAGTAAAAGGAACTAATTCAACGTCAAAGTCTTTTAAGAAGCTTTCAGCCATTTCAATGGCCTCTTTTTCTTCGAAACCGCCGAGAAATACGGCCAGAAATTCAGAATAAGCCACAGGAGACATAATTAACCGCCCAAAAGAAGATTGCTTTTCAAGCAACGACGAACTCTCCGCATACAAGCTAGTATGCTCGCCAATTATGTCAATCAAAACATTAGTATCGACAGCAGTTATCATCTGAACGCCTCATTGAACTTCTTGGATGTATAACCATGAAGAACCCCTTTCCATTTCTCAAAAGGAAGCTTCTTATGTTTTTTATGCAGGACAACACTGCCTTTGCCCATAGTGAATTCCACCTCGTCACCGGGTTTCAGGCCGATAGCTACCCTAAACTGCTTTGGAATGGTCACTTGGGACTTCTGAGTGAGGGTTGTCATAGTAATACTTGTTAAGTAATACGTAATACTATATAAATATTACTACATGAAATTTTGCACCCATCTAAAGATATTTAAACAACATGCCATATTCAGATTAACTATGACAGATGCAAACAGCAGTGGTTGCCTTTGGGCAACAAACAGAAGTAAGGGGCGATTATCGGTGGCTCAAATAAGCTGCCGAAAAGCTGCCTAAGAGTTCTAGAAGTCTTAGATAGCTGCAGCTACGTTTCGCAGAAGGATATTATTGCCAAGACAGGGCTTTCTGCAAGGAGCGTTAAGTCTGCTGTAAAGCGGCTGCTGCGCTGCAGAATGATTTCTGAATTCTCTGAAATAAGCGACATGAGGAGAAAAATCTACGGGAGGGGCGGATGAAGATGAAAACAAGCGACGGCAGTCTGGACTATGCTGCGGGAAAGCTGAAACGCAGTTTAGGGAAGCGGAATATCGGCGGCTTAATTGAAGACAGGGGGTACTTAGACCCGTCCGATAATGAAGGAATGCTGCTGATAATGGAAACGGATCCGCAAAAACTAAAAAGGCCGCACAGTTTGTCAAATAAAAAAGGCTTCTTTGGGATTGAAGCGCATCTTAACACACCAATAGAAACAATTGCAGTTGCCCTCGCGTCACTGCTTTTTTCCAGATATGAGATTCTCATAGTTGATTCCTTCCAGCTTACGAACGGGGCAAAGCCGCAAGAGGTTAATGCGGCGGTTGGGAAAACAAGGCACGAACTGGGGATTTTAGGAGAAACTTTTGGGCTCGTGTTTGATGTTACGCTATGCTCTGATTTCTTTGGAACGGGCAAGTATCTTGAAGTGTTCAATGAAACCGAGGAAGCTGTGCGGAACTCCAGTGAATTAACGCAGATTATCAGAAAAACCGTACCAGAAGGCGCAAATAAAAACGACCTTTCGTATTCTATTCACGAGATATCTACAACGCGTTACATGCACGCTTTCAAGGGCGCTGATGTAAAGGCGGGGCAGCAGAGGGAAAAGCTTTACGATGCAGCCATTAAAGAAATCGCAAAGGGCATGGGATTTGCATACTTGTTCCCCTTCTTTGCATTAGGGACCAAGGAACCTGAAGAAGTCACGCCTTACAGGCCAAGCTCTGGCACAAGGAATGGGGGCAAAAGGATACTTATTGACAATTTTGACAAGAAAAATTACGCGAGCATAGCCGAACTACTGAGGTCAGGCACTGCTGAAGCTCAGAAGAGCCTGTACAGGATGGCGTTAGCAGCAGGGCTAGCGTCCGGCGAAATAACCTCAAGAGAAGTTTTTCCGTTTGACGGTGCTTATTACCTTGAGAAGCAGCTTACTGACGCAATCTTCAGGTTCGTGATAAGGCCTTACGAGATAAGAAAAATTGGAACGGCAATGGGCAAGTATTTGCAAAGCACAGATATTTTGGATAAAAAAACGACATGAGGAAAAAAACCTACAGGAGGGATGAAAATGGAAACTAGAGACGAGAGCTTGGACCATGCGATTGGAAATGAAAAACTTAAAATGGAGCCGATAAGCAGCGACCGAAAAAAGGAGCTTGAGAAAACACTAAAACAGACTGTTTGTCCTTTAACATCTGAAGAAGTCCTGTGCCCGCTGTCTATAGGAGTCTACCTTTATGCAGGTTCTGTGCACAGATACGTTTGTGCAATTGATGGGGTAAATGCGAGAGGAGGGGTTAACAGCACAAGCCTGTCTCTTCCAACGCTTAAAGTGCAACTGGCTTACACAGCAGAGCGGCCATGCAACGAAGAATACGCTAAAAATTGTTATTTAAGGCTCAGGCATGATGGAGGCGACGGCTTGGTGCATGAATAACATTTAAAAAGCCGCAGAGTGAATAGTTAGCGACAATGGCAAAGCAGGCAATAATAGACCCCTACGGAAGCGAACTGATTAAGGATTACTCCAAGCTGATTACAGACTTCCATCTTGAGAAGTTTGACGAGGCGCTGTTCCCAAAGCCGAACAGGATAATGAGGCGCGGGGTGGTGTTTGCAGGAATAGGGCAGAAGGCGGTTTCTGACGCTATAGCAAACAAAAAGCCGTTCTACGTTCTGAGCGGAATAATGCCGACAGGCGACAGGATACACTTCGGCACGAAAATGGTTGTTGAGAACATAGCGTATTTCCAAAAACAGGGGGCTGAGACTTACATTCTTGTTGCTGACCTTGAGGCTCAGGCGACGCGCGGGGTTTCACTTGAGCAGGCGAGGAAAAGGGCGCTTGAGTTCCAAATACCTGCGTACATTGCGCTCGGGCTTGACCCGAAGAAGACGACTTTCTATTTCCAGTCTGAGAATGTGGATGTTATGAAGGCAACAGCGATATTCTCAAGAAAGGTTACGCTGAACCAGTTCCTTGCAACTTATGGAAACGCCGACCCCGGAAGGATACTGGCTGCAATAACGCAGGTTGCTGACATCCTTTACCCGCAATTTAAGAAACGGATGCCCGGCGTGATTCCCGTAGGGCCTGACCAGCTGCCGCACATACTATTGGCAAGGGATATTGTTGGCAGAATGAAAACAGAAAATTTCTTTGCGCCGAGCGCGATATTCAACAAATACACGCCGTCGCTTGACGGCTCCATGAAAATGTCAAAATCAAAGCATGAATCGTGCATTGAACTGCCTGAGGAAGCAAAGAGCGCATGCGACAAGATAAAGAGGGCGCTGACAGGAGGAAGAGACACTCTTGAGGAGCACAGGAGGCTTGGCGCAGTCATTGAGAAAGACATGGTTTTTGAGCTGCTCAAGCAGCATCTTATCGAGGATGATGAAGAGCTTGACAGGATTTACAGGGAATACAAGGCAGGGAAAATGACATCCGGCGAGCTGAAGGAAACCGCCTGCAAAAAAATAACGGAATTCATGAAACGCCTTGAAGACGGCATAAAAGACGCGAGAAAGATTGTTTCGAGGCTGAAATTCGTTAAATCTGCCTGACAAACCGCTTTCAAAGGTTTTTTAAACCAAAGCCGAATTCTGAAGTTTAATGACAGAGCTGATAATAACGGAAAAGCCGAAGTCTGCCCAGAGGATAGCTGAAGCGCTGGCAGAAGGGAAGCCGCTGAAGAAGGGGGAAAAAGGCGTTTATTATTACGAAATAACGCGCGGCAAGAAGGACATAATAGTTGCGTGCGCCGTCGGACACCTCTTCGGCATTTCCGAGAAGCAGAAAAAAGGGCTGAAGTATCCTGTGTTTGATGTCGAATGGCAGCCGCTATACGAAATAAACAAGGATGCTGCATTCTCAAAAAAGTATTTTGATGCCCTGAAGAAGCTGTCCAAGCGGGCAGACACGTTCACGATAGCATGCGACTACGATATTGAAGGGAGCGTCATAGGAATGAACATAATCAGGTTTATATGCAAGCAGAAAGACGCGAGGCGCATGAAATTCTCAACGCTTACAAAGCCCGATTTGGTTAAGGCTTACGAGAACGCCTCAAAAAGCCTTGACTGGGGGCAGGCGATAGCAGGGGAAACAAGGCACAACCTCGACTTCTTTTACGGAATAAACCTGTCAAGGGCGCTCATCGCGTCAATAAAAAAGGCGGGGATGTTCAAGATACTCAGCATAGGGCGAGTTCAGGGGCCGGCGCTTAAAATAATAGTTGACAGGGAAAGGGAAATATCGGCGTTCAAGCCGAAGCCTTTCTGGCAGATTGAACTCGCTGGCAGAGTGAAGAAGGGAAGAATAACTGCGATGCACAAGGAAGACAAGTTCTGGGACAAAAAGAATGCTGAAAAGGCTTTCAAAAACGCGAAAGGGAAAGAAGGAAGGGTAAGCGACGCTAGAAAACAGGAATTTAAGCAGCCAGCTCCGCCTCCTTTTGATTTAACGACGCTGCAGACAGAGGCTTACCGGTGCTTTGGAATAAACCCAAAACTGACGCTGTCAGTAGCGCAGGACCTATACACTTCTGGATTGATATCTTATCCGAGAACGTCATCCCAGCAGCTTCCGGAAGGCATAGGGTATGGCAACATACTGAAGCAGCTCCAGAAAAACAAGGATTACGAAAGCCTCTGCTCAGAATTGCTGAAGAAAACGCTCAAGCCGAACAACGGGAAAAAGACAGACCCTGCGCACCCGGCAATTTACCCGACAGGAATTGTTTCAAGAGTGCTTGAAAGCCTGAAGCAAAAAATCTACGACATAATAGTTAGGAGGTTCATGGCAACATTCGCAGAAGCTGCGGTGAGGGAAACTGCAACCGTTGAAATTGACATTAACGGAGAGCCATTCTCAGCCTCAGGAACAAGAACGAAAAAAGACGGATGGCACAGGTTCTACTGGCCTTACGCCAAAATGAAGGAAGAGGAACTGCCTGCAGTTGAAAAAGGAGAAGCTTTCACGCAGGAGAAGCTCCAGATTCTTGAAAAGGAAACAAAGCCGCAGGCAAGATACACGCCCGCCTCAATAATAAGGGAACTTGAAAAGAAAAACCTCGGAACAAAGGCAACAAGGGCGGACATAATTGACACGCTATACAGGAGAGGTTACTTAACTGACAAGGCGATAAGGGCCACTGACTTGGGCATTAAGATAGAAGAAACCCTGCAGAAGCACGTGCCAGAGGTTGTCGA
Organism: uncultured Methanosarcinales archaeon; assembly: GCA_964493685.1. Lineage (GTDB taxonomy): Archaea > Nanobdellota > Nanobdellia > Woesearchaeales > UBA10216 > UBA492. Next base: position 5,257 of record CAZBPE010000058.1, read on the forward strand.
CGAGGAACTTACAAGGCACTTTGAAGTGGAGATGGAAGAAGTAATGGAAAACAAGAAAAAGGAGGAGGAAGTCCTGAAAGAGGCGTGCTTACCGGCATTCTAAGCAGCTTCAAGAAAAAAGAGGCAGCGCTTGGGGCAGAGCTTGTTGAGGCGACAAAGGCAAGCGAGACAAAGGAAAACACGGTTGGAAAGTGCGTAAACTGCAGCGAAGGAATGCTGATGATAAAGTTTGGAAAATTCGGAAGGTTCATAGCGTGCAGCCGCTACCCCGAATGCAAGACAACATTCAAGCTGCCGGCCGGCGGCATGGTAAAGACAACAGAAGAACTCTGCAGCTCATGCAAGCACCCAAAAATTACAATCATAAGAAAGAGGAAACAGCCGCAGGACGTCTGCATAAACCTTGACTGCCCGGAAAAGAAGCTGAACAGCGACAAGGAGAACACAAAATGCGAGAAATGCGGGAAAGGAAAAATGGTAGTGAGGAAGAGCGTATACGGGCAATTCCTTGCCTGCGACCAATTCCCGAAATGCAGGAACATACACAGGGAAACCCAGAAAAGTATTTAAAGCCATAAAAAAGTTCTTCTTTATGCTTGGGAATATTGAGATACTGATGCGCCTTTTGGTTTCTGCAATCATCGCTGCGCTGATAGGATGGGAGCGCGAGAAGGTGCATAAGCCGGCAGGGCTGAGAACGCACATGCTGGTTTGCATTGGAGCCACCCTGATAACGCTTGTCTCAATAGACGGCATAGGCGGAAGCGACCCTGCAAGGTTAGCCGCAGGAATAGTAACCGGAATCGGATTTCTCGGCGCAGGGACGATATTCAGGGACAAGGACCACGTTCGCGGGCTTACAACAGCAGCGAGCGTGTGGGCTATTTCAGGCATAGGGATAGCAATCGGGACAGGATACTATTTCGCGGCAATCGTTGCTGCAGCGATAATCTTCCTTACGCTGCAAATAAGAAAAATTGAAAGGGGAAAGTAATTCACAATTCCATGAATTTCTTTTCTTCCTTCAGCAATGTAGGGCTGCTGCCGCCGTGCCACGTTATCCTCGGGCGGACTCTTATCGGATAAAGCCGCTCGTTGGTGTCGTCAAAAAGTATGGCAGCGCCCTTCACGTCAGGAAGGTTAGCAAGTGCGACGTCAAGCCCCTCGCGCATGTAGCTCTGCATCAAGGCGCCAAGGGAGTCTATGTCAATCTTTGCAGTTATGTGGTGCGCTATGACAATGTCAGACTGCGTCATAACATCAGTATGAATCTGGCCTGGCTGCTGTGAGGCAAGGACAAGCGAAATGCCTGGCTGCCTGCCCTCGCGAAGGAGCGTCTGAAGCGCATCAGTTGCAGGCGTTGAGCCCAGCTTGGGAAGGAACTCATGCGCCTCGTCGACCATAATCCAGATAAGCGGGACTTCCTTCCCTTTATCTTCAGACTCAACAAGGCGGGTAAAAGATTTCACAGACCTGTATTCCTCCTCCTTCCTTGCAGTCATTCTTTCGGCGAAGAGCTTCTTGCTGACGAGCCCTATGACCAAAGCGCGGACGCTTGCCCTGTTTACTGCAGAGGCATAGCCGCTGACATCAATCACGCTAATCTGCCCAGGAACAACAATCTCTGAAAATGAAATTCCCTCCTTGCTGAACAAACCCCACGACCTGGCAGTCAGGAAAAGGTTTTCTGCAGCAGCCTGAGTGTAGTGGTCTGAGCGCTCGTCTGAGTTGATAGCCGCGATGATGTCGTCAACATCATAGTTTCCCTTAAGATCAGAGACAATGCGCCCCATCAGCGCGCCTATCGGGCTGACAATTTCAAGGTTGAAGGTTGAGCACCAGTCGGTAACGGACAACTCAGATGGCTTTATTGAGAAAGGCGCATCAACAGGTATGCCTTTTTCCCTGGCATTGCCAAAATGCCCGGAAGGAACGTAAACTTTCATGTTAATGTCAGAATACTTCAAGCTCCATTCATGCAAAAGGGCTTCGTCGCGCTTGTTCTCATACTTCATAGTCCAGTAAATGCCCATAGTGTCAAACATTATTACAGAAAGGCGCGAAGTTAGCTCGGGAGACGATGTCATCATCCCCTCTGCGATTGAAGCGAGCGTGTACGACTTTCCGGAACCCCTTTTGCCAGTAACGAAAACAACGTGGCTCCTTGCAAAATCCATCAGAACTTCATTTGAAAGCGATGTTGTCTGCCCCATCTTTATGTAATGCTTGCCGAGCATGAAAGTCCCGTTTAATCCGAACTTCCTCCTGTCTTCGGCATCACGCCCGACAATTATCTCGTACATTAATGGGAAAATGGGTTTTGGTGTATAAAAACTTGTCGCTACGTGAAGTTTTGAAGCGATGAGAATTCTTTAAAGCTGCAGTTCCTGAAAGGAACT
>CAZBPE010000059.1:0-5044 GCA_964493685.1 uncultured Methanosarcinales archaeon
GTAGGTGCTGTAGTGGTAAATGACTGCCTCTGCATAATTCTGCTCTTGGTGGAGGGCTGTGTTCTAAGCTTCCCATTCGCCGCTTATCTCGTTATAGAAATGAATCCTGATGGAACTTTCGTTTATGTTCACAGCTGAAAGCTGTTCGTCGGTGTAATAGATTCTTAGCGTTGTGTTTGTTATGTTTTGCTGTAGCGCGCCGTCAACAACTATGTCAACGTATCTTCCAGCCTCTTTTGCGGGCTTTGTGGCGTTCATCATGTCTGTTTCATAGGTTATCACGGATATCTCCCCATCGCGGCTGCTCTTTCCGGATATTTCAAGGAAAACGTCTGTGGCGTTTGTTGCAGGGTTTGTCTTGTTTATTCTCGCCGCGAGGTTTGACAGTTCAAGTTTTTTGACAACCGCTGATTTTTCCGTGACTGCGAGGAGCTTTGCATCTCCAATTGCTGCCCTGTTCCCGTTTGTGTCGTTTGCAGCCAAGTCTACCCTGTAAGTTCCGGCTGTTAATGGGGATGTGTTTATAACTGCGCGGAAGCTGCCGTTAGAGAAACTCATGGCTTTGCCCGCAACCATGTTTTTCTGCTCGTTTCTTAGAATAACTGAAGCTGCCATGTTGCTCTCATCTGTTATGCTTGCAGTTATTGTTACCGCGTCGCCTGGGCTTACCGCATTGGGCGAAACTGTTATTCCGCTTATCACTGGCTGCTCTGAATCATATAAGCACTCAGCATCAAACGCTGAAAGGCTGCCAGTGTAATTGTCAGATATCAGCTTTGTTTTTTCATAGCAGCTTTTGATATCGGTGACAGAAAGGCATACCTTCACGCCGTCACTCTGGCATTTGCCGTATTCCGAGCAGCTCAAAGAAGGAGTGCAGTAATCACAAACAGTAGTTGTATTTTGCTTGATTGTGCAGTCAGAAGAAAGCCCTGTATCGCTGCAGCAGCTGTTTGTGTAGTAATAGTTTACTCTGAGCGTATCGCTAACTGCGCAGCTGCTGTTTGCATTAACCCATTGCGACGTGCAGTAGTTGCAGCTTTCAGCAGTTCCGTTGTCTTCAGGCAAGCCATCGCCTGTGCCGCAGCTGTTTGCGTCATTGTAGTATTTTATTCTGGCGTCGCTTGCATTGCAGGCAGTGTAGCGCTCTTCCCATGATTCCTCGCAGCTAATGTAAGTGTAATTTATTATGATGCTGTCAATTGAGGGCGTTTGAAGCCCGCCAGATGCCATCTCTGCCCTTATTCTTATCCTGCCGCTTGCTGTTGAGGCTGCTGAGAGGTTTTCATCGCTTAAAGCGTTCCACGTGCTTCCTGAATCTGTTGAGTATTCGTAGCTTATTGACTGCCCATTTAGCTCTTCAGCAACAACAAGATTCCCCCAGTTGCTTGCTTTAGCGACAGCCATGTCAGGCGTTTCTATTCTGGCAGAATTTGGGTAGCTCTTTTCTTCAAAAGTCAGGGTAATGCTTCTCAAAACAGGAGTCTTTGAATTATCGGTTGTTTCAAGCAGGGCTTCATACTGCACAAAGCCGTTGCTTGCCTGCCCATCAATTTCGCTGCCCGGCTCCGGGTAATAGCCGCTCCACGGCGCGTCTTCCATTTCGTCCTCAGTTGCGGCTTCCCTGAATCTAACTTTAACTGACGTTCCTTCAGGCGTTTCTGCGTCCCATTCCATCTTCTTTATTTTTCCGTTGTATACGTATGGTTGGGAAACTGTTTCTTTGCTGCTTTGGTAGACAGTGGCATTTACAAGGATTATGTACATTGCTTTTGAGCCATTGTTGCTTCCGAGAATGACGCTGCCAGCATCAAAGTCTTTGTGATAAATCTTGAATGGCGTGCCTTTATCAGCAGTTGTTTCTATTCCCTCGCCCCAGTAAGTCCACTGGCTCAGCCAGTATGGCGCTTCCCCTCTTTTATCATAGCCGACAAACACAGTAACCGCCCTTCCGGTTTCAAAGCTTACGTTTGTTCCCTTGTTCTTGTCGCTGTCGTCGGTTTTTATCCAGAGAAGCCCTTCAAACTCGTCTGGAATCTCTTTTATCTTTTTATTGCCGTCAATGTAGTATTTGTCGTCTTCCTCAAGCATCTCAGTTTCGTAGTCAGAAGGGTTCAGGTTGGTTATGGAAATGCCATCAAGGGTGTCGAAATCAAGCCGCAGGCTCAGGGAATCTGTTGTTATTGCAGCGGTTGTCTGCAGCCTGAGCCTTGCTTTCCCGCCAGCAACTTCAATCAGGTCAGAATTGTATGAATAGTCAGAAGGGCTTTCAAAATCCCAGCTGTTCATTTTTTGTTCATAAACAATATAACTTGTTACGCCGCTCAGTCCGGGGAAAGCGAATTTCATGCCAAAAAGGATTGCAGTGAGTATCGTTCCGAGAACCAGCAGCCTTTTTTCCTTGCCTGTTAAGTGCATGAATGACTCGTGCATCTTTTGAATATAAAAGTTTTGTTGGCTATTAAGCCAAGTTGTTAAGTATCCATCTCTGCCCCCCACTAGCTCCTCCCAAACCCTGCTTTGACTCGCTTTTCCCTCCCACGCAAGTTAAGGGAGGGAAAAGTGAAGTTCGAAGAACCAGAGCCAGCAAGCGGGAAGTTAGAATGTTGACTTAACATTGGCGTAAAGAATAAAAACACCCCGTAACAGGAAGATGCCATGCCATTCGCTGACAGGTTTGACGCTGGGAGGCAGCTTGCCGGGAGGCTGTCCGAATATGAGGGAATGAAAGACGTCATCGTCCTTGCCATTCCTCGCGGCGGCGTTGAGGTTGGCTACGCGCTCGCTTCACAGTTAAAGTGCCCTCTTGACATTGTCATCTCGAAGAAGATTCCCTATCCGGGGCAGCCTGAGCTTGCGATAGGCGCTGTGTGCAATGACTTCGTAAGCCTTGACGAGCCGCTTATAGCCGTGCAGAAGGTAAGCAGAGGCTATATTGACACGGAGGTGGGAAAGCTTAAGGCTGCCGTCAGGGAGCGTTATGAAAAGCTTGCGGGCAAAAAAGATTTCCCACAGCTTAAGAACAAAATAGCAATACTTGTGGATGATGGCATAGCCACAGGGCACACTTTCCTTGCTGCCGTCAATTTTGTGAAAAGCAAAAAGCCCAAGTCGGTTATAGCCGCCATCCCAGTCGGCCCTCCTGAAAGCCTTGAGATAATAAAGGAAAAGGTTGACAAGCTTGTTGCCATTGAGAAGCCGTCTTTCTTCATGGCTGTTGGCGAGTTTTACAGGGACTTTGAGCAGGTAAGCGACGAGGACGTTAGAAAGTGTAACCAATTGCGATGATATGTTGAACATTTAGGCAATTGGTTATATTAGAAATGCGCATATTTTTTGCACTAATCAGCGCATTTCTCTATATTTAAGCGAAGGCAGTGGCAAAATCTCATAAATCAGCTTCTGTAGCTTCGGGAATCTCCTTAAACTGCTTTTTCTTCGCTTTTCCGCTCTTAAGCTCATCGGCAACCTTCTTAAACATCTCAATCTGCTTGCCAGAAAGCCCTCCGAAGCGGAGGTAGCTTGACTTTATGTTCCGGAGAAAGGATGATTTCTCGTAAAGCGCCTTGTCTATGTCAAAGAGCTTTTTGAACTTCGTGTCAGTAATCGGCTTGCTTATGTCGCGCATCCTACATTCGGTGCAGACTGGATTCCTGTTCTGCCAGCTAATCATTGCGTAATTCTTCCTGCACACAATGCATTTCTGCTTGTAGCTTCTCATCGTTTATTAAGAGCTTTTCAGTATTTAATAATCTTTGCAAGCTCCTGGGGTTGTCGCATAATTCAGCCAAGCTGGTAAGTAAGGGGAGGAGAAAGTAAGTTCGCGTTAAGCGAACCGCAGCTGGCTCTGAGAAGCATTTTCGCAACAACCCCAAAGCTCCTCTTTCGAAAAACCAGACGCCATTTCGTGCCAGATTAGCGTGTTTTCTCCAAAATTGACTTCTTTACAGAGCCGAAATCAGGCAGCTCGCCAATAATCAGGCTGCCCAAATCAGGCTTCCATGAGTGTCTCATTTTATCCAGTTTAGAAACGAGAATCTTTCTGCTAAACGCCGTTCTATGCCTTTTCAGTTTTTTGTTTAGCTCGTCGATGTCAAGCTTGGCGCCACTGCTTAACAAAAACCAGACATCATAAATGTCTCTTGGCTTATCTCTGGTCAAGAGTGCCCTCATTTTCTCCGCAAGCAATTCTCCCAATGGCATGACAAATATGTCAAAAGCGGGAATATCAGGGTATTGAGGGAAAATCTTCCTCTGCTCAGGCTCATGCAAGGGCTTTTCTTTCATGCTAATATTGATTGTAACAACTGAAATGCTTTTGATGTTGCCGTCAAACAGAGGCCCGCGCAGTTCCAGTTTAACATTTTTCTGGGTTGCGTAACTTTCAATGGATTTTATTCTGCCATTTACGCCAACACTTTTCAGCTTTCTTATGATTTTTTGAGAAATGGAGCCGGCATCAAGCGCAGCAGCATTCAGCGTAAAATCCATATCCTCGCTAAACCTGTTCAGGCTGTAGAGCTTGTATAGCGCCGTGCCTCCCTTAAACACCAACTTTTTGCCAGCCTCTGCAGATAGAATAAACAGAAGAAGCTCAAGAAGATAATCTTTTTCAGCATTTTTTACGCTAAGCCTTTTAATTCCAGCAAGCCTCTCAATCTCCTGCTTCTCAAGCATTTACAACAACCTTCCATTTTTCATTCTTGTTCCCAACCGCCATTCCTGAGCGATTAAGTGGAACATATGTGTCATCTATAAACCTTCTGAAGCGCCTGAAGTAATCTTTCCCCATTGATTCCAGAAGGTAACCGAACCTTTTAATCAGGGACTTATTGCCCGCCCTTCTGAGATGCGCAACCAAGCGGCCAAGATTCAGCTCCTTGATGTTATTCTTAAGAATCTCCTTGATTTCCGGAGTTGAGATTTCTCCAAGCAAAGCCGAGTCAATTATTGCTTTTTCAGCGTCGGCCACGAATACGTCAAAGCCTTCGTATTTCACTTTTCCATAGCCGAAAAAAGCCTTCTGCTTAAGCTTGGCAAACCT
>CAZBPE010000059.1:5073-7375 GCA_964493685.1 uncultured Methanosarcinales archaeon
CACTGGCTTCTTATTTGCAGTTGCGACGACCGTGATCTCCTGAGGCACCTGCTCACTAAGATTATGGTATTTTAAGGCGCTCCAGCAGGAAATATAGGAAGGCCACACCAGTCTGGAAGCCAGAAGGAAAGGGTCCCTGAAAACAGTATACTTGTCACGCTCTACCTGCAGGACGAGGCATCTTTTCCTAAGGCGGTGAATGAGCAAATTAACGTATGAGCTGCTTTTGCCCGTCTTATTCCTCACAGTAACAGAATTAAACACAGGATACTTCCTGAAATAATCCAAAAGCTCAATTGCACTCGCCATGTATACTTAAAAGACAGGTTTATATATAAATCTTTCTAAAAATTAGTAAGCTAAAATTATCATTTTTGATAAGAATAACAAAAGGTAGCCCGGGCGGGCTTTATTGCTTTCAGGTTGCTTTTTGGGGCTGGTTTAATACTTGAACCTTCTTTCATAATCTTTATGGTTCATCCATTCAAGGACAATGGAGACTACAAGTATTTCTTGATTCTCTATCGAGTACAGCAATCTCCAAGCGTTTGGCAGATTATACTTCCATACGTTATTTGCGCCGTATTTTCGCAAGTATTCAACCGGAATAAGCCTTTTTGGAACCTGAATGCCACAGAAAGCATTTTGTTCTATATCCTCAAAAGCCCTAAAAGCCAGTCGTATAATTTTCTCTCATCGCCTTTAGCTCCCTTTAATTGCCCAAAAGCTTCCTTTAGCTTCTCGTCAGCAAACCGGACTTTAGATGGTAACTTCATCTTGGATTCCAGAATAGGTGTTTTCGCTTGCTTAACTCGCTTTCTTCCTTAGGATAATAGATCCAGCCTATTTTTCCCTCAGCATCGATGGAAATCTTTCTGGAGTAAAGCAAATAGTCAATAACCACTCGGAATGTCTGGTACATCATTTTCTTGGGCAGACTCTCCCACAGCGCTCTCTTCCTGAATTCGCCATCGTGCTCTCGTATGGCTTTTTCAACCATCAAAACCGTATCTAATCTCGGATACCTTAAGATTTCTCTTTCTTTATGCAATAATATTGGCATTTTTAGCACTGCATCTTATTATATCAAGGGATATAACAAGAAGTATTTATATTTTTCTGTTTTTATCGTAGAAAAGTCAAGAAAATAAAGTAGCCCCGGGCGGATTCGAACCGCCGTCAACAGCTTTCATCAGTTAAGCATGGCTTCCAAAGGCTGCTGTGATTGCCGCTACACCACGGGGCTATAATATATAAGAACTTCTGCGCTGTTTTAAAGCTTCTCTTTTTCTGCCGCTGTTTCTTTCCGTGAATGGCTTGCCCTCATCATTTTACTGCCTTAATCAGCACAGGTTTCAGCAAAAGTTCAAGCCCCAAAACAACAACCTTTTTAAATAGATAGTACTAAAAGAGACTTAAAAGAGACTAAAATAGTACTATTAGCGGTGCTCGTGATTGGTTAAAGTAGTTGCGTACAAGGAGCAGTACAGAATAACTATTCCTAAGGAGCTTGCAGAAGCCAAAAACTGGAAGCCTGGCACCAGATTAAGGTTTGTTGAGGCGCCTGACGGCACTATAATTCTGAAAGAGGTTGAAGAGGTTAATGACAGCAAAAAAGACGGGAAGAGGTAGCTGTAAGCGCAGCTGCGGGAAGAGAAAGTCTTCAATAGCTGGAAGTACGTCAACCTCGCCTTCAAGATTCATTCCAATAGCAGCCATTCTGCTCGTGCTGGCAGCGTCTCTGGCGATGATTAGCTATTTCGAGCCGTCAATAACAGGGCTTGTCATCAATGAAAGAACATTCACGCAAAACATCAACAAAACGCTTGCATCAACAGGCACGGCAGACATGCAAATCCCGCTCAGCCTTGAAACAACACCCGAATCAATAAAAATCAGCGGCAGGCTGATAGGACCCGGCACTGCAAAGGTCTACCTGCAGGTAAACGACGCAAAATACCTTGTGCTTGACAGTTCAAATCTTGAAAAAAGCCAGCAAAAGCCAACAGAAGCGCTCATCTCAATAACAGGAAGAATAGTTGAAGAACTGCAGCAGCAAGTGGAAAACATGACAAACGCGCAAATAATTGGACTGCTGATTGACAGCGCAACAGATGTTACAAATGCCAATAACAGCACAACAGCAAACGAAACATTGCCTACTGCAGCCAATGAAACACCATCTGAGCAGCAACAGCCTCAAACAAACAAAACCATAAGCCTAGCGCTTGAATACAGGAGCGGAAGCGCGTTTGACGCTAACGACGACGGCATTGAAACTGATGAAGGCGCGATTGACTAC
>CAZBPE010000060.1:0-7348 GCA_964493685.1 uncultured Methanosarcinales archaeon
AGTGATTCTTTATGCAAACTACCTATTTAATTCTGCCCACCCTACTACTATGGAATTGTTAAATAAAAATAAACCGTGGGGGTGGTTGCAATGTCTATACCCATATCAGTAGAAATGGATAGTCTAAAAAGGCGAATAAAAGAAGGAAGAGCTTCTAATCAAAATGTATTCGAACTTGAACAACGACTTCAATCTTTAGAAGAACGTACCAGCCAACCTGTACCTGACCAACCTGATAAGTATAATGTTGGAGAAAAAGTATATGTGCCGCTTGATGAAGAGGCTTTCTCAGCTTTCTCTAAAGCAAGATTTGGGTTAACTGAAGTTGTAGATAGCTATCCTCATGATGGAAAACCAGGACGTGTGGTTAAAGCACCTCAAAATCCAAATACTCTTTGGTGGGTAGATTTAGGAGTATTAGTAAGGAGTGAACATATGATTGAGGATTCTGGAATAAAAACAGGAAATAAGAGATATAAGATAGTTCCTGGTGGGGATGATTATCTTGTTACAACTGCACCATTTCCTGCACCAATAATTGTAGAACCTGGAAAAGTCTATGCCCCTACCGCAGTAGTTCACAAGTAAGAAGGGTCCGGGTTTAATAGTTAGGAATATAAAAATTAATGAAAAAGTAAATTTTGCTATTTTCCTGCTTGAGGTGGTTTCGCTGCGGTTCAACCAGCAGGGTTCTTCGAGCACTTTATAAAATCTTAGTTAACAACATTTGCCGGCTTTTTCCTGAAGTATGCGTTCAGGTTTTCTATTGTCGTTTCAAGTATTCTATTGAACGCCTCTTCGCTGTTGAAGGCGTTGTGCGGTGTTATGATTACGTTCTCCTGGTCGAGCAGGATGTGGTTCTCGAGGGCTGTCCTGAGATTCGCTGAGAAGTGGCGAGAGAGAAGCTGCTTTTCCTCCTTTATCGCCGCTTCTTCCTCAAGGACGTCGATGCCTGCGCCTGCCAGCCTGCCTGTTGTTATTGCCTTTAGGAGCGCCTCTGTCTCAACGAGCCCGCCTCTTGCCGTGTTGATAAGGTAAGCGCCTTTTTTCATTTTGCCTATGTTTGAGCTGTTTATCATGTGGTGCGTGCACTGGTTGTATGGGCAGTGGAGAGTCACGATGTCCGAGTTTTTCAGCAGCATGTCAAGGTTCACATATTTGAAGCCGAGCGCTTTTGCCGCCTTTGAGTCTTTCCTTACGTCGTAAGCGAGCATCTTCATCTCAAACCCTTTTGCTATCCTTAAGACGTGCAGGCCTATGTGCCCGGTTCCTACGACGCCTATTGTTTTTCCCTTGAGGTCAAACCCTCTCAGCCCTTCAAGCGAGAAGTTTCCCCTTCTTGTGCGCTCAACAGAATTTATTAGGTGGCGCGACAGGGCAAGGATTAGCGCGAATGTGTGCTCTGCAACCGTGTTCTCGCCGTAGAAAGGGACGTTTGAGACTGTGATTCCCCGCTTTTTGCACGCAGCCAGGTCAATGTGGTCAAAGCCTGTTGACATCGTTGCGATGAATTTCAACTTTGGGAGCTTTGAAAGGATGCTTTCCGTCATTGCGGAGTATATGAATACTGCAATCGCGTCAGCGTCGCGTATTTTTGCAACGTCTGCGCCTGTAAGCGGCTTTTCAAAGAACTGGAGCTGGTGGATTGTCAATTTCTTCCTTGCGAGCTTTTCCTCGCACTTTTCAAGCTCAAAAAAAGCTATTTTTGCCATTTTAGATTTGCCTTACGCGGAGGTTCCTGCCGTGCTTCTTTAAAAAATCTCCGATTTGTGCTGTTGAGCAACAGATTTCTGTTTCCATGGTTGAAAGGTTCATGTGGGCAACAACGGCGCCTGCCTTCAGGGCTCTTTCCAGCGAGCCTGTTTTGGCATAAGTTTGGACGAACGCTCCGCAAAAAGAGTCGCCAACGCCGGTTGTGTTTACCACCTTTACGGGAACGGTGTTTACCGCCAGCATTCTTTTGCCTTCTCTCGCGTAAGCGCCATCCCTGTCCTTTGTGACAACTGCAATCCTGCCAGGAAGCGATTCAAGTATGCGCTTTATCTCCTTTTTGCGGGTGAGGAAGCTGCCTTCCTCATAATTGAGTATAATCATCTCGAATTCGTAGCTGAGCTTCCTTATCCTGTCCGAGAATTCCTTGAGCATGGTTATGCTCGGCGCGAAAATGACTGGAACTCTGTTCTTTTTGGCAAGGCTTAGCGTCTTAAGGAACAAAGCGTAATTGCTTTTTGAAGTAAGCGAGGTTATCAGTATGCATCTTGAGCTTCTTACCATTTCTGGCGTGATGTCCTTCTCGCCGAGCCTGTCGACAGCGCCGTGGCAAACCAGCGATGATTTCTCGCCTTCTGATATGAGGGATATGCCGATTCCCGTTTCCTCTGGAACAATCTTCGCATAATGCGCGCTTATCTTTGTTGTTTTGAGCATTTCAATGATGTAATCTCCGAAAACGCTTTTGCCGACTGCAGTAAGAAGGGCGAGGCGGCTTCCCATTCCGCTCATGGTAACTGCCACGTTCAGCGCAGAGCCGCCGGGGCTTAGCTGCATTCTTTTCAGCATAGTCTTTGAGGCGAGCGAGAGGTATATCCTGTGCTCCACATATTTTCCCGGCAGAACCACTTTCTTCATCGGCCCTATCTCTGCGAGGATGTCGACAAGCGCAGCTCCTATGACGAGGCAGTCGTAGCGTTTTTGCATGAGCATTCACCAGTAAAGAGATTATTTAATAGTTTCTATTTTACAAATCGCATTACCTTGTCGATAAGCTCTGAGCCTTTAAGCCTGCCAAGACCGCCGTTTTTACAAGAGCTTTCACCGAATTTATTTACGAAATCGGATTTAACTCCAAAGCCGCTGACAAAAAGAGGCACCGGGTCTGAAGAGTGGCCTTTCATTTCACAAGGCGTTGCATGGTCTGCTGTAACTACCAGCAGGGTGTTTTTTAGGTTAATTTTTTTTAGCAGTTGGGAGAAAAAAAACTTGTCGCAATCAGCTATCCATTTTTTCTTTCCTTTGTAATCACCATCGTGGCCAAAAAGGTCTGCACCTTTAAGGTGTATATAGAGGCAATCGTGCTTTTTCATTGCTGCGATTATTTTTTTTATTCGCAACTTATAATCTGCTGCAGTAAATGTGGGCAAAGGCAGCTTTACAACAGGCATACCGGCAAGCCTTCCAATCCCAACCTCCAAAGGCATATCAGCAAGTATGGCCCATTTTTTGCCGTATTTCTCTGAGATGTTTGGAAGGGCGGGTAGTTTGTCGCCGGCATCTCTGCAAATGACCGTGTTTGCAGGAAGAAGCTTTCTTCTCTTCCTGCTGACGTTAATAGGGTGGTCGTTTATCAACTCGTAGACCTTTTCAGTGAATTCGTTCACTAACCTTGCGGCGAGTTTTACTTTGGAAGTGCCGTCAAGAGGAACTGATTTCTTAACAGCCATTTTGAAGTTAGACAATGCATGCGGTATGCCGCCTATTACCTCATAAGCAGGGTCTATGTTTGAGATATTTGCTGAAAGGCACTTCTTTGCCTTGATGACAAGAACAGCTCGATGCGCCACAGAGGCGTAGAACTTGAAAGATGCGTCTGTAAGTTTTACCTTGCGGTTTATTGCTTTTGCTATGGCAGAGGCTTCTCTGCTTGTCAATGTTCTGGCAACCCGTCTATCAACCAGATTTTTACCGTCAGAGGTTGTTGCAAAGTTGCACCTTAAAGCGAGCATGCCTTCTTTAAAATCGGCGCCTATACCTTTCCCTTCAAGTGGCCCTCGCCCAGTGTAGTACTTTTTTGGGTTATAGCCTAGCAAAGCTATAACGGCTGCATCAGATTCTGGAGCAACGCCAGGTATTACTGAAAGCATGCCCGAAGTTCCCATAGCTGCCAACTTGTCAAGCGCTGGTGTTTTTGCAGCTTCAAGCGGGGTTTTGTTGCCAAATTCTTTCACAGGCCTGTCTCCGAGACCATCCAAAACGATGAAGAGCAGTTTAGGCATTCAAACCACCATACCTCGCCTTTTTACCCAACTCTTCCTCGATTCTCAGTAGTTGGTTGTATTTGGCTGTTCTTTCTCCTCTCGCTGGCGCCCCTGCCTTGATTTGCCCGCAGCCGAGCGCTACTGCCAGGTCTGCGATGAACGCGTCTTCTGTCTCTCCGCTCCTGTGGCTTACCATTGTTTTCCATCCGCTTTGCTTGGCAAGGTTTGCAGCGGCAATTGCTTCCGATAGAGTGCCTATTTGGTTCACTTTCAGAAGCAGGCAATTGCATGACTTTTCGGAGATTGCTGTTCTTATTCTTTCGGTGTTTGTCACGAGCAGGTCATCGCCGACTATCTGGATTTTGGATTTTGCAGTGAGTTCTGTAAATGATTCAAAGTCTTCCTGATGGAACGGGTCTTCAAGCGAGATTATGTTGTGGCTTTTTATGAGGCTTAAGTAGTAGTCAACCATCTCGCCGCTCCCGTAATCCTTTTCCAGCTCGTAAGCTTTTTTTTCGCTGTTGTAGAATTCTGAAGCTGCAGCGTCTATCGCGAATGCTATTTTTTTCTGGTATCCTGTGACAGCCAAGGCTGATTCGAGAAGCTCAAGGGCTTCACCTGCCGAGTTAAGGCTGGGCGCGAATCCGCCTTCGTCGCCAACGCGGGTTGACTGCTTGCCGTATTTTGCAGCTATTATTTTCTTGAGCTGCTGGTATGTTTCGGCAACCGCTGCTATTGCCTCGCTGAATGTCCTGAACTTTACAGGAGCTAGCATGAATTCCTGTATCTTGAGACTGCCTTCTGCGTGCCTTCCGCCGTTTATGACGTTGCTGAAAGGCACGGGAAGAATTATCTTCTTGTTTCCTGTCAGCGCAGTTAAGTATCTGTAAAGCGGCTTTTTTGAAGAAGCTGCGGCTGCCCTTGCAACTGCAAGGCTTACGGCAAGAATGGCGTTTGCGCCGAGCAGCGCCTTGTTTGAAGCGCCATCCAGCTTAATCATGGCGCTGTCTATTTCCCTCTGGCTGAGGCAGTCCATGCCTGCTATTTTCTTCGCGATAATGCTGTTTATGCTTTTTACTGCAGTCCTCACACCCATTCCGGCGTATCTTCTGCCTCCGTCCCGTATCTCAACAGCTTCAAATTTTCCTGTTGAGGCGCCTGAAGGAACTGATGCCCTTCCAAAGCCCGCTGTTGTGAGAATGTCGCACTCAACGGTTGGGTTGCCCCTTGAGTCAAGAATTTCCCTTGCTGTAATCTTCCTTATTCTAAAACCCATGCATTACTATCTCAGAAAACAGGTTTATAAGGTTTTTGCATCATCCGATATAAGTTACGTCCTTCCTGCCTTTCATGCCTCTTGCGGCGTTCTGGAGGGCGAGCATGCTGGCATTCTTTTCTGCCTGCGACTCAAGCTCAGCTATTTCTTTGTCCAGTTGCTTAAGGTTTATTCCGAGCGAGAGCTTTTTGTCGAGTATGCTCACTATCTCCCTTGCGCCCCTTATTCCGAGGTACATTGGGTGCCCGAATGTTTCTGCAAGAAGCGATGCTCCGTTCATGTTTTTTCTTTTTGCGAGTCCGATAAGGAGTCCTGAAACGCCCATTATAGGCCCAACAACTCCGTAGAGCTTTGGCTGTATTGGCGTGCCTTTCATGTAGCTTTCAACGAACTCTTTTGAGGTGCCTGTGCAGTAAACTCTGGGGTTTTTCGGCACTGATGGAAGCCCTATGCCTCCGAGAGTTACTACGTCTCTTCCGCTAAATGATTTTAGCAGGTCAAGAAGGGCTTCTGAGAACTCGTAAGATGACACTTCGTCTATTGGCTGCGCATCTCCTCCAACGAAAAGGATGTCCTTGCCTGATGCGGTTCTTTTGAAGTAGACTGATATTGCAGGGAGCTCAACCAGGTTGTTTTCATTGACGAAAACAGAGCTTGGCATTGAATATGAATTGAGCTCGAAGATTTTTTTTGCGTTGGTTTCCTCAATCAGGAAGTCCACAGCTACTTTTCCGACATTTCCTATTCCGGGAAGCCCCTCAATCATTATCGGGTTTGTGATTTTAGGGACTTTGCCAAGCTTTATCAGTTTCCAGCTGTTCATATTAACCCCTTTTCTTTGAGGATTTCCTGCTTTGCCTGCCGTCTGTAGTTGCCATAATGGTCTTCAGGGCTGAATTTTGCAGGCTTCGGGACTGCTGCTTTTGAGCCGCACGCGCACGTTTCCCTGAGCGTGTAGCTTCCGCAGGCAGCGCATTTAAGGATGTGTTTCATGGGAAGCAAAAACTCAGGGCTGTTTTTATACTTTATGCTTCAGCCTCTGTAAACTCTCCTGTGCCTTGCTTTGACTTGATGTGTTTCAGCGCCTTTTCAGCTGCCTTGCTCAATAAAGCTTCAGCTTCCTTGTAATTCCCTGCCTTGCAGGAGATTGCGTAAACTCCGCCGCCAAAATACTTGACTTCCGCTCCGGAGTCAGCTGCCTGCTTAAGCGCCTCTTTTACAGCCTCAACGCCGTCTGGCGCGTAGCTCTGGAGCTTCAGCTTTCCTTTTGAAATTATGACTTCGGGCTTTAGCCTGTCAAGGATTACCTTTTTCAGCTCATCAGCAACCCTCTTTTCAAGCCCTAACTCAGAAATTGAGAATGCGCCCTTTGCAACCTCGGTGAAGCACTCAAAAAGCAGGTAAAAATGCTCTTTCATTTTTTCCGAGATGGTTGCGTAGAGCTGCTTGGCGTCAATGCTCAGGTTTTCTGCGACGACTTCCACAAGCTTTTCAGCCAGCTTTTCCTTTTTCAGCTCGTTGATTTTGTTGCGCTTCTGGCTTTCGCTCACCCTCCTCAAGGAAAGGTCAACGTGGCCTCGCTCAGGATTCACCCTTAGAACCTTGCAGATTGCAGACTTGCCTTCCATTACAAAGTCGCGCATGTTCCTTATCCTGCCGGGCGCAACTTCTGATATGTGTATCATGCCGTTGATGCCGTATTCGTCAAGCCTTACGAAGACCGAATGGCTCTGGACAGAGGTTACAGTGCACTGCAGAATTTCGCCTTCCTCAGGAAAACCCTTCTTTTGTTCAACCATTGTAGGAGCAGTAAAAGGATTACTCTAAGACTTCAAGCACCCTTGCCTTTATCTTCGACTTGCCGCCTGTCGGCTCTGCAACGCCCTTTCCGCAGACAAGGCAGGTTACGACGCTGCTGACCTTCCCGAATATTATCTGCTCGTTCTTGCACTTGGCGCATCTTACCTTCACGAACCTTGATGTCGTCTCTCTTTCCAGCATAGCAGAGAGGAAGACGCCGATGGTTTAAAAACTTAACGGAATGCTGTGCCGTCGCATAAAAAAACAACAATAAACCTGAAAATCTTCTGGTATCTTT
>CAZBPE010000061.1:0-7327 GCA_964493685.1 uncultured Methanosarcinales archaeon
TTCCTGTTCTTCTGAAGGAAGTTCGATGCCAGGGAATACTATGTCAAATAACACGTCGTTTCCACGCACAAAATGTATGCCTGCTCTTTTGGCTATTAACTGGACGAGAGTAGCATCTCTTGCAAGGGGATGCTTTCCTGAGAAGGATACGGCAAGGATTTCAGGGTCATTTGAGTAAATCCCTCTTGCATCAATCACATAGATATTATCGGAAGGAATTCCGCCGATGACAAGAGGATAGCTGACTGCAAAAAAATCGCCACTGCGCTCTTCAACAGCGCCTTCTCCCAGAGCAACGCTAATGCCTGATTTTTCAGAATACTGCCTTAGAAAACCTTCAGGTGAGTAGTGCCTGCCAATGGCTGCCGCGATATCTGCGCTGGTATGGCTTAACATGACAAAAGTATAATGGAATCGCATTTATATAAATTGCGTCTATATTCGCAATACAGAATATATGTTCCATGCGTCGCAGCAGCGCAAACAGAAAGTTTAAATAGTTAAACTTGTTTAACAGTTAAACTTAAGGTGATTTTATGGCTACGAAGGCGATTAAGGGCGTGGATGAGGAAGTTTGGAACAGGTTCAAGGCGCAGGCAACCGGAAAGGGCATGGAAATGTCAGAGTATCTTGGCTATGTTGTTGAGGAAGCTGAGAAGAACGAAACAAAGAAGTGGTGGAACGATTTGCTTGCATTTGTTGAAGGGCACAAAAGCGCCCTTACAGACGAGGACGTTGAAAGAATGAGGGCATTTAGGAAAAGATTCAGGATGAGGCGCCTTAATGAAATACGTCCTTGACACGGCAATACTGATAGGGCTTGAAAGGAACTATAGAAATATCGTTCTGGAGATTGACAAGCTTATCAGCGCTTATAACGTCTTTTACACAACAACGCTTAATCTTGCAGAATTTTATTATGGCTATTCTGCAAAGGGCGATGACGCCAAGAAGAGGGCCGACCAGTTTCTCAGCCGATTCAGGCTGCTGACAATAACCGGGCAAAGCGCCAGAATCTATGCGGAGCTTGCCTACAAGCACGATAAGGCGGGCGCCAAGCTGGGAGATTTCGACCTGCTCACGGCAGCGATTGCCATAGATAACGGGGCATCAGTCATAACAACCGACAAGGATTTTGAAAGGATAATTGAATTAAAAAAGATAATCATAAATGCGCCGTAAAAACGCAAAGTATTTAAGCAACCTCCAATTAGCAAAAGCAAGATGAAAATGTCAAAGAGTGATTGTCGGCATAGCGAGAACTGATTCTGAAGTAGTTATTAGTCTTTTAAATAGCAGGAGTGGTTGCCTTCATCAACCGGAATATTGCTTCTTATTTGCAAGACTGTAAAGTGGTTTGTAGCGATTTTTCTGCATATGGCTATAGTGGTGTAATGGTAGCACGTGAGCCTGTGGCGCTCATGGACTGGGTTCGATTCCCGGCTATGGCCCTTTCATTTCGTAAACTTTCAGTAATTGCAGCGAAAGCTGCGGAGATGGTTGAAATGTCAACAGGGAACAATGTAAAATTAAGGCAATTGCAGATTGGCGTTATGGGTTCAGCACAGGACCTGAATTACGGCAAGAAACTGGAAGAAATTGCTGAAGAGGTTGGCAGTTGGGTAGCGAAAGCGGGGGCAATCCTTGTTTTTGGGGCTGAGAAGGACTATGACAGCTTATCGACTGCTGCTTGCAGGGGAGCGATGAAGGTAGGGAAATCGGTAGTAGCAGTAGAGGAAAGAGACGGAACGCAGCAATTGGTTAAAGGACTGACAATTGGCTTCACTTATGGCAGAGGCAAAGACGTATATCAAAAGGATGCAGACTTCCTTGCCGTAACCGGAATGGAACGCGGCGGTGGAAGAGAGTTTGTGCTCTCCGCAAGTTCTGATTGTTTGATAGCCATTAGCGGCGGCTCTGGAACGCTGAACGAGCTTGTGGTTGCATACCAGCTTGGCATTCCGATGGTGGCAATGAGAAACAGCGGTGGCTGGAGCGAGAAGCTCGCCGACCAGTTCTTTGATGCGAGAAAGCGTCTAAAAGTTGTAGGTGCAGACACTCCAAAGGAAGCTGTTGAGAAAGCTCTTGCGCTGGGAGCGGACTATCTCGCAAAGTCTGGCTACAGGGCGTATTTTGACCGCGAAAGCGGTTTGCAGCCGGGCATTGACAGCTTCAGGAGGTGAGGACAATGAAATACAAACTTTCGGAATTGGTAAGGGAAAACGATTACCGGCACCGTTGTTCTGCCGAAAGAGGGGAATGTTGCTGAGTTTGTCAGAGAAAATTTTGACGTCAGCGACTTGAGTGTAAGGGTAACGAGGGCGTGGTCAGAGGACATTCCTGCCGTTGTAGAAAGCCTTGAAGGGGCTGTCGGCTTGACGGGAGAGGACTATTTAGAGGATTACAACCTGTCAAGGGGGAGAAAAGCTGTTGAGGCGGTGAGGCTTTACAGTTGGTATAACAGCGAATTCCTCTTCGGCTACCCTGCACTGTGCCTTCTCGGACCAGAAAAAGGAAGTGTCGGCTACGCCGCTGATGAGAGGTTAAGGGGTGCTGTGAAGAGGGTAAACGTTTGCATTAATGCTAAGTGGAGAAACATTGCAGCAGCCTACTTGAAGAACGTAATTGAGGGGCGTAAAGGTTGCGTCATAGACCGCATCCTTGCCGTAAAGGGCGAAACAGAGGAACGCTTCAGGGACGGCGGCATAGACCTTGTGGTTGAAATTGTCTGCAGGGGAAACGGCGCAATTGCTGGAGGATTAAAGCCGTATGATGTGATATTCCTCAATAGGGGCGTGGTGGCGGTGGCAAAGAAAATTATTTAAACGAAGGAGGTAAAAGAAGATGACTCTTGACGAAAAAATTGGACCTGACTTTAAGAAGCGAGGCGGCTTAGTCGTGGCAATAGCTCAAGAAGTAGCAACGAAGAATGTGCTTATGCAGGCGTACATGAACGAGCAGGCATGGGAGGAAACTTTGCGAACGGGCTACGCAGTTTACTGGAGCACGTCCAGAAAAAAGCTTTGGAGGAAAGGTGAAACGTCAGGAGATTGGCAGAAGATAAAAGAGATTTATCTGGACTGCGACAACGACGCTGTTCTTCTACTGGTAGAGCAGCAGGGCAAAGGCGCCTGCCACACAGGCAATTACAGCTGCTTTTTTCGGAAGGTGTAATAAAAAACTGTTTAAGCGAAGTAAACGAGTGAGAATGCAATGAAGTCTGATAAAGAAACTGAAAAAGATAAGGCTCTTGTAGCCTTTCAGGATAAGAAAATCAGAAGGCTTTGGTATAACAACGAGTGGTTTTACTCTGTTGTTGATATTGTGGTGGTTCTTACCGATAGCCCTACCCCCAGACAGTATTGGGGGAAGGTCAAGGACAGGGAATTCATTGCTCTTGAACTGTCCCCAATTTGGGTACAGTTGAAATTGCCCGCAGAAGATGGCAAATTGCGTTTTACTGACTGCGTCAGCACTAAAAACGCTTTTAGGCTTATACAATCCATCCCTTCAAAGAAGGCAGAACCGTTCAAACAGTGGCTCGCGCAATTGGCCCAAGAGCGCATTGAAGAAATAGGAAATCCCGAATTAGCCCAGGACAGGGTGAAAGAGTACTATGAACTTAAAGGTTACCCAAAAGATTGGATTGGTAAGCGCATTAGAGGCATTGCTATACGACAGGAGCTGACTGATGAATGGAAAGATCGTGGCGTTGCAGAAAAAACAGACTTTGCAATTCTTACCAATGAGATAAGCAAGGCTGCCTTTGGAAAGACTGTCCAAGAATACAAAGAGTTCAAGGGCATCAAGAAGAATAACCAAAACCTGAGAGACCACATGACAGATTGGGAGCTCATATTTACGATGCTGGGGGAAAAAGCCACAACCGACATCACAAGAACAAGGGATGCGCAAGGCTTTGAAGAGAACAAGCAAGCGGCTAAAAGAGGAGGTCGGATAGCCCACCACGCAAGACGGGAGTTGGAACAAGAAACGGGGAAGTCCGTAATGTCAAAAGAGAATTTCCTAAGCCTCGCTGAAACAAAAAAAATAGAGGACAAAGGAAAAAAGCAAAAAACTATTTAAGCCAAGTCAGAAGAGAATGAATGCGAATGACAAACATGAAGCTTGAACGAGCCCGCGGAACCCGTGACATCTCAGGCTCTGACGCAGTCCTGAGGCAACGCATAGTCAGCGCTCTGCGCGGCGTTTTTGAGCTTTACGGCTACAATCCGCTTGAGACGCCTTCTCTTGAGAGGTTTGAGACGCTTGCTTCAAAGTATGCTGGCGGCGAGGAGATACTTAAGGAAGTGTTTAAGCTAAAGGACCAGGGCGACAGGGAGCTTGCTCTGCGATATGACTTGACTGTGCCTCTCGCGCGCTTTATCGCCTCAAATCCGAACCTGAAGATGCCGTTCAAGCGTTATGCGATTGGCAATGTTTACAGGGATGGTCCGCTGAAGCTCGGACGATACAGGGAGTTTGCGCAGTGCGATGTGGACGTTGTTGGCAGCGGCAGCATGTCTTCTGATGCTGAAATGGTGAAGATTGCGCTGGCTTCTTTTGAAAAGCTCGGGCTTGATGTTATTGTTAAGGTGAACAACCGCAGGGTTCTGGATGCCTTGCTGGAACAAGCCAAAGTCCCTGAAGACGAGAAGGAAACGGTAATGCTCAGCATTGACAAGCTTGGAAAATTAGGCAGGGAAGCAGTGGAAAAGGAACTGGTAGGAAAGGGAATCAATGCTGCTGTAATTATAAAGCTGATGCAGTGCCTTGACGTTAAAGGAGCTAATAAAGAGAAAATAGCGGATTTGAGAAAGATTATTAGCGGCAGTTGTTTGGATGAGATTGAGCAGGTTCTTAAGCTTGCTGGAAGCAGAAAAGCAGAGTTTGACGTTTCTCTTGCGCGAGGTCTCGCTTATTACACGGGAACTGTTTTTGAAGTTTTCCTTAAGAAATCGGAGATAACGTCTTCTGTTGCCGGAGGCGGGCGCTATGACAGGATGATTGGCAGCTTTGTGAATAATGGAAGGGATTATCCTGCGGTTGGCATTTCATTCGGCTTGGACGTGATTGCCGATGCCATGAAGCTGGGGAAAAAGGCTGCTGAATCAAGTGTCGTTAAGGCGTTTGTCATTTCAATAGGCGAGGACAGGAGGGCTGCCGAGGCTGTTCAAAAGCTCAGGGAAGAAGGGATAAACACCGATGTTGATTATACAGGAAAGGTTGGCAGGGCGATTGAATACGCGAATAATTACGGCATTCCTTATGTTGTTTTTGTCGGCAAGAAGGAAGGAAAGAAAGTCAAGGTAAGGGACATGGCAAGCGGGAAGGAAAGTCTGCTCAGCCTTGAGAAGGCTGCAAGGCTTATTACGTCAAAGCAGGGATGATTGGAAAGGTGACCTTATGGTAGAAAAAAGGATTGCTCTGATAACCGGTTCCTCGCGTGGAATAGGCGCAGGCGTTGCCGAATACCTTGCGAATAGGGGATATCATGTCCACGCAACTTACCTTAAAGAAAAGGGCTTGATTGAAAAGAAATTCAGAGGGAATCCCAATGTCACAATCCACAAGCTTGATGTACGGGATGAGGCCAGCGTAAAGAGCATTATTGAGGCTATCAGGAGAACATCAGCAAAGCTCCACCTTCTTGTGAACAATGCGGCAGTTGACTATAAGGTTCCAATCGAGGAAATGGACTTGCAAAGATGGGAGGAAACGTTTGATGTAAGAGTAAAAGGAACATTTTTAATGACAAGGCACGCTTTGCCTTTGCTCAAGCGGGCAAAGAGGGCCACAATAATAAACATAACCTCGTCGTGGGCGCATGAAACACAGCCTTCATTCCCCGCCGCAGCCTCGGCAGAGGCCGCAAAAATGAACTTTACAAAAACGTGTGCTGTGGCGCTTGCAAAATACGGGATAAGGGTTCATTCTGTTAACCCCGGCGTGACAAGAACGCCTTTGTGGGACCAGTGGGGCGTTGATGACCAAGGCTGGGAGGAAATGGCTAAGGCCAATCCCCTTGGAAGGAACTGCACGCCAGAAGACATTGCAAGGATTATCTGCTATTTGGACTCTGAGGAAGCCAATTACCTTAACGGAGAGGAGATTTACGTCAATGGCGGGAACCACTTAAAATGCCAGTAGTCTCTGACTATCCCTACTCTGTCTTAGTCAGGATTTCGCATCCTGAATCTGTAACGAGGAGCGTGTGCTCTGCCTGGCTTACTAAGCCGCGCGCTTTCTCGATTAGCGGCGGGAAGGCGTGCATTGCGCCGAGCTGCTGAAGCTGCCTTAATGCGAATTCAACCTTTATTGGCGGGAACTTTGCAATCAGCCATCTTTTTGCGAAAGGAAGTTTTTCGTAAGTCTCTATCTGCGCAAGGATTTGCCTTGCAGTGGCGTCTCTTACTGGCTTGTGCGCTGTCTGCATGAAAACTTCAGGGTTTCCGCCCTCTATCACTATGCCCTCGCCTGTTGTTGCGAAAGGCTCTATCGCAATTACTTGCCCTGCCATTAACGTGGTTGGGTCTCTATTGTTGAAATTCGGAATTGTTGGCTTTGCGTGAAGCTCGAATCTCTCAAGGCCGTGCCCTGACAGGTTTCTCACGGGAGAAAAGCCCATTGATGTTATCTCTGAATGTATTGCTTCTCCAATATCCATCAGCCTGGCGCCGGGCTTAACGAGCTTTATTGCTGCGTTCAGCGCGTTTCTTGACGCCTTCACCAGCTCTGCGTTTTTTCCGCTCAGGTCAAGAGTCACAGCAGTGTCCGACGGTATGCCGTCCACGTGAGCTCCTATGTCCAGCTTTGCAACCTGCGCGTCAAGCATTGTTTTGTCGTCGTGAGGGCAGCAGTAGTGCGCTGCAATGCAGTCAAGCGATATCTGCGCAGGGAAGGCGGGCTTTCCGCCAAGCTCTATTATCTTGCTGTCAACTGCATTGCAGACGTCAATCACGGGAACGCCTTTTTTTATCAGGCTTATGCCGTATTGAAGGGCTTCGGCGGAGATTCTGCCTGCCTTTTTCCATGTTTCAGCGTCTTCAGCCATGTGAAGAAATAAGGCAGCTTCATTTAAAAAATTGTTGGTAAAGGAACAGGGCAACCATGGCTACAAAAGCATAGGAGCTTAAAATGAAAAGCCTTCTGGCGAATTTCTCGTCGGGGTTGATGAAGCTTAAGCAGCTTGCTGCAAGCGCCAGCCAGAGGTAGGCGTTAAGGACGGCGCTGTTTATACCGGAGAAAATGATTATTGCCATGATTACTGCCGTTGCGAAAAGCGCTGCAAATCTTTTTCCGAAGAATGTGGCTATTGTTGTTATGC
>CAZBPE010000062.1:0-7203 GCA_964493685.1 uncultured Methanosarcinales archaeon
GCCTTTAGGAGCCTGTAAATCCTTTCGTCGTATTTTATCGCATACGTTGTCGCAGTTATCGTAATGGCAGCGACAGCCACTATTATTGCGGATATGCCGCTTCCAACGTGCCCCAGCCTGACGCCAAGCGCTATGAGTATCAGCGAGAATTCGCTTACCTGCCCGATTGGAAGCCCTGCCATTATTGAAATGCGCTTGTTGTAGCCGAGCATCAAGCCGATTACTGCAACTATTCCCGATTATGACGAACAGCGAGAAGACAACAACCGGCACAACCATTCCGCTGATTGAGGGCAGCGCAAGCTGCATCCCAAGAGAAACGAAGAAAACTGTTGCGAAGAAATCGCGGAGCGACTTCACCCTGCTGACAACCTCCAGCTTGTAAGATGAGGAAGCAAGGCTTACTCCTGCAATGAACGCTCCTATGGCTACCGAGTATCCGAGAAAATCCGCAAAAAAGGCGAATGCGAAAAGCCACGAAACGGCAGATAGGAAAAGAAGCTCTGTTGAGCGGGCGATATCCTCAAAATAGCAGGGAGGATTGTTTTTGCTGCAATGTAAGCGGCAGCGAACAGAACAACGCCCTTTGCGACTGAGATGGCAACAAGCTGAAGCGATGAGCCGCCAAGATTCGGAAGAAGCGCGAGTATGAATATCGCTATGACGTCCTGTATAAGGAGCATGCCAACGACAAGGCGGCCATGTGTCGTGTCAAGATTTCCCTTGTCGCTCATCAGTTTGATAACAATCATGGTGCTGCTGAACGTCAGAGCCATCGCGATGTAGAATGACTCAATCGCGCTAAAGCCGAACACTGCTGCAATGGCAAAGCCAGCAATCGCAGTGAAGGCAACCTGCCCTGCGCCCATTATGCACGCTTTTGCTCCTGAATCGCGAATCATCCTGAAATCAATTTCAAGCCCGACGAGGAAAAGGAGGAACGCTATGCCCAGCTCTGAGAGAAGCGCAATGGTTTCTGTGCTTGTTATCAAGCCCGCCGCGTAAGGGCCGACGATGAAGCCGGCGATTATGTAGCCAAGCACCATGGGCTGCCTGAAAAGGCGGGCAATGCAGGCGAGAAGCGTTGCTCCCATGATTACAATCCCAATCTCAAAGAGCATGTTAGCCATAAAGCCTGAAAACCTCCTTTCCGACAAGCTCAAGCATGTCCGATGCCGTGAAGCCGTATCCGCGCTTTTTCAAGAGAGCGTCCCCGATTTTCCCGTTAATAAAAGCAGAGGCAACGGCAGCCTTCCATAAGTTCTTTTCCTGCGCTAGGATTCCTGCCGCGAGCCCTGCAAGAACGTCTCCTGTGCCGGAAACAGTCATTCCGGCGTTTCCGTTCCTGTTGCATGCGACCCTGTTTTTTGAGATTATCTTGTCAACAGCGCCTTTCACGATTATCACATTATTTCCAATCAGGCGCCTTACAGTTTCCCCGCTGCAGCCGCTATTTTTCAGCAGAATCTCAAACTCTTTCCTGTGCGGCGTTATTATTGCATTTGAAACATCCTGCAGCCTCACCGCCTTTATTGCGTCAGCGTCAACAACCTTGAATGATTTTATTTTCTTAATCACTTCGGCAGCGAACTTTCTTGTTTCCCCGCGAGCGCCGATGCCGTTGCCAACAACGACAACATCAAATTTTTTTGACAATGCAAGAATTTTTCTGGACGCTGATGGCGTGAAGCATTCCCCCTTAAGCTTCACTGTTATGAAATCGGGGCTCAGCGTGTTGACAACCCAGGCGACTTTCTCCGGCGCGGCAATTGTAACGTTATCGACGCCGCTCCTTAACGCAGCCATGGCAGCCAGGTAAACCGCCCCTGCATAATCAACAGAACCCCCAACAAACAAAACCCTTCCATTATCACCCTTGTGCGAGTTCCCCGCCCTTTCCCTAAGCCTGAGGATTTTTTCTGGCGCCATTCAACCCCTCAGCCTCTTCATGGCAGCAGCGTGGCTTACCACAACCTGCCTCAGCTCTTCAATATCAGACAGCTTCATGTTCCCGACAGCAGCAGATTTCTTCATCTCTTTACCACCACCAAATTGCCATTCCCATCAAGCTCAAAATTCAGCACCTCGCCCTTTTTCCACTTCTTCGCAAGAACTATCTGCTTTGGCAGGGTTATCTTGAACTGCCCGTTCGCATCGTGCTGGAGCTTTACCATCGCAACGGTTTTTTTGCGGTTATCATATATAAAACTATCTATTTTTTAATATATTTAAAGATACATAGAAAGATGCATAATTGCCAATTTTACCGACTCAAAAAGCGAAGATTTAAATAGTGCACATACATACACATACACTTATGGCAACAAAAACGATAACGATAACAGAAGAGGCTTACGGCAAGCTAAAGCAGAGAAAAAAAGGGACTGAAAGCTTCAGCGATGTGATAAACAGAACTATGCCATATACCAAGATGACCGACTTTATCGGCATTCTTAGCAAGGAGTCGGCGCAAAAGTTAAGGGAATCTGTCGAGGAGTCTAGAAAAAGCTGGGACGAGCCACTTAAGCACATAAGGAGAGTTAAAATTGATAGCAGACACTAGCTTCATCATAGACTTGGCAGATAAAGACCCTAACGCTATTAAAAAGGCTAAAGAGCTTGAGTCAAGGAATGAAGTCGTGGCAATAACAGTTCTAACTTTGTACGAGATGTGGCGGGGCTCTGCAAATATTGGCGTCGATGAGTCAAAAATCTTAAGCGAACTTGCTTATCGTTGCCCAGTCATACCTCTTGAGCCTGAAGCTGCCCGTGAAGGGGGAATCATAAATTATCGCCTGAAAAAACTAGGGTCTCAAATAGGTTCAAGGGATTGCCTGATAGCTGGCATAGTGATGGCAGGAAATGATACTTTAATTACACGTAACGTGAAGCATTTCTCCAGAATTGATGAAATTAAGCTCGAAACTTATTAACTGCGAAAACTTTATATACGAATATTGCTAAAATGCTTTTTATGTCCAAGAAAGCGCAGGGAATGATGATGGGCGGGCCAAGGAAGCCCCTCAGCATGATAGCAGGGTTTATTTTTCTCGCGCTCGGCTTGATACCCCTCCTGAACAAGTTCGGAGTTGTCGGGTTTAACCTGCCGCTGTCGCCGGTCGGAATATTCCTGTGGATAATAGCAATAGCCGCCGGAATAATCCTGCTGTGGGACGCGATAGGCGAGAACATGGCAATGATGGGCTTTGCCCAGCAGGTTAGGGTTGCAACATTAGTAATAGGGCTTGCAATGCTGGCAATAGGCGTCATCCCAATACTCCACAGCATGAAGGTTATCGGCTTCGACATCCCGCCAATAGCAGACACGATAAAGAACGTCCTTTTCGTTGCAGTAGGATTCCTTCTTATCTACGGCGGAACGCAGGGATTTTGATTCGGTGAAGCTTCTTTAGAACAGCCTTAATCTTGCTGGCAGCGGCAGCTACAGACATAAGCAGCAAGGGCAACCGCCAAAGAATAACCGGCCGTGCAATAGCGCTGCAAACCAAACGAAAGGTAAAGCGGCGTGGCCGGGAGTTGAACCCGGATGGTCTTGGGCAGACCGCTGGCGTTTCAAGCCAGCGCACCACCGCTTGTGCGTCCACGCCACGCCGCATCGCAATCATTGCGCATATGGCTTGATTAAGTTAAGCAGGAATTTTTGGAAAAATCTTCAAAGAAACTGAAAAAACCACAATTTGCTTAAATACACCTTAAAAATTTTTCAAAAAATACGAAAGATTTCCGTAAAAAAAGCGAAAAGTTTATTAAGACGCGCTTACTGGCTATTATCAATGGTCTTGGGCAGGCGCAGACGCTGCCAGTTGCGTCCATGTTTTCTTATTTATTTTTGATTATTGGTTCAATTGTTCTAATCTGGTTATATAACCCGCACCGGCCCGTCTTACTTCAGCGCTGCTGTAATGGCAAGCCCTGTCCAGCACGCAGCCCCTGAATCCGAAGCTGACAGCAGATATTACCACATCCTTGGCGTCATCAATGACAACAGCCTCTGACGGGTTTGTGAGCCCCGCGACTTTCACGCATTTACGCCAGAATTCAGGGCTTGGTTTGTCAAACGGGTCTACGGTGATTGTTTGATGCGGCTTGAATATTCCTGAAAAACCTTGTTCAAGGACACGCTTAATCTTCTTTTGCTCGGACACTTTTGGGTCGTAGGTTATTGCCCTGTTTCTGAATGCCAGGCGGTTGTCGCTTGCTGTTATCAGGAACAGTCTTGATTTGTTTTTGACCAATTTTTCAAGGAATCCCCTGACTTCGGGGTAAAGTGGCGAGTTGAGCGAGGCAGCTTCCCAGTAGGAATCAATTATTTTCACTATAAGGCTCCATGACAAGTTAAGTTTATGCATCTTTGAAACGTATTTTAGCCACAGCTCTCTGCTCCACATAAAATTCAGCTCCGTTTGCCAAAGCTCAGGCGGAAGCTTTATGCTGAACGAGTTCAAAGTGCCAACAACAGAGGCATACTCTTGCGATTTTTTGCCGTGGTGTGTTGAGTTTATTGCCTGATAGATTTTAAGGAAGTCCTCACCTGCTCGTTTGCCTTTGCTTCCAAAGAGCTTAGCAAGAATTTCCGCAACCTTTTCTGCGCCCGCAGAATTGTTGAATTGCGCAAGCGTCCCGTCAACATCCAGCAGCAGCACATATGACATCGGGAAACCTTATTTGGTGTTTGCTATAATTCCATCCACCATTTTTCTGTATTCTGAATGCAGTTCTTTCAGCCTGGAATTGTCTTTTGCCTCAATGACAATGCACACCTCCGGCAGGTTGTTGCTCTTTCTAAGCATAACCCACTCAAGCTCGTTGAGGAAGAACTTTACTCCGTCTCTTGTTAATGTTGCGTCAGGGTGCTGTTTTTTAGATTCAGCAACAAGCGTTGAAATGACTCGGTCTTTTTTGTCCTGAGTGCCGCATCCAACGTATTCCTTCAGCATTGGCGCAAGCTTTACCTTGTCAGCCATCTCTGACAGCTTTTCATCGCTGTTGCTCAGGATTTCAGCCATCTTTAGCCCGCATAGGAAGCCGTCGCTGAACGGGTAATGCTCAAACCACATGTGGCTGCTCATCTCGCCGCCATAAACAGCGTTGCTGCCATAGACAGCCTTGCCTATGAAGCTGTGGCCAACATCGCTCCAGACCAGTTTTCCTCCAAGGCTTTCCGATAGCTGCTTCAGTTCGCTGTTGCAGTCTACAGTCATCACCACATTCCTTCTGCCTTGCGGCTTTTTTGGGAGTATCTTATTAATGAAAACTGCGGAGCTTATGCTGCCGTTAAGCTCCCTTCCCATGTCGTCAACAATTACAGAGCGGTCGCAGTCGCCGTCAAGAGCCACGCCAAAATCAGCGCCTTTTGAAACAATTATGCTGCCAAGCTCCCTTAGGTTCTCCCCTTTTGGCTCAGGCCTCTGCTTGTTGAAGTCTGGCATTGGTATGGCGTGGAGAGGTATCGCCTTAAGGCCCATGTCTTCGTAAAGCCTTGGAATCAGAACTGCTCCTGACGCGTAGAGGCACTCAACTGCAACAGTTATTTTTTTATTCGGGTTCAGCTTTATGGCTTTTCTCAGGAAGTCCAGATAAGGAGCGTATCCGTCTGCCTGCCTTACGCTGCCTTTTCCTGAAATGAACCTACGATTCACATAGATTTTTTTCATTTCCTCATACTGGTTAAGGAAAGACAGTCCATTCGGCTCAACGAACTTGAAGCCGGTATACTCTGCCGGGTTGTGGCTTGCTGTGATGATGGCGCCAAACTTCTTAAGATTGAGTGCGTTGAAGAAAAGCATGGGACTTGGGCATTCTCCAATGTCAGTCACATCGCAGCCGGTTGACACAAGCCCCCTGATAAATGCAGGGGCTATCTGCTTTGAGGAATGGCGAATATCTCTCCCAACTACTACCGGTTTTCCGTTTATTACCGTGCCGAACGCCTTGCCTAAATTCTCAGCTGTTTCGTCGTTCAATTCTGAGTCAATCAAGCCGCGAATGTCGTATGCGTGAAAAAAACCTGTGTTTATCATGCTATGTCTTTCCATTCCTTTATTGCCTTCTCGTAAAGCTCAAGCGTGCCTGTGTTGTACCACTGCCCTGAAAATGGGTAGCCGTAAAGCCTGCCCTCTTTGGCAAGCCTCGGGAAGACATCCCTTTCAAGCATTGAAAAGCCGTTAGGTATGTAATCAAGAACCTCAGGCTCAAAGATGTAAAGCCCGGAATTGATAAGGTTGGAAGGCGCATTTTCCTTCTTTGGCTTCTCTATGAATTCAAGTATGCGGTTTCCCTGTAGCCTTGCCACGCCATAAGCGCTCGGGTCATCAACAGAGGCAAGCGCTATGGTTGCCGTAGCCTTGTTCTCCTTGTGAAAAAGATACATGTCCATAAGGTCAAGGTCCTTTAGCTCGTCGGCATTTGAAACAATAAACGTATCGTCAAGAAACGGCTTTGCAAGCTTCAGGGGGCCTGCAGTGCCAAGAGCCTTTGACTCCTCGACGTAGCTTGCATTGATGCCAAACTTCCTGCCATTGCCTATGGCTGATTTTATCTTGTCGCCCTTGTATCCGATGGAGATGACTATGTTTTTGACGCCAAACTTCTTGAACAGGTCAAAAAGGTGCTCAAGAAGCGTCTTGTCGTGGACAGTAAGCAACGGCTTAGGGACTTCATAGGTTATCGGCTGGAGCCTTGTTCCGACTCCTCCGGCGAGGATAACAGCTGTTTTCGGAGTGTTGCCGCCGAGATTCTGCATAAGAACAAGCTCGATGGCATGGCTTCTGTTCTTTATCTTGTAGCCGTCAATCCTGCGGTCTATCTCCTTGAGAAGGTTTGAGTCAAGGGTAAGAGTAACGCGCTCTTTCATTTCCTGAAACAGATAAGCCCAGTATTTAAAAAAGTTTCGATTCGTATGAGGAAATCATACGATGTATGAAGCAGAACGGGTGTCGCTTAAATCGTAATAGTTTGGGATTTGTTGCAGTCCCTGCAGCACGTTCTCTTTCCTGAAACGCAACGTTTGAGCTATGCCAAGCAGCATGGAAGTAACAGCTGCGCATCGGCAACTCCTGCTGCCGTTACTAATCTTTCTGATAATAACCAATTGCCTTAACTCCCGCTCACTTACATTATTTGTAGAGCTATAGTAACTGACCTAAATATTTATACAAAGTGTCAGTTACTATATTCGGAAGA
>CAZBPE010000063.1:0-1752 GCA_964493685.1 uncultured Methanosarcinales archaeon
CAATTAAGCCATGCAGGTGTAAAGCAGGCAGACACCTTTACAACAGAACAGCTTAAGGCGGTTGAAGGAAGGGATGACGTAGAAGCCATAGCGCTTCATCTTGCATTCAGGCCGGATATTGAGCTTGAGGGGCAGAACGTGTATGTCAGCCCCCTGAAGCCGGCAGAAGGGGGGCTGTGGTTGCCAAAAATAACGCAGCTGCTGTCATCTTACAAGGCAAACATTTACCAGATGACGCCTGAGCAGCAGGACATGGTTACTCTAAGGCAACAGATGATTCCATGGATGGCGCTGTTTGCTGCCTTTGAGGCAATCAGAAAAAGCGGCAGTGATATGTCCTTTCCGGAAATGGAAAGATTCACAACAAAACTCTCAAAGCCTTTTTTTGATTTGATGAAGAGGGTGGTAAGCGGGAATCCGCAGGTTTATTGGGATACCATGATTCACCATCCGTCATCCAAGCAGGCCGCTGCATTATTGGAACAAAGTGTCCATCAGTTACTCGGTAGGTTAGTGGATGGGGAAGAAACCCAGGAAGGATTTTCTGCAATGTATAATCATCTGAAAGCTATTGCTGAAAGCGGTTCTCCTGAAAGAAAAACCGGCAAGCCAGTGATGGCTGAGCTTTATTATGATGGGAGCCAACGCCAGCTAATAATGGAAAAGCTTAGGTTAGGAAGACTTCCTTATAGCGCATTTTATGGCGATATTAGTGTGTCAATGATAGACGCTGGAAGAATCAATGAACTTTACAAAGAAAAAATTCCTGTAGCCAGCTTAACTACCTATGCCTATAGGGACAAAAATAGACCGCCAGAAATAGCATTTTATGTTCGCAATGTTCCTCACCCCGAACATCCGGAAAGAAAAGGAATGCGTTTTTCTCCAATAACGCCAAGAAATCCGGAAAGGGAAAAAGGGGTTAATCCAGACTACACAAGAATACAGTTAGCACAATTGCATCAGGACCCTATTGTCAACTTTTTCATGAACATAAGGCAAGACCCTGTCTTGTCGCAGTTACAGCCCTTTGTTGTGCACAAACCTCTCTGACCGAGGAAGTTTTCTGCATCGTCAGCGGTTGTAGTAGTTTTCCAGTCGTAGTAGCCACTATTGCCCCTGCAAACCCTTAGAAATCTTGGATTCTTGATTGTAGTCAGAGACGCAAAAGCGTTTCTGAGTTAACACAACACACGTTACCTAACACTATCGGCAATGAGCCTAATAAGGCTGATGCAATGATTTTGCTTGTGCCTCTGATAACGGCTTATAAATCATTTCGTCAACAGTTTTTCCTGGCGGTATCATTGGAAGAACTTTTTCTTTGGAATCAACTTTAAAGACTAAAACCTGTGGGCCTCTGCGACTTAACGCCTGCTCAAGCGATAGCTTAACAGCCGTAGGCCTTGTAATCTCATAAGCAGCCACGCCATAACCATTTGCAATTGAGTCTATTGGAGGTTTGTTTGTTCCCATAAGCTTTGTAGTTTTATTTACGCTCATTTCAATCCACTGCTGGACCATCCCTCCGGGCACAACATCTTTTGAGTAGTTGTCAAGAACTATGGCTGTAATGTCCACTCCTAACGACTTGTAAAGCTCAAGTGTCTGGGCAGTCATTCTGAAACTGAGGTCTCCTGATATCAAAACCACCTTCTTGTCTGGGTTAGCAAGCTTTGCTCCCAAAGCAGCTGGCAAGCCATAACCCATGGTTCCACTACCGCCTGAGGTTAAGAAACCACGTGGATTGTC
>CAZBPE010000063.1:1762-3149 GCA_964493685.1 uncultured Methanosarcinales archaeon
CCATTGCATGGCCCACATCTGGTGCTGGCCGACATCGGTAACGTAAATTACGTTTTTGCTATCCCCTTTTAGCATATTGCTGAGAGAATGCAGAACTAACTGGGGCTTTATGGCAAAATCTGGCTTATGGGCATCTCCTTTCTGGTGATACCAAAACGGGTAAGTTCTTTTCCAAACTTCTATTTGCGAATACCATTTCCCCAAACTAGGATGGGTTGCGGCTACCAACTCATTTAAAGCCCTTAAAGAATCCTTAACGTCACCTTCAACAACAAGTTGCGGCTTCCTTTTATGATGCTCAGGGCCAATGCCTTTTGGATCAATATCCAAATGAGCTATGTAAGCTTCAGGTGCAAACTTTTCCACATTAGTAACTACTCTGTCGTCGAACCTTGCACCAATCACAATCAACAAATCAGACTTCTTAACTGCAAGATTTGTTGCAGGCAGGCCATGCATGCCCAAAGGACCGATGCAGCGCGGATGGCCATCTGGGAAAGCTCCTTTGCCCTTGAGCGTATAAGCAACAGGAATTCCTGTTATTTCAACCAGCTTCATCAATTCAGCTGTTGCGTCAGCAGATTTCACCCCGCCTCCTATGTAAAGTACTGGCCTTTCTGCAGAAGCGATTAGCTCAGCAAGTTTAGTTAATGACGCAATGTCAATATTGGAATCCTTTACTCTTGATTCCAAATCCTGGTCTAGGGTAAAAGTCGCTTTCTGAAGCAGAACATCTTTAGGTACGTCAACTACAACAGGTCCAGGCCTTCCGCTTTTAGCTAGCCTGAACGCCTCGAATAAAGTTGAAGGTAATTTTCCAGCATCAGTGATGTAAAACACTTTTTTTGAAATGCCTTTAAATACTTCCCTGACAGGCGCTTCCTGAAAAGCCATAGAGCCGGCTACAGATTGAGAAACGTTAGCTGCTATGAATACCACCGAAGCAGAATCCATCCATGCATCATAGCATGCTGTCGCTAAGTTCATTACGCCAGGGCCTGACGTGACAACAGCAACACCCACCTTTCCTGTAGAAGCTGCGAAACCCTCGGCAGCATGTCCAGCTATCTGCTCGTGAGGCACGGTGATATACCATTTGCAAAAACTCTTGTCTTGGTACAGTTTCCTGAAGAATGGTTCAATCGCCCCGCCATGAAGCCCGGAAAACCAGTCACCGCCGTCCATTAAATGCCTTAGGGTTACCAGCAATGATGTTGCGCCATCAAGTTCGTGTGGGTGCCTAAGCAGGCCTTCTATTTTCATCTTTGCTCTAGCTCTCCTTGATTCCCTAAACCTTTCCCGTTTGAGCAGAGAGTCTTCCAGGGTTTTTTTATTATTCATTAACTTGACTAACCAGCCCCTCTATTTAAATCTTTATATTTTTCAC
>CAZBPE010000063.1:3184-7171 GCA_964493685.1 uncultured Methanosarcinales archaeon
TATTGGATAGTAATTACGATATAAAATAATGGCTGTAGTCGGTTCGTAAAAGAGTTATTGCCATCTCGGCTTGTACGTTTCCAAATCCTCGTGCACCGGCCCTTCCGGAGTTAGTATGCTTCTTTTCAGCTTGAATTCGTTAACTTCAAACTTTATCTTTTCAACCTTTAGCCCTTTCAGCATCTGAATGAGCTTTTCCCTGTCGCAAGAATGTTTCACCCTTGCCAGCGTGATGTGCGCCTTGAAGCCTTTTTCCTTTGCAAAGTTAGCCTGTAGCGCCGCATCAACCTCTTTCTGTAGCTTCAGTATTTCATCTTCCGGCTTCACTCCAGCCCAAACTACTCTTACATAGCTTTCGCTTGGGAAAACTCCTACGTCGTCAAGAGATGCCGTAATCTTCTTAACGCTGCAGCTGCTTAGTTTCTTCTTAACATATTCCGCCTTTGGCGGCGTCAGCTCTCCGAGAAATTTCAGCGTGATGTGGAAGTCCTTTGTGAAAGAAGCTTTCAGGTCGCCGCTTTTTCTTATCTGCTGCTGTAGCCTTCTAAGTTCGCTCTTAACATCTTCCGGCAGGTCAATCGCAACAAAGCATCGCATGATGAAAACGTTTACCGCTTCCACTATTTAAAGAATTTTCATTGTCTGTATCTTATCTTAAAATACGCAATGGTTGACACCAGAACAAGTGTTACGCCGTTGGCTAATATGATTGGAGTATTGTTTATCAAGAGCCCGTATGTCAGCCAGGAAACAGTTCCTAACAAAAGAATCGCAAACATGGCTAAAGAAATATCCCTTGCCTTTTTCGTTTTCCAAACCTTGATGACTTGAGGTACGAATGGAACTGTTGTTAAAGTTCCTGCTATAAGCCCTATTGTTGTGGCAAGTGGCATTTCAAATTAAAAGCAGGTTTACTGCTTTTCTTCGTCTCCGAAGTCGTCAGAGTCCTCTGCTGGCTCCTCTTCCTGAGGCTCTTCTGCCGGTTCCTCAGGAACTTCCCCTTCTTCTCTAGGAGCTTCCTCCGAAGCCTCTTCAGAAGATGCTTTCTCTCCCGAGCTTCCGCCTGCGACTTCGGCAAACCCGACTTTCCTTAGGACTCTTGTGACCCTGATTCTCACGTTGTCGCCCTTCTGGACTCCTGGAACGAACAGGACAAAGCCTTCCTTCTTGGCTATGCCGTCTCCCTTGGCGCCAACTGCCTCTATTGTTACGTCCAGCTCGTCTCCAACCTTCACAGGAGCGAAGCTTCTAGGTTCAAATCCCCGTCCATCCATGTGCCACACCCTCCATATCCATTTTTACAATCTGCCAGAAAGCCAGAACCAGCTTCCAACGGCTGTATTGCCCTCTGGAGCGCATTTGGCTTTTTAAATTTTCCGCTATTGCCCTGCAAAAATTATATAAATGCCCGTTAAGTCGCAGAATCTCATGAAGGCGCTTGTCACTGGCGGGCTTGGCTTCATAGGCAGCCACATTTCGGAGAAGTATGCTAAAAAGGGGTGGGATGTTACTGTCATTGACAACCTCTCAAGGCCAAGGCTTCTCAACCGCGAGATTAAGAACATAGATTTCAACATGAAGTTTCTGAGAGGCAATTTTCCGAACATCAGGACAGTTCAGGAGGATATTCTTAACTCGGCAGCCCTCAACGAGGCTGCAAAGGGCGCTGATGTGATTTTCCACGCCGCAGCCCAGACTGCAGTGACCACCTCAGTAACAAATCCGCGTGCCGATTTTGAGACAAACGTGATGGGCACGTTCAATGTTATGGAAGCTGCAAGGAAGAATGACGTTAAGGCTGTTGTTTACTGCTCGACTAACAAGGTTTTTGGCGATAATGTGAACTCAGTAAAGGTAACCGAGGGAAAAAAGAAATACTCTTTTGATGATGAATACAGGAATGGAATTCCCGAAACGTTTTCAATAGACCTGTGCGAGCACACGCCTTACGGCTGCTCAAAATTGGCTGGCGACTTGTATGTTCAGGATTACGCGCATATTTACGGGCTGAAGACCGGCGTTTTCAGGATGTCCTGCATTTACGGGACAAGGCAGTTCGGCGTTGAGGACCAGGGCTGGGTTGCGTGGTTTGCCATTGCAAACATTCTTGGAAAGCCGATAACAATCTACGGCGACGGCAAGCAGGTGAGGGACGTTCTTTATGTTAAGGACCTTGTTGAGCTTTATGACAAATTCATCAGCAGCAATGTGAAGCGCGGCGTTTTCAACACAGGCGGCGGTCCTGAGAACACAATGTCGCTCATTGAGCTTCTTGGGATGCTGAAGGAGCTTACCGGAAAGGAAAGCCCTGTTTCATACAGCGGCTGGCGCCCTTCTGCCCAGAAGGTTTTCGTTGCTGACATCAGGAAGGCTAACGAAGTTCTTGGCTGGAAGCCGTCAACCTCTCCGAAGGAAGGCGTCAGCAGGCTTGTTGAATGGGTGAAGGAAAACAAGGGGATATTCTGATGGAAGGGCTTTCCATAGTGATTCCGTCCTATAATGAGGAACTAAATCTCCCTTCCCTTGTTGAATCGCTTGACAGCTTAAGGAAACAGGAGAGGTGGAACTGCGAGCTGGTAATTGTTAATGATAACAGCAGCGACAGCACCGGAAAGGTTGCTGAAGGGCTTTCCAAAAAATACGGGAACGTAACAGTCATTCACCGCAGCTCAAATCCCGGCATGGGCAACGCCCTTAAGGAAGGCACATCAATCGCGAAGGGAAAAGTCATAATCTGGACGATGGCTGACAAGTCAGACAACCCTGAGACGTTTCCTAAGATGGTGGAGAAGATAAACAGCGGCTATGACATGGTGTTCGGCTCCCGCTACATCAAGGGCGGCTCCCGCGGAGATCTTGCTTTTCACAAGGCGTTTTTTAGCAGAGGCTATTCAATTCTTGCAAAAATAGTCTTTGGGCTTAAGGTTAGTGACATAACAAACGCTTTTCGCTGCTTCAGGAAAAAAGTTTTTGATTCTGTCAAGATTGAGTCAGGCGATTTTGCAATCTCTCCCGAGTTTGCAATC
This sequence comes from uncultured Methanosarcinales archaeon, assembly GCA_964493685.1. Classification (GTDB taxonomy): domain Archaea; phylum Nanobdellota; class Nanobdellia; order Woesearchaeales; family UBA10216; genus UBA492. Next base: position 6,211 of record CAZBPE010000063.1, read on the forward strand.
AAGGCGCACAAGGCGGGCTTCAGGCTCGGCGAAGTGCCAACAGGCTACACCGACAGGAAGGAAGGCAAGACAACCTTTAAGATAATGAAAATGGGTCCGAGATACCTGTCAATGTTCAAGTATGTTTTCAGGTAAGAATGGCAAAGCACAGAATATCCGCTACAGTAATCGTCTACAATGAGGAAGAGCGCATCGAAAAGTGCCTTAAGGCGCTCAAGCCTGCTGTTGACGAGATAATTCTCGTTCACGACGGCACATGCAGGGACAGCACCCTGAAGCTTGCAAGAAAATACACGAATAAAATCTTCGTAAGGCCGCACTGGGGCGAAGCCTCGCCGCACAAGCCATTCACGCTTCAAAAGGCGACAGGCGACTGGATTCTGGCTGTTGACGCTGACGAAATCGTTACTCCAAAGCTTCAGAAGGCGATAAGGAAGCTCGTTGATGACGCTGATGAAACCGGAGTCAACGGCTACGCAATCGACTGGCCTTTTTACGAGAAGGGCATCCGTGTAACCACAGGCCCCCTTTCAGAGTCTTCCAAGCTGGTGCTTTTCAGGAAATCAGCGACAACTTGCTCTGGCGTAACCCATGACTGGTATAAGGTGAAGCCGCCAACCAGGCGCGTTCATCTTGAGCTCGACCACAGGACAGAGGACAACTGGTCCTACAGCACATTCTTCAAAAAGAACGTTCCGCGCGCTTATGTAGACGCAAAATACAGGGTTGCAATAAACTGGAACCCGCATCCCGCAATATGGTATTTGGTAAAAGCGCCGGTATGGTTTTTCCTTTACGTATTCTACTCCTTTGTCTGGTGCAGGCTGTTCCTTAACGGCAGGCTCGGCTTCAGGATGGCTGTTGAGCTTGGTCTTTACAACTTCTTCCTCTACTATTATGTTTTTAAGGTAAAGATGGCGAAGTTTCTGAATCCGAAGAAATATAGTAACTGACCTAAATA
>CAZBPE010000064.1:0-2586 GCA_964493685.1 uncultured Methanosarcinales archaeon
CCCTGGCGCAGTTCAGAAGGCAGCTTTTGCCTACTTTGCAACTCTTAACTATGTAAAAGCCTTTGAGGAGCGCCCAGGAAGCAAGATGATATGCGCAATGGGAGCAATGGCTTATGACCGCGCCCTCACTCTTTCGGAAAAAATACCTAAAGAAGAGCCAACAGGGCTGACTATTTCCAAGATTCTTGAGCAGGACTATAATGCAAGGACTGAAGTTATTGATAAGGCTAACCATCTTGCTTTTAGCATTTCATCTTGTTGTAATCTTCTGAATGAGTTTTGTGGCGGCGTTCAGATTTATCCATCACAGGAGCTAAGCCCTTTTTCCATGGCTCTCGAGAGGACAGCCGCGGGATTGCCAAGCCTCATTGAAGAAGCAATAGGTGTTAATTCTGGTCTTATCAAAGTTCTTTCCGATGAAGGGGAGAAGGCCATAGTAAGAAGCAATCAGGAATATTTTATGGCCATTCTCCAGGCATACCGCGGTGCAAAATAAACTTTGGTTTCTGACGTTAGCCCGTGGTTGTTTTGGCACTTTCACGACGAGGGCTTGCTGTTAGCAGATGCCTGAATCAAAAAGTTTATATATTAGAACCCTGCTGTTTTGTATAATTTTGATATTTTAGCAGGGGTAAAATGTACATTGGCAGATTTTTGGAAAAGGATATCGTCAGGTACCTCAAAAAGCGGGAGGTGCTTGCGGTTATAGGGCCGCGGCAATGCGGCAAGACTACGCTTCTTAAACATATCTTTAGCGGCCTTAAAAACGCTGCTTTTTTGGATTTTGAGGACAGGGAGACCCTCGAGTTGTTTGATGAAGATATAAAGTCTTTCTGCGACATATATGTTAAATCTAATGACTACCTCTTTATTGACGAGTTCCAATATGCCAAAGATGGCGGCAGAAAGCTGAAATATATTTACGATACTTACAGAACTAAGGTGATTGTTTCGGGCTCTTCCGTGAGCGCGTTGTCAGTAAAAAACATACAATTCATGGTTGGCAGGATATTTGTGTTCAATCTTTATCCTTTCTCATTTGGTGAATATCTTAGTCACAAGGAGCCTAAGCTTTACGATATTTACGCAAAAAACAGGTTAACACGACAAATTATAGAGCGTATTACCCCTTATTTTAATGAATTCTGCCTGTACGGAGGATATCCTCGAGTTATATTGGCTGATGACAAAAAGGAAAAAGACACAGTTTTGCGGAATATTTACAACACTTATTTTTTAAGGGAGGTTAAGGAAATTCTGAATCTGCCTGAAGACTATAAACTGAGCAAGTTAATCCTGGCATTGGCACTGCAGGTGGGAAATTTGATAAATTATAATGAGCTTTGCGGCGTAACAGGATTTGACAACAAGGAGCTTGCCAGCAACCTTAACGCGCTTGAAAAGACATTCATCTGTTTAAGGAGCCCGCCGTTTTACACAAATAAAAGGACAGAACTCGTAAAAGCCCAAAAGATATTTTTCATGGATAACGGGTTTAGGAATGCTGTAATAAAAAACTTTCAGCAGGTAAGAACCCGGCAGGATAAAGGTGCGTTATACGAAAACTTTGTGGCTTCGGAGTTGCATAAGAGTGGGATTGAAGTGAAGTATTGGAGAAGCAAATCCAAAGCAGAAGTTGACTTTGTGATTGACAAAGCTGAAAGCCCCATCCCTGTTGAAGTCAAGTCAGACCTGAAGAAACCGAAACTTTCAAAATCATTTCTCAGCTTTACTGAAAAGTACAATCCTAAAAAATGCTTTGTGCTTTCAGAAAACTTATTTAAGCTGAAAGGCAAAACAAGATTTATTCCAATATTTTCAGTCAGAAATGTGGTGTGAATTTGCTTAAAACGAAAGGGTGGCGCGTACGATTGATTATGACTCGTTAGGTTTGAAGGCAGGGCTTGAGATTCACCAGCAGCTTGACACCAGTGAGAAGCTTTTCTGCGGGTGCCCGACTGCAATACGGGATGACGCCCCTGACATTGTCATAAAGAGGCGGCTTCGCGCAAGCGCAGGCGAGTCTGGCGCTGTTGATGTCGCAGCAGCCTATGAGCAGATTAAGGGGAAAAGCTTCATCTATCACGGCTATAATGATTCAGTGTGCGCTGTTGAGCTTGACGAAGAGCCGATACGCGGCTTAAATCAGGAAGCGCTGGAGATTTGCCTGCAGGCTGCGCTTATGCTGAAGGCAAAGCCGGTTGACAAAGTTATTGTGATGAGGAAGACGGTTGTTGACGGAAGCAACACCTCAGGATTCCAGAGGACTGCGCTAGTTGCGAGGAACGGAAGCATTGAGCTGCTTTCAGGCAAGGTAGGCATCGCAACAGTTTGCGTTGAAGAGGAATCTGCAAAGATAGTTGAAAGAAGCGGCGATTGTGACGTTTACAATCTCTCGCGCCTTGGAATCCCGCTTGTTGAGGCAGCCACCGAGCCTGACATAAAGAGCCCTGAGCAGCTTCGCGAAGTGGCAGAATACCTTGGCATGGCGCTGAGAAGCACAGGAAAGGTAAAGCGCGGGCTCGGAACAATAAGGCAGGACATAAACGTTTCAATAAGAGAGGGCGAAAGGGTTGAGATAAAGGG
>CAZBPE010000064.1:2608-2959 GCA_964493685.1 uncultured Methanosarcinales archaeon
ACCTTGTTGAAATCTCAAAGGAGCTTGGCAAAAGAAAAGCATCGGTCTCTGAGCAGATTGTTGACGTGACTGACGCCCTTAAGCTGAGCGATTCCAAGCTGATAAAGGCTGCAATCGGCAGCGGCGGCGCAATAAAAGGGGTTAAGCTAAGCCATTTCAAGGGGCTTGTTGGGAAAGAAATCCAGCCTGGCAGAAGGCTTGGCACAGAATTCTCAGACTGCGCAAAGGCGTTTGGAAAGGTTTCCGGCATAATGCACTCTGACGAGCTTCCAAAATACGGCATAACAGAGAAGGAAGTTGAAAAGGCAGGCAGTAAGCTTGGCTGCGGCAGCGGCGACGCCTTTGTGCTGG
>CAZBPE010000064.1:2969-7022 GCA_964493685.1 uncultured Methanosarcinales archaeon
GCAGCTGAAGAGGCAAAGGCTGACGCATCGCTGAAAGCAGTTATTGCAAGAGCCAAGCAGGCAATGAACGGCGTTCCGAAAGAGGTAAGGAAGGCAAATCCTGACGGGACAACAACCTTTCTGAGGCCGATGCCTGGCTCTGCAAGGATGTACCCTGAAACAGATGCCAAATCAGCAGAAGCAGTCACTGAAGGCTTAACACTTCCGCAGCTTATCACAGAAAAGGCAGACAGCTATGAGGCGCTCGGCATAGGCAGGGAGCTTGCTCACACGCTGATAAGGGAAGGGGCAGAGCAGTTCTTTGAGCAGATGGCTGAGGAGTTCATCAACGTGAACAACTCATTCATAGCAGAAGTGATTGTCTCATACGCCAAGGAAATGGAAAAGCGCGGGCTTGACCACACAAGAATAACTGACGAGCACCTGAAAGCAGTTTTCTCCGCGCTTAACAGCGGCGCAATGGCTAAAGAGTCTGTAATGGACGCCCTTGCAGGCGTTGCAGCAGGCAACAGCCTTGACTTGGAAAAACACAGGACAATGAGCGATTCAGAACTGGAAAAGGAGCTCAAGAAAATAGCCGCAGAAAACAAGGAACTGCAGCTCAGCGCCCTTATAGGCAAGGCAATGGGCAAATTGAGAGGCAAGGCGCCCGGGCAGAAGATAGTAGAGACGCTTAAAAAGATAACTAATTAACAAAAAAAAGAGGCGAACATGTCATTAATCCTTGATATTCTCAGCTTTGCCGCAGCCTCTTCAGTCATGATAAAGGCAGGCGACTACGCCATAAAGTCGCTGACCTCCATAGGCAAGAACCTCAACATAGGGCATTTCATAATCAGCTTCTTTCTTGTAGGGTTTGTAAGCGCATTTCCTGAAGGGTTCGTATCTGTCATTTCTGCAGTTGAGGGAGTTCCAAGCCTCGGATTCGGAGCGCTGATTGGGAGCGTAATAGCTGACCTTACGCTTTTAGTGGGAATAGTTGCCGTAATTGCCGTCAAGACAAAAGTTACAAGGGGATTCACTTACGAGCTCTGGCTATTCTCCCTTGTATCGCTTTTGCTCGCATTTGGCTTTGACGGCAGCCTTTCAAGGATGGACGGCGCAATACTTGCAGGAGGAAGCATTCTTTTCTTTTACTCTGTGCTGCAGCAAAACCACGTCGTTGACAGGCTCGTCCACTCTGACAAAAGGCACATAGCAAAGCAGCTCGCAATATTCCTAATCAGCGCAGTTGCCATATTTTTAAGCGCGAACTATGTTGTGAGTTCCGCACAGTCAATCGCAGTTGACTTCGGAATCCCTGTCGTTATTGTCGGACTGGTATTCGTTGCGCTTGCAACATCCCTGCCAGAGGCTGTCTTTGCCATAACCGCCGCGAAAAAAAAGCTTGCCGACATAGCCATAGGAGAGCTTTTCGGCGTAATCGTGATAGACGCATCGCTTCTTGTAGGAATCGTTGCAATGATTAACCCGATAACAATACCTACCGTTGAGCTAACCAAAATAGCGGTTTTCGCCCTGACATCGGTTGCTCTCAGCACATACTTCATCAGAAGCGGCCGCTTACTCACATGGAAGGAAGGCATAGTGCTTATATTCTTCTACATGCTTTTCATAATGACTGAGCTGACATCAGCTCATCCAGTGGTTACGTAAAAATTTTTAAAGACGTTGTAAGCCTCTACTATTTTACGCCTCCGTAGCATAGTAGCTATTGCGTCTGACTTGTAAGGCATCAAGCAATCAGAAGGTCGCGAGTGCAACTCTCGCCGGAGGCTTTAGAATTTACGTAAGTCCCTCCAAGGCTTCTATTAACGGAAAAGTTTATATATGTGTATCTGTTAGTTATAAACTGATACCTATGCCACAGCTCATAAGACAACCAAAAGCACTTCACAGCCCTACTTTAGACACTTTGCTGATGGTCGAGGATACTATAAGAAATGCCAAGCAAGTCGTCAGCATTGCAGAGCTTAAACGCAAACTGCCAAGAAAAGTGAACCATAACACGCTTAAGGTAATTCTTTTCTATCTTCAAAGAAGCGGTAAAATAGAATTTACCCCATATGGTGTAGTTTGGATTTTCATGCCGAAGGAAGATGTAGCAGGAATTCTGGGCAAGGGTAGAATATGGACTTGAAGGACAAGCAGAAAATTGTGCAGGTTATTGGGGCGGCTGATTTTGCTTTGACTATGCTAGAAGAAAGCGTTCACTCTTTTGAGGCACAGGGAAAAACACCTCCTAAACAAGACAAGCAACTGCTAAAAAGCATTCACCACGCACTTGATACACTTAAAGCAAAACCTTTTGCCGGCGATAACGTGCCTCACAAGCTTTGGCCAAAGGAATTTGAGAATCTGCCTAATTTGTTCCGCATGGAACTCTCACAATTCTGGAGGCTACTTTATTACGTAATAGGAGATGAAGTGAAAGTGGTGAGTGTTGTGTTTGAAATAACCGACCATTCCAGATACGACAAAATATTTGGCTACAAGAAAAAGTAGTTGCACGATGAACGAATACGAAGAGAAACTGAAGAAATTTTTACAGGAAAACAGCATAAAAGGAGAGCATCTGCACTTTGAGAAATCTGTGCATACTGTAGAAAACGCATGCAGGGAAGCAAATGCCCAGCCTGACGATTTTGTTAAAACTATTTGTATGATTACTGAAGATGGAAAAGTTATTGGCGCACTAGTTTTGGGTTCTTGCAGGGCTAGTACAGAAAGAGTTGCTAAGGCGTTGAATATAGAAAGGCCTCATGTCGCCACTCCAGAACAAGCTTTACAGAAAACAGGTTACCTTGTTGGAGGAACGCCACCTTTCGGATACGAAGCAACATTTCTTATCGATACCAAAGTAATGGAAAAGGATGTTGTTTACGTAGGTGGAGGAACGCCTAACGCTCTTGTGAAAATCAGCCCAAAGGAAGTGCAAAGAATTAACCGTGGCATAATTGTAAGAGTTCGAAAATAACGAAAAGCCTGCCAATCCATAATAACTTTAAACCCCCCGCCGCTTTTACCTAAAGTAGCTCAGAAGGAGAGCTTAAAAGCCTTTAAGGGACTCGCACAGCAGAGATAGTCTTAACGGAGGCTTTGCATTTTAGTACGAGCTTCAGGATTGCGTAAAACTTAAATACTACGCACGATAATGGAATAGTATGGCGACAGGCACTATAACCATATCAAAGAAAGAGTACGAAAGGCTGAAAAAGCTGGAAAAGGTTGACTACGACCTAATCAACCAGTTAGTTGAAAGCCTTGAAGACGCTAAGGCTGGCCGTATTCGCCGTGTCGCTTAATCGCTTCTTTAACAACTCCGTGGTAGTCTTCTAACCTGCTTCTTATGTCATCTATGGTTTCTTGCTGCGCTTTCTTGTCGCTAACAGCCACAATAAGAACTGCCTTAATGTCCTCATAAATCAGAAAGTAAACACGCTTTCCACCAACCTTCTTTTCCCTGAAGAACCTGTAACCCAACGGTTTGCCTACATCGGGATTTTCAACAAGCTGCTTCTTCTCAAAGTTCTCAACCTGCCTTTGCTCCTCTTTTGAGAATTGCCTGGCAAACTCCTTGTCAAACTTCTCAGTGCGGAAGACGGCATACATGCGTAGTTAACAGGTGTCGCCCTTATTAAATGTTGCCTCATAGAATATATGAATTATGGCAATGCCTCTCTCGGAAGCCTACCAAACGCCCATAAAGCTCCTTAGCTATTCAACTTTTCAATAACGTCTTCAGTATTGTAAACCGTAACTGCGTGTTGTTTTTCTTTCAGCACCTTATCGTTTGACCAAACCGGAACCTTCATTTTTAGGGCTAACGCAATATATGCCACATCTTTCTTGTCTGGCGATATTTGTTCTGCTTTCTCAAGAAATGGCAGCAACTCAGAAAGAAGAATTAGACGTATCCTTCTTTTCAGCATAGCAAGCGCCTGCTCAAATTCCTTTGCAGATTTGCCTGTTTTCCTTAAAATGTCAGAATCATCAGAAATCTGCAAATTTCTGAGTGCCAGAAACCGCTGTTTCTGAGCATTTCCATCGATT
>CAZBPE010000065.1:0-791 GCA_964493685.1 uncultured Methanosarcinales archaeon
CGACTATCTTTTCTGCAACGCCTCTTGAATAGTCAATGCCCATGTTGCGCCTGATTATGCCAGTGGCGGTTCTTATTTCGTCTTTGCTGCTTGTGTGCTTTTCGAGTATCTGCCTAAGAGCCTTTTTGTCGCTGCCGCTTGCAGCATCAAGCGTTCTTATGACGGGCAGGCTCAGCTTTCCCTCTGTTATGTCTTCCCCGAGCTCTTTTCCGAGCCCGCCTTCAAGGTTGAGTATGTCGTCTTTTATCTGGAATGCTATGCCGATGCTTTCGGCGAACTTTCCAAGCGCGTTAGCCTGCTTTTCTGTTCCGTTTCCGAGGATTGCGCCGAGTTTTGCAGAGAGCCTCGCAAGCGTTCCTGTCTTGTTTGCGCACATTGAGAGGTACTGCTGTTCTGTTGCTTTTCTGTTTTTTGCCTTGTGCCAGCAGATGTCTGTTCCCTGGCCGAAGTGTATCCTGGTTAGTTCTTCATTAATGGTTTCATAAATCTCCGTCTTTTTCCTGTCGCTTATTACAGACTGCCTGATTATAAGCAGGGGAAGGTAATAAAGAAGGCTGCTTAGGTTGATTGCGACGTCAATTCCGTAGCTTAGGTGGAGAGCCGGCTTGCCCCTTCTTGTTAATGAGCCGTCTTCTATGTCGTCAGCGACCAGGCTGCCGTTGTGTATCAGCTCAGGAATCGCTGAAAACCTGCGTATTTTTTTGGGGTTGCCTCCTACTGCGCCGCAGGCAAGGAGCATCAGGAGCGGCCTCCACCGTTTCCCGCCTCTGCCAAGGAAATCCCACACCGGC
>CAZBPE010000065.1:914-6992 GCA_964493685.1 uncultured Methanosarcinales archaeon
CTCCTGATTGACGCTTTTTTGGTTTTTCTTCAAGATTTCGGCAAGTTTCATGGCATTCCGAAAAAAGCTGGATTATAAAAATTTATGCAGATAGTTTAATAAAGGGCTTTTAACCCTGGCGCGGCATGGACGAAGCAGTGAAGCTCACATCAGAGCTTGTGCGTTTTAGGACAACGGAAGACAATCCTGCCGAGATAAGGAAGTGCGCTGATTTTATTGTGAAGCGCCTGAAGCGCAGGGGAATTTTTGTTAACTTGCATGAGCGCAAGGGAAAAATCTCAATAGTTGCCGCGTTTGAGAAAACAAGGAAGCCGGACATCTTTTTCAACGCGCATTTTGACGTTGTTCCCGCTTCCTCGCGCCTTTTTGTCCCGGAGATTGATGGAGACAGGCTTTGCGGCAGGGGGAGCGAGGACTGCAAGGCGCAGGTTGCCATTCTTATTCTCCTTATGCGCCATTTCTCTGCGCAGAAGAAAAAGCCAAGCATAGGCATAATGCTGACTTCTGATGAGGAGGTTGGCGGGCATGATGGCGTCGAGTATCTTCTTTCCAAGCTCGGATACTCCTCAAGATTCGCGCTTGTTGCCGACGGCGGCGATAATTTTGACATAGTGACCAAGCATAAGGCTATTCTTCAGGTAAAGATATCAGCGACTGGAAAGTCTGCCCACAGCTCGCGATACTGGGAAGGCGGAGAAAACGCAATTGAAAAGCTTATTGCCGCTTACGCGAAGATAAAGGAGCTTTTCCCCAAGCTTACAGCTTCTGAATGGAAGACGACAGCAAGCCTTAACAGGATTAGCGGGGGAGATGCCATGAACAAGGTTCCTGACTACGCAGAGCTTTGCCTTGACATCAGGCGCACTGAGATGGACTCTGAAGATGAAATCATGCGCAAGCTTAACAGAGTCAGCGGCGTTCAGGTTGAGAAAGTCGCTTCTTCTAACCTGCTCATTACCAGTAAGAAAAACCCTTATATAACGAAGCTGAAGTCGTCTGCTGAGAAAACTCTTGGAAGAAAAATAAGGACGCATTACGAGCACGGAGCAACAGACGCCCGCTTTTTCTCTGCAAGGGGCATTCCTGCGGTTGTGTTCAAGCCGCTTGGCTTCGGCGCTCACTCTGACAACGAGCACGTCATTATTTCCAGCCTGAAGCCGTATTTGGGCGTTCTTGTTGATTTCGTTGAAGCGTCTGAAAAAAGGAAGGAGTAGCCTCCCTGCCGCCTTTTGGCAAGTTTTATATATTGTTCTTGGTTTCCAAAGTCATAAGGTAACATTAACAATGGCAAAACAGATTGCTTTAACGGACAGTGGAAAAGGTTTTGAGTTCACGCTTATAGAATTGGTTGTCGGGAAGGAAAGCGGCAAGGGTGTTGCAGAGCTTTCCAAGCAAGCCAAGGGCGGGCAAACTCTTGTTAGTCTTGGTTATGTCCCTGTAGACTATCTTCTTAACTTGAAGCCGCCGCGCAATAGGAACGAGTTGAGCAATAACGAAGTTTACCTTTCTGACTGGGTAAAGCGCGCTTGCCTGTATCCAAACCCCCCAGTTTATATGAATGTATCGACTTTTTTTTCCACGCTTGGTGAAATCTCGCGAGAAGCGGTTCAGCTCGGTATGCCAAAGGACTCCGGTTTTACGTTGGGCATGTCTTGCGTTCCTGAAACTGTCGTAAACACAATTATCAAAGGCGGCTTTCAGATAGCGAGGAAGTTTGTTTCCGACCCTAATTCTGATTTTGAACAAGATGTAATGCAGCAGTTGGTTTTGACTCATAAGGTTGCGCAGATTTTTGGAGTGGCCTTGCGCAGGGTAGCTCAACCGGAACTTTATGCTACTATTGATTGTATACGCGAAGCTTTGATAAAAAGCCAGGGCGTTGCATCTTTGAAAGGATGCGGAGAAGAGTTGGAGGCTATTGTAGCAAAGTATGAAAGGCTGACTAGGCTTCTTGGCGACCCGCTTCCGTTTAAGCGCCTGCCGCAGTACAATGCGAGGTAATGGCAAATAGGTTCAGCAGTTCTCACTTAACCTTGTATTCAACGTCAATTATTCCTTTTGCCTTCCTTATGCTTTCCTCCTTTTTCCCCAGTTTTTTAGCTTTTGACATTAGCGCTGAAGCAACGCCTGCAGCAGCCGCTATTGACAGAATGGCTATTATCAGGACTGGCAGCAATGCTGTCATTAGGATTAGAAGCGGTATGAACAATATCATTGCCACAATGCTTCCTGTTCCCATTCTTATTATGTATGGCATGAACAGAAGAAGGCTATCTCTTGTACTTGTACATGTACTGGTTTGCCCTTCCTGTAGGCTTGAAAAGGACCTGTTTTGACTTCCTGAGCTTGGACAGGTTGTTTATCACGGAGCCGGTTGACACTTTAAGGTTCTTTGCAATCTCCTTTGAGGTGAACCATTTAGCCCTGTATTTCTTCAAAAAGTCGCTTACTTCCTGTTGTCCCATGCTTTTTTTCCCTTCTATAAAGAATGAATTGTGAACCCCCAGCTAGTATTTAAACCTGCCGATTTTGGCTGAATCAGGCGCCGAGTTGCTTAACAAAATCACTGGCATTAATCAATTTCAACTCTTCCACTCTAGAAAAGTCTCGGTCATCCGAGACAATAGCGGAGGCTTTGTGAGTCAGTGCTGTCGCGGCGTGTACGGCATCTCTTGGCGCCAGCTTGTATCGCTTTATCATTCTCAACGCTATAGCCACTGTTTCCCGATTTAGTTCCGACAGAACCAGATTAGGCGTTGCCAAAAAGTTTTCGGAAAACAGGACGGCAGCTTCAAACCCCTTCAATTTATTAAGCTTATAGAATAATTCATCAAAGGTGATTAAGGAAGTTACTGCCGTTATTCTGCCTTTCGCTAACGCGGTTAAAATCCTGACGCATTGCTCGCCAATGACGTTACTGGACGCACTGGCAAAGATAAAGATGTTACTGTCCAGATAAATGTTGTTTGCGTATCCGCTCATATTTCTCCTCGTACTCTTCCTCGTCTAGCTTTTTCAGAAGCTCGGTTGTAAGCTTGATTTTCTTGCCCGACATGGCAATAGCCCTCGCTACCTCAGCTATGTTGGAAGCTGTTTTCCGGATTACAATCTCCTTGCCAGTATAGTCAACCATAACCTGCTCGCCAGGCTTCAGCCCGAAGTCATCCCTGAACATCTTCGGGATGACCACCTGCCCTTTAGGCCCCATCCTCATCTTAGCCATCATCCAGCATCACCAGTCATACCTGAAGTTTTACTGAAGTATAACTCATATTTATACTTTGCGGATGGAAACGATTTTAAAGCTTCACCGATTAGCTGCAAGCATGAGGCGCACTGAGGTAAGTGATAATGTGCTGCTGGAACTGCCTAAAGTGGACAGTCAAACAGCCGATTGCATGCGGAATGATATTGCATCACTCGTGCAGCGCATATGCTTAACCAATGTAAAAGCAGGCGCACTTCTTTCAGTCAAAACTACTCCAAATTGGTTGTACTTTCCTAGCTACGAAATAACTCCTGTGAACTGCGACATTTCAGGATATGACTTAGCCAATGACAAAGAACAGCCTTTCCTTATTGAAAGAGAGGAAAAAAAGTTCAAAGGCGGGGTAAAAATTAGCGGTAATGCTTTGCTCATAGGACGGATAGACGTGACGATTTACTACAAACCAATAATAGAATGCACATATAGAGTAATTGAATAAGCGTGAACCGCATTACATCTTGTTTTTTATCTCCTCTGCTATTTTCTTCAAGAACTTCTCTGCATTAATAGAATACTGCTCCTTCCCTTTCCTTACTGTTACCGTATTTGCAGCCTGCTCCTTTTCCCCAACCACCATTATGTAGTTTACCTTTGCCAGCTCAGCTTCCCTTACCTTGTAGGAGATTGACTCTGCTCTGGTGTCAAGCTCTGCCCTTATTCCTTCTGCCCTGTAGCTTTCCGCAACCTTCTTCGCATAGTCATTGAACCTGTCGGCAACAGTTAAAATGCGAACCTGCTCAGGGCTCAGCCACAGGGGGAACTTTCCTGCGTAGTGCTCTATCAGGAGCCCGATGAAGCGCTCTATGCTACCGAACACCGCCTTGTGGATGATAACCGCATTGTGCTTTTTTCCGTCGCTGCCTTCGTATTCCGCACCCATCTTTGCAGGCATCTGAAAATCAAGTTGTATTGTACCGAGCTGCCATTCCCTCCCGATTGAGTCTTTGACGTCTATGTCTATCTTAGGTGCGTAAAAAGTCCCTTCGCCAGGTTTAATCCTGTATGAAAGGCCGCTGGAAGTGAGCGCGTCTCCGAGCACCTTTTCAGCAAACTCCCATGTTTTTAAGTCGCCCATGAACTTGTCAGGTCTTGTGCTAAGTTTTAGCTTGAACTCAAAGTTGAACACCTTTGTGTAAACTACCTTTACAAAATCCAGCAGGTTCAGTATCTCCTGTTTTGCCTGCTCTTTCGTGCAAAATATGTGTGCGTCGTCCTGTGAAAACTTCCTTACGCGCGTGAGCCCTCCAAGAACACCGCTAAGCTCGTTCCTGTGAAGAGCGCAGAAGTCAGCTATTCTGAGCGGGAGCTCCCTGTAGCTCCTCGTTCTGCTTTTGAAAAGCAGGATGTGGGATGGGCAATTCATTGGCTTAAGGCCGAATTCTTCTCCCTCAATATCAATGATGAACATGTTTTCCTTGTAGTTCTCCCAATGCCCGGAAAGCTCCCATAGCTTCTTGTTGAAAAGCTGCGGGGTTATGACTTCGCAGTAGCCTTGCTTTGCATACAGTTCATCTCGCATGAATTTAACAAGCTCGTTGTAGATTATCGCCCCTTTCGGCAGGAAGAACGGACTGCCAGGGCTCCAGTCATGGAACCAGATGAGGTCAAGCTCCTTCCCAAGCTTTCTGTGGTCGTTCTTTTCCGCGAGCTCCAGCTGGCTAAGATAAGCGTCCAGCATCTTTTTCTCTGGAAAAGCAACCCCGTAAATTCTTTGCAACTCGTCATTCTTCTGGTTTCCCCTCCAGTATGCAGAAGACACTTTTGTCAGCTTGAATGCCTTTATTGAGCCTGTTGAAGGAGCATGTGGCCCCCTGCATAAGTCGGTGAATTCTCCCTGCTTGTAGGCGGTTATTTCCCTGCCTTTTGCCTCTTCGTCTATTATTTCCAGCTTGTATTTGTTGTCCTTGAACATCTTCTTCGCTTCTGCTGTGGAGAGCGAAAGCCTCTCAACAGGGTAATTCGCGGCAACTATCTTGGCCATCTCTGCCTCAATCTTTTCCAAATCAGAAGGGTGAAATGGCTCGTGCGCGATGTCGTAATAGAATCCGCTTTCAATCGCAGGCCCTATTGTCAGCTTTGCCTTGGAATAAAGCCGCTTTACGGCCTGCGCGAGGATGTGGGAAGCCGAGTGCCAGAAAACCTTTTTCCCCTGCTCGCTGCTGAACGTGTGAATCTTGAAATTGGCGTCTGTCGCTAGTGCCGTGGACATGTCGATAAGCATCCCGTTGACTTCAGCGGCTATAGCGTCTGACGCGAGCCTTTTGCCTATTGATTCAGCCACCTGCATCGCGGTTGTTCCCGCAGAAAACTCCTTCATGCTCCCGTCAGGCAGCGTTATTTTGATAATTTTTTTTGTCATTGCAGAGCCTCTACTTTACAAATTCAACGTTGGGAACGCCCTTAAACTGCGAGTCGCCTGTCAGGAATTTTAATTTTAGCTGTTTTGCAGCCACATAGCCGATGCAGTCAGCCCACGAAAGCTTCTTTTTATTGTTTTCTGTCTTGAATTCGGTTGACTCTTCAATAAGCTGTTGCGTCAAACCGACGAGTCTGAACGATAATGTTTTAAGCTTTTCCTTTGCGGTTTGCTTCCCATAAGCTTTGATGAGGTAAGAATAAAATTCGCCAACGTTAAGTGGCGTTGTAACAAGCGTGAAATCAAGGTATCTGGCATAATTGGAGTTTACCAGAGCCATTTCTATAAGTGCGTAAGTATCAAAAAGATACATCTAATGCTCCTGGAACATCCTGTCGATTTCGTCAAGCGCTTTTTCCGTGTCGACTTTCCTTCCTTCTTTTTTTAGCAATCC
>CAZBPE010000066.1:0-6117 GCA_964493685.1 uncultured Methanosarcinales archaeon
CGCTTCTTTTAATTCTCGGACTTATTGTGAGCGTCGGGCTGGGCTTCAGCATAAGGATGCAGGCAGGAAACCTCGGCTTTACCGATGGGTGGGCTAGGAACAGCATTGACTCAACAATAGCAGGCGACGTTTCCTCGTTCATAAGCCAAACATACCCCAACCTCCCTGACAAGAACAGGCAGATGCTGGTTGCCGAAGAGCTTGACAAGACGAGGGCAGCCGGAGTTTACACATTCAAGACAGGGCAGTATTCAGGGCAGGCCATAAACATAGAAGAGCAGGTAAAGGGAACATCACAGCAGTTCAAGACATTCTTTCAGGACGAAAAAGGAAAGAACTACATTCCGGACATAGACCCCTACTACTGGTGGAGGTATGCGAGAAACATAGTTGAGCACGGAAGGGTTGGCGACGTTGTAAAGGACGGGCTTCAGTGGGACGACCACCAGCTGGCCCCTGTCGGAAGGCCGATAGGGCCGCAGGACAAGTTCTACCCGTATGCGATAGTTGCATTTTACAGGGTTGGAAGCGTGTTTGGAAAGGACCTTGCGAGGACGCTCATGTTCTTTCCAGTATTCCTGTCAGCGCTGACAACGCTTGTCGTCTTTCTTATAGCCAGAAGGATTGCAGGAAACATAGCGGCATTTTTTGCAGCGACAATGGTAGGCGTTCACGCTTCCCTCATTGGAAGGACAATGTTCGGGCACGCTGACTCCGATGCGCTGATAGTTTTCCTCTCAGTTCTCGTGCTGTGGCTGTTCATAGAGGCATTCACCGCGAAGAAGCTCAAGTGGAAGCTTTCATTAGCTGCCCTGGCAGGATTCTCAACAGGCATTTACAGCCTCTCGTGGGGCGGCTGGTGGTGGATATTCGACCTTATAATGGCCGCATCCGCTGGAACACTGGCTGCGTTTTTGGTCTACGATATAAGCCTTGGGCTCAACAAGGGGCTCTCAGGAAAAGCGCTTATCATGAACGCAATCAAGCTGCCTGCGTCAAGGAAAGCGATGGTAACCTTGGCAGCTTACTTTTTCTCAGCCGGCTTTTTTATCAGCATATTTACCAGCGTGAGCACATTCATCACCACGCCGCTTGCATCAATAGGATTCAGGGCAATCAAAACTCCGGTAGTTGACACCGCATCCCCGAACGTCCTCAGGACAGTTGCGGAGCTCAACGAAGGGACTATAGCGCAGGGCATAAGCCAGATTGGAAACGGAATTTTCATTGTCGCGCTAGCTGGAATAGCCTTCATAATATTGAGAGCTGCAATTGAGGCGCTGAAGAAGGAGAAAGACAGCGATAAGATGATGAGGGACGTCTTTTACGCAGCCGTGCTAAGCCTTTGGTTTGCTGTAACGCTTTACTCCGTGACAAAGGGAATAAGATTCACTCTTATGATAGTGCCCACTTTCAGCATAGCTTTCGGAGTCCTTTTCGGAATGGCTGCGAACTACCCCGCGCAGTGGCTCAGCAGGGAATTCAAGATAAACAAGTTCGCATTAACCGCAACAATATTTATCTTCCTGTTCTTCGCATTCCCGGGAATAGGAATAAATTTCAGGAACGGCTACCTGATGATTTTATTCCTGACCATTGCATCCGCAGCGATTTACGGCGGATACGTCCTTGGCAGGAACCTGAAAACAGACCGGGCAATAACGATGCTCATTGCGTTTTTGATAGTCTCGGCAGTTTCTCTGCCACTGCTGGCAAACGTAAGGATGTTTAGCGGCAACGTGGTTGGCATGTCACGCGGCGCTGTCAACAGCGATATACCTCTGATAAATGACGCGTGGTATAACGCTATTGCAAGCATAAAGGAAAACTCAAAGGAAGACGCCATAATAACGTCATGGTGGGACTTCGGGCACCACTTCAAGGCGCTTGCAGACAGGCCAGTGACTTTTGACGGAACAACACAGTCATCACCGGAGGCCCACTGGGTTGGAAGGCTTTTCATGACAGACAACGAGCAGGAGGCAGTTGGCATCCTCAGGATGCTTGACTGCGGAGCCTACACAGGAACAGAAGAAATAAAGAAGGTTACAGGAGACAGCGTAAAAGCCGTAATGCTGACAAAGAAAATAATAATGATGGAAAGGGAAGAGGCAAAGGCGGCGCTTACAGGCGAAGGCTTCACAGATGAGCAGGCAGAAAGCGCGCTTAAGCTAACCCACTGCAACCCGCCAGAATCATTCGTAATAGCATCAGAGGACATGATAGGAAAGTCAGGCGTGTGGGCGCACTTCGGCGGATGGAACTACACGAAAGCAGACATCGTGAAGGCAACGCGAGGAATGAAGCGCGGTGAGGCTGCAAAGTACATGGAAGAAAAATTCAGAATGACAAAGGAAGAGGCAAACGACATATTCCTCCAGATACAGGGCTTAACAAGCGACGCCGCAACAGACGCGTGGATAAGCCCCTGGCCTGGAATCTCGGGCGGGGTTGAACGCTGCAGCGAATCTGAAGGGCTCATCAGGTGCGGAGACGGGCTGATAGTCAACATCACAACGCACGACGCATTTTACTCAACGCCCCAGGGAAACCTGCATCCGAAATCTGTAGTTTACCCAACCGCTGACGGAAAAGTTGTTGAGAAAAGGTTTGAAAACAACACAATACCGCAGGAGCTTTCAGCGCTGGTTTTTCCGTCAGGAAACGGCTACAGCAGGGTTGTGGCAAGCCCACAGCTGATTAACAGCATGTTCCTAAGGATGTTCTACCTCAAGGGGCAGGGGCTGACGCATTTCAAGCTTCTAACAAGGCAGACAGGATTTACAGGAACAGACGTTTGGATATGGAAAGCAGACTGGGACGGCAGGCAGGAGAACATAATGCCAGAGCTGATACCAAAGAAGGAAGTTGGAATTGGCGACGAGGTAACATTCAACTACATAGGATACCTTGAAGACGGAACAGTGTTTGACAGCTCGATAACAAACTTCCAGACAAAGCCTATTACCAAAGATACCCGGCTTGACGCCTCACAGGATTATAGCCCATTCACATTCACGACAGGCAGGAATTCTGTAATACCCGGATTTGAAAAAGGGCTTGTCGGCGCAAAGCTGAACGAGGAAAAAAGCATAGTTATTCCCCCTGAAGAGGGCTACAACGTCCAAGGGCACCCCCTTTACAACAAGACGCTTCACTTCAAGGTAAAGGTAACAATGATAAGATGAAAACATTTGTAATAATACCAGCTCATAATGAAGAGAAGCACGTAGCCAAGGTCATCAACGAAACAAAAAAATTCAGCAAAAACATAGTTGTTGTTGACGACGGCTCAAGCGACAGAACGCCCAGCGAAGCTGAAAAAACATTGGCGACAGTCCTAAAGCACGAAATAAACCTCGGCAAGGGAGCTGCGCTGAGGACAGGCGCCGAATACTCAATAAGGAAAGGCGCTGAAGCAATCGTCTTCATTGACAGCGACGGACAGCACTCGCCATCAGACATACCACGGCTTCTGGAGGCGCTTGAAGAAGCTGACGTCGCCTTCACCTACAGGAACCTCAAAAGCGAGCACATGCCCCTGACAAAAAAATTCGGCAACCTTGTCCTTAACACGCTACTGAAGCTGCTGTTTGGCATAAGAATCATTGACACCCAATGCGGGTTCAAGGCGATGACAAGCAGGGCATACAAGACGCTCAGGCTCATATCAAGCGACTACAACATAGAGTCAGAGATAGCGGCAAAGACGGGAAAATACAAGCTCAGGTTCAAGCAACTGCCAATAGAAACAGTATACAATGACAGGTACAAAGGCACCACTCCGCTTGACGGCGCGAACATAGCAATGAGGATGCTGTGGTGGAAACTAAGCAGGTAAAAGGTTAAATATAAAAAAAGCACGGACAACAACACAAAAATGCCACTCGGAATACAGGTTTTCGGGCTCGTTTTCAGCACGCTGATACTATACCTTTCATTCCTCTACTACAAGAAAAAGGAGTTCACGCTCACAGAAGGGGGCTTCTGGGCTTTTTTCGCAGCAGCGTTCGCCATAATATCCATCTTTCCCGGACTGCTCGACCCGATAGTCAGCACCCTTAACCTTGGCAGAAAGCTCGACCTGTTCATAATACTCGGATTCATGTTCCTGATAGCAACAACATTCTACACGTACAGGATAACAAGGCACACCGACAAGAGAGTGGAAGAGCTCGTAAGAAAGCTCGCGATTGAAAAGGAAGAGAAGAAAGGGAAGCATGTCAGAGAACCCTTGTGAGAGCCAAAATAAGAATCCCGGAAGAGCCGAAAAAAACTGCAAAGTCAGCTACATTCAATTTTCCGGGAGGAATCGTAATCTTACTATCGGGATTATAGCCGCGGGAGATTAACGTGTCCGACAGTTTCACAGACGATTCAAGCGTTGAGTGTAGAATCGGAACCATCAATGCCGCAAGCCTTTGAAAAAGCTTTGGCAGTTTTCTCAAGCTCAGCCTTATTTCAGCCCCTCTTGCCCGCTGGGCGTCAATCACTGCGCCAATCTTTTTGCTTATTAAAGGCATCATCCTGAAGCCGACCATTAAAGTAACTCCAAACCTGTGCGGAATCCCGGCCCTGACGAAACCGACCGGTATTTCTATCGGATTCGTAACCATGGAGAAGAGAACGCCAAAACATATCAGCGCGGCAAACCTTCCGGCCAGCGTTATTCCCAAAAGCAGCTTTTGGCTGATTGCGCCCGCAGAAAAGAATAACGAAAGAAAAATTACGCCTATTGAAATCGAGATTATGTAAAGCCGTGCGCCCCTCCAGAACATTCCAAAGCCGATTCTGCTTAAAACCAAAAGCGCTACAAAAGCAGCAATAAGCAGCAACACCATCTTCGCTGAAGAAACAAATGCAGCCAAAGGAAGCAAAAGCAGGAGGCAGAGAAACTTAACCCAGAAGCTCAAGCCGTGAACAACAGACGCTTTCCTGACGTAAAGATGAGCAATCATTTTCAAGCCTGAATTCTTTTAACAACGCTTGTGTTCTCCAGCTTCCTGTAAAGCAGCAATCCAGCCAGTCCTCCAACTGCGCCAATGGCAGCCCCAACCGCAATCAGGATGTACAGAACGCGCGTATAAGCCAGAGCAAGCCCCGGCAGCAAAATGACGTATGTTAAGACTAGTGCCAGGGTTATGAAAATCATCGTAGCGGCCCCCAGAACAGCTGAATTAAGCCTGCCTTCCCTCTTCAGAAAGACGTGAAGGATGTCAAGAAGAAGCCCTGTTGCTGCAAATGCGAAAACCTTTGGCAGGAATCCTGGCGGCCCAATCGGCATCGGAATCGCCAGCACACCATAAACTGACATTGAAATCGCAGCAGCCCCGAACCTCCTGAACGTAAACAGCCCAGTCACAGTAAGCATTGACGCAACCAAGCCCGCGAACGGAATTGATGAGCCAGGTAACTGGACAATGTTTGAAATGGCAAAGCCTGGCAGCGTGAGAACTATCGCCAGAACGCCCAATGCGCCTGCAGCAACCAGCCGCGTAACTGTCCAGCCCTTTTTCATACCATTTCAGCCCTCAAAGAGTGCAGCCTCTTCAAATACTCCTTGTACGCTTCCTTATGTTTACCAATCGTAAGCAGCCAGACTGTTTTGCCTTCTATCCAGTAAATGAGCCGGATGTTCTCGGTAATCGGTTCCCTATAGCAGTTCTCTCCGCCGCTAAGATGCTTTTGCCTTTCAGGATTTTCCTTTATCTTGCCCTTTTTCTTACAGAAAATTTCAAGCTCTTTCACGCCAATCTTATCCAAATCCTTGAAGAAGTCAGGATGCTCTTTTATTTCCCAGTCAGTCAACCTTCACACCCCTCTTTTTAAGGTAATTGCTAAGTTCTTTCTCCGATTTTCCGATTGAGGGGTTGGCTTTTATATCCACAAGTCTTTTTTTTGCTATCTCATCCTGGTCAAAAAGCGCCGCTACGTCACCTATAAGCACTTCTACGTCTGCAAGCATTTTGTCAAACTTCTCTTCAGATATCGCGATAGTTCCCATTCCATTTACCGTACCAGAGCAAATATAAATAATTAATGCTTCTGCTCGCCAAACCCCAATGCGCCGAGCTTTGCCCCTGTCACCCTTGTATTCTTTTCACCACGGCGGTGTTT
>CAZBPE010000066.1:6175-6814 GCA_964493685.1 uncultured Methanosarcinales archaeon
CTTATAAAGCTTCAGCCCCGCAAATCCGCCAACCACGCCAGCCACTGCGCCAAGGGCTACCAAACCGATAATCGGCAAAGGCGCCAGCAAATTCTCAAAGCCTGCCTGAATCCCGGCAGCAGGAAACAAGAAAATCATTCCTATGTAAAAGGCAGTGGCCAAAGAGTTATCCACCGGCCCAGCAGCGACAAAAGCCGCAGCCCTCAAACCAATTCTTTGCCTTAGCAGCAAAAAAGCCAAGTCTGCAAGCAGCCCTGACAGGACGCTGGCAGGAACCTTTGGAAGAAAGCCAGGAGGGCCATAGCCAGCAACAGGCAGGGAAAGCACGCCTATGATGAAACTAATCATAGTCAGCGTTCCAAACCTCGGAACGAGAAGCATCCCAAAAACCATTAAGACTGGAATGACAAAGACGTTGATGAACGCCTCTATGCCGACAAGACCAGTAACAGAAGCCGCAGCAGCGCCAAGAATGCCGCTCAGGAAAACAAGAACGCCAACGCTTCCGACAGCAACCAGCTTTGTGGTGTTCCAAGCCATGCCATCTTCTAGCTTGATTGTAATTTAAATATTTAACGCACGCCAATGCGGTGTTGCATAATTAGGTCTTTTTCGTGGGCAGTTTCATAATTAGCACAT
>CAZBPE010000067.1:0-1948 GCA_964493685.1 uncultured Methanosarcinales archaeon
TTCGCTACTGCAACATATAAATCACAAAACAGCTTCAGAACGCTAAATAATTACGGAAGGCCTACTTCCTTGGAACAAACCGGCAGGAGAAACATAAATCACGGCCATCTGGAGGTTGTCGTTGAGGTAAAGTCGCCATTTAACGATGATGAAGACTATAAAAAGGAATGAATGTTAGTTCTGTTGAAAGCCCGCTTCGGCTCTGCATAGGCCCTAATCTCGGGGCTTTTTATGAGCTTACGTTTTTTATGGTACAAGAATGGCAACTCAAAAAACCAAGCCTTTTGAGTGCACTTGACAGAGGCAATTACTGCTTATACGTGAAAAATGTCTTGACTATGGTTAACTCTTCCATAGCCCACTTTAAGCTGGTGGCTTCATCACGGACTTTAGAGAGCAGAATCATCAACGATGTTATTGTTTTCGCATGAACTTTTTTCTGATGCACGCAGTCATTCTTTGCGCCCTTCTCCCAATACCTTTATAAATCCCCCCAAAATCCTTCACAGCTGAATGGCTAAAGCTTTGCAGCAGGTTAAGGGAAAGATACTGAAGAAGTCATGGTATCCAATCGTTTCAACAAAGTCTTTCGACTCCACGTACCTTGGGGAATGCTATGTTGCGGAGCCTTCAATGATGCTTGACAGGACACTGACTGTTAACCTTGCCAACCTCACAGGAGACATAAGGCAGCAGGGCATAAGCCTTCAGTTCAGGATTTCAGAAATTGAAGACGGAAAAGGCACTGCGAGGGTTGTTGGATATGATGCCAGCCCTGCCCAGCTCAGAAGGCTTGTTAGAAAGGGTGTTGAAAGGCTTGACGATTCAATTGTCTGCAAAACCTCTTCAGGAGAGCTTGTTAGCGTAAAGCCCTTCGCCGTTACAAGAACATCGGCAAGCGAGTCAAGACTAAGCCTTATAAGGAAACTTTTGAGGGAAGAGCTTGCCAAAGAAATGCTAAGCCAGACTTTTGACGATATCATCAAAACGGCCATATCCAACAAGCTCCAAACCTCGCTAAAAACTGTAGTTAAAAAGGTTCTTCCGCTGAAAGCCCTCGAAATAAGGCGGCTAAGGCTTGTTTTGGCTGGCCAAACGGCTGAAAAGAAAGCCTCCTCAGAGCAAACCGTTGAAGTAACCAAAAAGGCCCACAAAGCACTTCCTGAGATGAAGGAGGTTGCTGAAAGAAACGCTGAAATCTCTGAGAACGCAAAAGAGTCCGCCGAAGCTGAACAGCCCAGCGAGAGCCAGACTGAAGCTCAGCAGGCGCAATAAGCTTTTTCTTACTTTTGAGTGGTTAAAAACCTTATTAAAGTAAGAGTGGCAAATTTGGAGATGTAGATGATAGACTAACAAACTGGTCGATATGCAGCCAAAACAAAAAAGCATCACAACAGCAGCAGACGAGCTTATCAGCATTGTTAGGCAGGAAAAGGAGATAGCCTTCAGCGAGGCGGCGAAGAAGCTTGGCGTAAGCGCGCAGACAATCGAGGCGTGGGCGACCTTCCTCGAGGAGGACGGAGTTTTGTCTGTCAAGTACAAGATGACGACGCCTTACCTCACCCTTCCCGTTCCCGGCAAGTCTGAAAAACCAAAAAAAAGCGCAGACGCTCTTTTTCAGGACAAGCTCGAAGACGCAGAGATAAAAAGCGAGATGGAAAACGTTTCAGAGCTTCTCGCTTCCGCTGAAAGCAAGAGGACTGGGGGCGAGTTCAGCGCATTGGACAGCATATACGGGCAAAGCCTGTCCAAGCTGAAAAAGGTAACCCAATTCTTGTCATCTACTGTTAATGTTTCCCCGCAGGAGAAGGCAGAGCTTCTTGAAAAGTTCTCTGAAGCTGAAAAGAAAACGAAGGAGGCATCAGAACTCATCAAAAGCAACAAGTTTGATGAAGCGAACAGGGAATTCTTTGAAGTTCAGTCGCAGCTGAAGGGCATTGTTCAGGAA
>CAZBPE010000067.1:1958-3997 GCA_964493685.1 uncultured Methanosarcinales archaeon
CGACTACTCCGATGCGGAGGACATCAAAATATCGCGCGATGCAGGGCTCAAGAAACTTCTTGACAGGACTTATGAGCTTCTTGAAAAGGGGAGGCTTGAGGAAGCTGTTTTAAACTACGATAAATCAAAAAAGATTCTTTCCGGTTTCTCTCAACAGTGGCAGTCTGAAAAGTCAAGCATGCAGGATAGCATAATAAAGCTTAACCGGGACATTGTAGTATATTCCAACAAGATAAAGCGGCAGAGAATGCAGGATGGAATGGCTAAAATAAACGCCCTTGTGAGCTCATCAAGGGAAAGCATGCAAAAAAGGAGATTCGCCACGGCTGCCGCCTATTACGGCGAAATAAGGAAGGTTTTTGAAGGGCTTCCTGCCGGTTTCGCAAGAGAGAAGCGCAAGCTGAAAGAGGAAATACTGAAGGTTTTTGGACAGCTGATAGATGAAAAGGAAAAAAGGCTCAAGTATCGTTTCGACATGATGTCAAAAGAGATTGAACGCCTGCTCAAGGAGGCGGAGAAGCAGATGGCGGCAGGAAACGCTGAAGCGGCGTTCAGGACTTATAACACCATCAGCAAGACTTATGGCCAGCTTCCCAATGGCTTTCTGAAGAAAAAATTTGAACTTCAGAGCACGATTGCCCGCTTATACGACCGGCTGTCTGGGATTCTCGAAAAAAAGGCAGAGAGCGAGCTGTTAACCGAAGCAAGCCAGATAATCCGGCTTCTGCAAACTATGAAACAGCAGGTAGACAGCGGAAAATTTTCAGAAGCTAACCAGACATACTCTGAGATAAACAGGGTATTCAAGAAATTGCCTGACGGGTTTGTGCAGCAGAAAACAGAACTGCAGAAAAGGATTGTTGAACTTTACGAGAAGCTTCTTGAAAGCGTTGACGAAAAAAAATCCCAGGCTTTCAAGAGTTCCATTGGAGAAATCGACAACCTGCTTAGTGCTTGCAGCGGCAGCCTGAAAAAAGGCGACTACATAACCGCAAATGCGCTCTACAAAAAGCTTAAAGAGGCTTATTCGAGGCTAACCCCGATTGACGTTGCCAGAAGGCAGCAGATAAGGAACAAAATACTCGCGCTTTACAGGAGCATAATCTTGGGCGAGCAGTCTGCTCAGCCTTATGCTGGGCAAAACAACAAGCCGCTCCCGCAGCCATCTTTGTCGCCAGAGAAAAATTCGGCTGGCATACACCAGAAAATAGAAGAGCTTAAGTCGCGCTCAAAGGCGCAGGTAAGGATGCCAGCGTAAAAATTCAAACCATTGGCGGTGCTAAATATTGACTGATGAAAAAGACGTGAAAGTAATAGATTCCTATAAGCTTAACCTTGAGGGCGTTGTTGTTGACGTCACCATATACGCGGAGGAGGACGAGGCAGTTCCAGTATATAACATCTCAATACTTAACATAAGCGACACGACCCAGAGGATACTTAACAAGCTTAGAGAGGAGTTCATCTCAAGGGTAAACATAGGCGCGATAAAAGAAGACGAAGACGTTGACATAAAGCAGAAATTCAAGGACGAGATAAGGATTCTCATAAAAAAATATTTCCCTGGAATAGACTCTGAAACTTCAGAGCTTCTCGTCAACCACGTTATCCAGCAGAACGTAGGGCTTGGCAACATAGAAATTCTACTGAAAGATGCAAACCTTGAAGAAATCGTTGTAAACAGCTCAAAGGACCCTGTATGGGTTTACCACAGGAAACACGGCTGGCTTAGAACAAATGTTTTTATTCCGAGCGAGGCAAAGATAAGGCACTACGCCACTACTATAGGCAGGGAAGTCGGAAAGGAAATAACGCTGCTGAAGCCGCTAATGGACGCCCACCTGCTTACTGGAGACAGAGTGAACGCAACGCTGTTGCCAATATCAACCGACGGCAACACCATAACAATAAGAAAATTCGCTGAAAAGCCATGGAGCATCACAGACCTCATAAAATCAAGCACCATGAACTACGAGGCAGCTGCCTGGGTTTGGCTCGCCATACAGAACGAGCTTTCAATGATAATCGCAGGAGGAACC
>CAZBPE010000067.1:4007-6669 GCA_964493685.1 uncultured Methanosarcinales archaeon
GCAATTGCAAACTTCTTCCCTCCAAACCAGCGAATAATCTCAATAGAAGACACCCGCGAGCTTACGCTGCCCAACACCCTTCATTGGGTTCCGCTTGAAACAAGGCTGCCGAATCCGGAAGGCAAGGGCGAGATAACTATGCTCGACCTTGTTATAAATTCGCTCAGAATGAGGCCTGACAGAATAATCATGGGAGAAGTAAGGAAAAAGGCAGAGGCGGAAGTCCTTTTTGAGGCAATGCACACAGGGCACAGCGTCTACGCAACAATACATGCAAACAATGCCGAAGAAACAATAACAAGGCTCACGTCCCCGCCAATAGAAGTCCCGAAGGCTGTTCTCGGCTCCCTTTCACTGATACTCGTCCAGAGCAGGAACAGGAGGACCGGCAAGAGAAGAACCCTCCAGCTCGCGGAGATACAAAAAGACGGAGACGCGCTTGTACTAATGCAGCTTGACATCCTGAAGGACACTCTTTTAAGGACTTCAGAAGCCAAGCGCACCATGGAAACGCTTAGCCTCTACACAGGGCTCACGCCTGCCGAGGTCAAAAAGGACATCCTCAGCAAGACAGCCGTTCTAAGATGGCTTGTCGCGGAAAACATAACTGACGTTCATCAGATAGGACTCATCATGTCCAAATATTATTCGGGAAAGCTTAGGCTTTAGGTGATTGCGATAATTGATTTTGCATGGTTTGTACTGGAGCGTTTCCCTTCAATAAAGACAAACCTGAAGATAGCCCACTACAATAAAACTCCCGAGCTGTTTGTTAAAAGGGCGCTCAAGCTTTCCCTTTACTCGGCCCTCGCCTTCACTATAATGGCATTCTTTCTCTTCGCGAAAAAAGTATCTTTTCCATCCCTTCTTGCATTGGTGTTAATCGTCTTTTCAGTTTCGCTGGTTTTCACGACATTGTTTATCATACAGTCGCCAAAAGCAGCCATAAGGAGAAGGCAGCGCGAAATTGACAAGGAGGTCCTGTTCGCAGGGCGCTACCTCCTGGTGAAAATGGAGTCAGGAACTCCACTCATAAACACGCTTGAGGACGCATCAAAAAGCTACGGCGTTTCTGCGAAATATTTTGGCGAGATACTTCACGACATAAACACTGGCACGCCGCTTGAAACAGCCCTTGAGAACGCGCGCACCTACACCTCTTCTGAAAAATTCAAGCGGGTTCTATGGCAGATAGTCACGGCGCTGAAGACCGGCTCAGAGGTTACAGGCGTCCTAAAAAGCACTCTTAAGTCAATTTCATCAGAGCAGTCCATAGAAATAAAGAGCTACGGGAAAAAGCTAAACTCCCTGATGCTCTTTTACATGATTGTCGGCTGCGTCGCCCCTTCCCTCGGGCTTACCATGCTTGTAATAATATCCGGCTTCCTGAATCTTGAATTCACCAATACCGTGTTCTATACGGTTCTTTTCTTCCTCTCCTTAGTTCAGATAGCATTCATAGTAATGGTAAGGTCCGCTAGGCCAATGGTGCAGCTATGATACCAAACCAGCTAACTGAAGGAGTTGGAAAGGCATTTGTCTTTGACAGGATAAGGCCTACAATCAGAAGCTACTTTCTAAAGGCAGGAATCGCAGATGTTCCATACAGCCTTTTCGGCATACTTTTCTGGCTCAGCATAATCCCCGTATCTTACGTTTTCATATTTTACGGATGGAATTTCATATTGTCCTACGAGCTTAACATCGCGCTTGATTTCGTTTTCGCCCTCATTCTCTGGCTGTCAGTTCATAGCGCCGTTATCATTGCCATGCTCCTCGCAATTTACTTTTACCTAGACCTGAAAATATTCAGCAGGACGAAAAAAATGGAGGAAGTCCTTCCAGACTTCCTTAGAATGGTGTCAGAAAACCTGAAAGGCGGAATGCCCTTTGAAAGGGCCTTGTGGAGCTCAATAAAACCTGAGTTCGGAATACTCGCAAACGAAATAAGGCTTTCCGCTAAAAAAGTAATAACCGGACAGGACGTAGATGAGGCGCTGAAGTCATTTACAGAAAAATACGACTCTCCAACACTGAGGCGCTCCTTCGACTTGATAATAGAGGGAATTAAGGGCGGCGGGAAGGTTGCCGAAGTCATGGACAGAGTAATAGACACAATCGAAGAGACGAAAGAGCTCAAGTCAGAAATGGCTGCGACAAACCTTTCCTACGTCATCTTCGTTGCAGTCATCGTAATTTTCGTTGCGCCAGGGCTTTTTGCCCTTTCCTTCCAGTTTCTAACCGTCCTCCAGAACATATCCGAAAAAATAGGCGGCGCTTCAGGCGGCGCTGAAGCAGGAAGCGCAAGCATGCCGATAAGCTTCGGCAACATATCCGTCGATCCAGCGACCTTCCAGTCATTCTCCATGAACGCGCTTCTGGTAGTATCTTTCTTCGCATCGCTTATGATATCAATCATACAAACCGGCACCATCAAGGGCGGCGTGAAATACATTCCAATGCTCATGATAAGCTCATTTGTAATGTACAAAGTCCTCATGTTTATCGCAACAAAGGTTTTTTCAGGCTTCCTGATCTGATACTGTTAAGTCAACATTCTAACTTCCCGCTTGCTGGCTCTGGTTCTCTGAACTTCACTTTTCCCTTCCTTAACTTGCGTGGGAGGGAAAAGCGAGTCAAAGCAGGGTTTGGGAGGAGCTAG
>CAZBPE010000068.1:0-5574 GCA_964493685.1 uncultured Methanosarcinales archaeon
GCGTTGACGGGGACGCGTCAAGATTCTTGTACACGCCTCGCGACATCACAATCGCTGCAGAGGGAAACGAAAAACTTGTGGTCAGCATTGTAATTCCGGACAACGCCAGGCCAAATGTCTATTCTGGCGAAATAATCATAACAAACGGCAAAGACGCCATAATAATACCCGTAACGCTTAAGGTGTCTGAAAAGCTGAAGGGCGAGAAGCTGCTTGACTTGAAAATTGAGCCTCTTGAAAAGATACTGGCGCCAGGCAGCGAACTCAAAATACAATCAACCATTTACAACCTCGGAAGCTCAAAGCGCATAGACGTGCAAATGACCCTTGAAGTCATCAACCCAGGAACAAACGAAACAATCAGCAGGCAGGAAAAAGCGCTGGCCGTGGAAACATCCACAAGCACCATGGACAAGATAAAACTCCCTGAAAACCTTGCCAACGGAAGATACACAATAATAGGCACAGCGTACTACATGGAAAACAACGTGAAGAACGAAGCAAAATCAGTAAGCGAAATAGAGGTCAGAAAGCCCCTGTTCGAAATCCTCAAGCCCTACATGTTCAGGAAATACAAGTTAATTACAGGCTGGCAGCTGCTAATCCTAACACTCCTGCTTCCAATAAGCGCCTACGCCTACCTGAAATACAGAAAGCTCGCCAGGCAAAGAAGGCGCTACAACGTCTTTGTTGACTTTGGCAAGCTTCCAAAGCCAGGCAGCAGTTCCGCATTCATCGGCAAAGTCGCAGAAACCGGAAGAAAAGCGTACGTTGAACTGGACAAGCTTCAAACACACACCATAATCGCTGGAGCAACAGGCTCAGGCAAAACAGTAGCAGCGCAAGACCTTATAGAAGAAGCGCTGCAAAAGAACATAGCCGTGATTGTGTTCGACCCCACAGCGCAATGGACAGGATTCTTAAGAAAATGCGCAGACAACAGAATGCTCGACAAATACTCCGAATTCGGGCTAAGAAGCAAAAACGCAAAAGCGTTCCCAGGAAACGTCAGGCAAGTAACAGACCCCCTGGAAGTAATCGACATAAGGAAATTCATCGAACAGGGAAGAATAAACGTTTTCGCAATCAACAAGCTTGAGCCAAAAGAGATAGACACCTTCATAGCAAACACCATACGCGAAGTCTTCAGAACAAACTGGGAGGAAAGCCAAAACCTGAAAGCGCTCCTCGTCTACGACGAAGTGCACCGCCTCCTAAGCAAATTCGGCGGCTCAGGAGAGGGACTCATCCAGCTTGAAAGAGCGGCAAGAGAATGCAGAAAATGGGGCATCGGGCTCGTGCTGATATCACAGGTGCTAACAGACTTCGTCGGAGAAATAAAAGCAAACATCGCCACCCAGATACAAATGAGAACAAGCGACGAAGGCGACCTGGAAAGAATAAGGACAAAATACGGCGACGAATTCGTCAAGTCAACAGTAAAAGCATCAATCGGCACAGGAATGCTAGAAAACTCAGAATACAACAAAGGCAGGGCATACTTCATCTCATTCAGGCCGCTCCTCCACAGCACAACGCGCCTGTCAGACAGCGAACTTGGACATTACAACAAATTCAACGAAGCGATTGACGAGCTTGAATATCAGATAAGCCAGCTAAAAGAGCTTAAGATTGACGTGTTCGACCTTGAAATAGAGCTTAAGCTGGCAAAGGAAAAGCTCGGGCTAGGAAACTTCAACATGGTACAGGTATACCTCGAATCGCTTGAGCCAAGGATAAGCGCAACATGGAAAAAACTGGACAAAACGCCGAAAAAGCTGGAGAAAAAACGCGTAAGCGCAAGCGAACTCAAAGAAGCCATAACCAAAGCCAGAACAGAACGCAAAAAAATAGAAAACAAGGAAAAAAGACAGAGGCGAGAGCGCAGGTAGGAAAGTTTTTATATATAAATAAAGAGAGAAAAAAAGCTAAAAGAGGGGACAGGATTGCATTTTTTTCGCAGGAAAAAAGAGGATTTTGAGGGGCAGGAAGAATCTGAAGAGGAGGATATTCCTGTAACGAAGCCGGATTCTAAAAGGGACTATAAGCTTTCAGCGCAGGTTGAAAAGCTTAAGGCAAAAGTGGATGCGCTTGGCGAGCTGAGAAAAACTGACTCTGAGCGGTTTACAAGAATCAGCGAGCAGATTGGCGAGATGCGCAACCTGATTCTCGAAAAGGAAAAGTCAATTGAGGAAATAAATGCAAAAGCTGCAAAGGCGTCGGATCTTGTCGCCGAGCTTCAGCCTGAAAGTATAAGTTCTGAGCTAAGAAAGGCTTCAATAAGATATGAGAGCTTTGATGCAAGGATAGAAGCAATCAACGCTCTGTACCGGAGGGTTATTGAGGAATTAAAAAGCATAAGGGATAGGCTTTCTGTTTTTAACGGAACTGAGGAACTGGTAAAGCTTAACAGCGAAACTGCTGAAAATCTTGCGAGGACAAGGCAGTCTGAGGCAAACATAGAGCGCCAGACAAACAAGGCAGGCAACATGTTTATCCAGTTCCAGAAGCAGTTCGCAGAATGGTCAAAGTTCAGGGACTGGGCTGGGGGCTTTGAGGAAGAATTCAGGAAAATGAAGGGTGAATTTGACAGCGTAAAAACAAGGGCTGCTTCAGCTCTTATAGGGCGCAAGGACCTTGAAGAGTTGAGGCTGGAGCTTCAGCAAAGCGTCAAGGAGCTTAAAAGAAGCATTTTGGATGGAAAGGAAAGTGTTACAGGAGAGCGGATGAAGAGCTTTGAAAAACGGCTTGATGTTCTTGGCAGCTCCCTTGAGAAAACAGACCACATAGTAAGGAGCCTCAGGCTTTCTGCTTCAAAGGATTCTTCTGATGGTCTGAATGTTGACAAAACAAGGAATGATATGAGTGGCGAGGCGGAAACTCTGGAGGAGGAGTATTACAGGCTTGCTGAGGGAGTGAAGGAGATAGCAAGGGTGGGCCCTGTCTATCAGGCGATAGTCAAGTACAACGTGCTCAAGGATATGTATGGCGAGATTGCAGGCATAGCTGATTCTGCTGAAAAGCGCAGTTCGCTTTATGCTGTGCTGAAAGAGGCTTTTGGGGCTGTTAATGAAGCGAGGAGCAGGGCACAGCAGCAGTAATGTAACTACTATAAAAGGACAATATTTATATACTGGTTCTAAGATGCTTTCCGTCTATGGCAAACGGGAAGAGTTGGCTGGCAATAGCGCTGGTTGCTGCGCTGGGAAGCTTGCTTGTGGCGTTTTCTGCTTATGCAGGCGGCATTATTCCTGTTTCGGGAATGCTGGTTGGCGGGCATCAGGGCAACGCTAATCAGGGCAGGATAAGTGAGGAGCATCTTGATGTCAGTGAAAGTGCCGTAACTATAAGAATAGCTGACGCCTCTCTCGGCAGGTTTGAGGGCAGCGGCTCAATGGAGCCTTTCATTGGTCAAAAAACAAAGGCCATATTGATAAAGCCGAATTCAGAATCCGACATAAAGGCAGGGGATATAATCGCATATGATTCGGATGAGGCTGGCGGGCTTGTTTCGCACCGGGTTGTCAAGATTTCTTCTGACGAAAAGGGGTGGTATGCAGTGGCAAAGGGTGATAATGCGCCTTCGCAGGACCACGGAAGAATCAGGTTCGGGCAGGTAAAGTATGTTGTTGTAGGAATTCTTTATTAACTCAGTGTTGTTCCCTGCCTTTTGATATGATGAGGCAGGCAAAGCCGTTTGTGAGGACAGAGCACCACCCGTTCAGGGCTTGCGATGACTTCAACTGCCCTGTCTGCGTCAGGTCAATTGCACGCTTTAAGATTAAGCCTAGGCTTAACAGGGAGCAGTTCTTCGGCAACAGCCCTGCGCCGTTCATAGGGAGGTTCGGCTACCCTTTTGTCAATGTTGGCGTCCTTAGCCCGCCTGAAAAAGCAGAGGATGCTTGGCTTTACGACGCTCCGCGCTTTTGGTCTGCTCAGCAGTTCAGGATTCCGGATATAGTGGAGTTCCGCTCGTCGCTTATAAATTCGCATTTAAAATCGCACGTGAGGAGCGCCAGCAGGCTGCAGGAAATCAGCCGGCAGGTTGGGATGGCTGAAAGGCCTGTTGAGCTTGAGCTTTCCCTGAAAAGGATGCCTGTGCTGAGGATGAGCGCTGATTCGGTGAGCGCTCCGACAGGCCCTTCTGCCGAGGTTAAGTTCGCAAGGATAACCTCAAATCCGAGGATTCCTGCAAAGGTTGAAAAAGTCTATTCTGACACGGACCTGAAGGCGGCAGAGGCAATCAATTACCTTTACGGCTCGGGCTTTGACGAGAACTTTCTTTCAAGGATTCTTTCTGTGGGAACTGTTGGCTTGAAGCCCGACAGGAAGCTTGTTCCTACGCGGTATTCAATCACAGCAACTGACGACATTGTTGGAAAGCAGCTGATAAGCAGGATAAAAGACTACAGCGCATGCAACGACTATTCGCTTTATTTTGGCGGCTATCTGGGGAATTACTTTGCTGTCCTGATGTTCCCTGATGTGTGGAGCTACGAATTGTTTGAGACTCTGGCTGGCAGCGGCTACTGCACAACTGACTACGAGCCTTACGTATGCTGAGCAGACTGCCGGCGGCTACTATGCGTCGCGTCTTCCTGTTCTTGAGAAGCTTGCTGAATTGAAAAGGCAGGCTTCTGTTCTCGTGATAAGGGTTATAACGGATGAATACACGATTCCTCTTGGGGTGTGGGTGGTGCGTGAAGCAGCAAGAAAAGCCCTTCAGTCAAAGCCTTTGACGTTTGCTTCGAGGGAGCTGATGCTTGGCTGCGCTGTTTCATTAATCAGGGATAAGCTCAGCCATAGCATAAACAGCATCCTTGGCAGAAGCAAACTGCTTGGAAACATAAAAAAACAGAAAAAATTGTCCTCTTTTCTTTAGGTTTTCTCCTTTAATTCAACTACGTTAAGCGCTTCGCCTGCCTGCAGAAGCGATATGCCGGTTTCCTTCCCTATGATTTCAACCTGCACTATCTTCTGCGGGTTGCTTAAGTCAACATTATCCCTGTCTATGACGCTTGTCAGGCTTGTTATAAGCTCAGGGTGCCCTGCTTTGTCCCAGCGCCTCTTGTTGAGCGCCATCTTCCACCTGTCTGACTTTCCTATGCCGGGAACAAGGCGCTTTATTACCTTCTTCATCTCATTGATTTCAGAGCCGCACCAGCTGTCAATTGGCGTGTAGTGGTGTGTTGCGACAAACCTGTCAGGCTCTGCCTGGCAGAGGCTCTTAAGCCTTGAGACAACCTTTCTTGCGTCGCTTACTGCAACCTTGAAAAGCCCTTCTATCTGGGAAACAGCTATTCTTGGCTTCTCGCCTATCTTGTGGAGAGCCTCGCTGAGCTCCTTCTGCGCTGTTCCGGCGTGGTTCGGGTTGAATGTTACGAGCATGTTGAACTTTCCTGAGGGCGCTTTTGCAGCTTTCACAGGCGCCTTTGATGCGCTCTTTACAGCAGCCTTTGCCTTCTTCTTCACAGCCTTCGGTTTCCTTGCTTTGGCTTTCTTAGAAACAGCCATCTTCTTTGCTTTTCGGACAGTTGCCTTCTTCCTTGCTGAAGCCCCTTTTTTCTTCTTAGC
>CAZBPE010000068.1:5584-6454 GCA_964493685.1 uncultured Methanosarcinales archaeon
GCCATGATGCAATCACCCCGAACAACTGCCGCTGCGCCTGTTATTTTTATATGTTTCGCTTGGCGGGCTAGGAATTCTTCAGCTCGTCAATAAATCTCTTTGCCGTCTTTGCGAGGTGCTCTGGCTGCGTCCTGAAGATTTCAGACGTTTTCTTGAGGATGTCTCCGCTGTAGCTGGCTGTTGAAGTGAGATTGGCGTCAACAGCCTTTCCCTTTTTTGCCTTCTGCTTCCACTTTTCAAAGAGCTCCTTTGCCCTTCCTGGAACCTGTTCTGGATTGCAGCCGAAGAGTAATGCTAATTCTTCTACAGTTCCGCCGGCGCTGCTGCTGATGTCTTCCAGCGCCCTTCCGGCAGCGTATTCTATTCTGACAACGCCGTCCTGCACCTTGCTGCTTTTTATTATTTTTACAGCTTCAATTTCAGCGGTGTGGTGGACGTGAGTGCCGCCGCATGCTTCAACGTCAAAGCCCTCAATTTCTATTATTCTCAGTTCTTTTCCGGGAACTACAGGCCCTTGGTAGATTGTGAAGCCGTATTTCTGCTCTGCCTCTGTTCTTGGGATGAACCTGCTGATGACTTTCAAATCTTTCTTGATTGCTTCGTTGGCTTCCCTCTCGATTTTTTGCAGCTGCTGCGGCGTCAGGCTGTCATAGTGCGTCATGTCCAGCCTTGCCTTCTCGGTGAATTTTGCAGTGCCTGCCTGCCATGCGTGCTTTCCCAGGTTTCTTCGCAGAAGCTGGTTGAAAATGTGCGTTACTGTGTGGTGCTGCGATAGCTGCTTTCTTCTTTCAAAGTCCACCTTTCCCTTTACTTTATCCCCTTTCTTGAATTTCGGCTTTTCCTTCATCACATGGACGATGTGCCTTCCCT
>CAZBPE010000069.1:0-6428 GCA_964493685.1 uncultured Methanosarcinales archaeon
TACCTATCCTCAACATATCATCAGCAAAACAAGCCAAGAACATAACAGATGTATCCCCCCTTCACGCAAAATGGGTCGCTAAAAAAGCGAAAGGAAAATTCAGTGAAATAAGGCTCACAAAGGCATTTATGGCTGCCTGCGGCGTTTATGGGGCAGAGTCCTACATCAGGGGATTTTCCGGCTACGCCTGCGAAATCCTAACAACCCATTACGGCAGCTTCGTGAAACTGCTTAAAGCGGCTGCAAACTGGCGCGAGAAGGCTGTTATAGACACAGAGAAACACTATCTATCAAGAAACCCCCTTATGGAGCTTAACAAGTCAAAGACAGAAAGCCCCCTGATAATCATAGACCCTGTTCAGCCTAGCAGAAACGTAAGCGCAGCATTAAGCAAGGAGGCTTTCACGCTCTTCAAGGAGACCGCGTCAAGATTCCTCAAAAAGCCCTCAGAAGAATTCTTCAAAAAAAAGGCTGTTTCAAAAAAAGAGCTTATTGAATCAAACAGCAAAAAAACAAGGCTTTTCCTTTTGGAAATTGCCCCAGAAAAAAACAAAAAAGACGTGATGGGCACAGCCCTTCTTGGAAAGTACGAGATGCTCAAAGATGCATTCTTAAAAAATCAGTTCGCCATTGAAAAAAGCTCGTGGCAGTGGGAAGGCGGCAAAGCGCTCATCTGGTTTTTCATAAGCGCAAAATACTCGAGCAAATACGAGAAAAGAAAGGGGCCTGAAACCTCAGACGAAAGCAACTCGAAAAGATTCAGGCAAAAGCACAAAAAAGCCTTTGTTTCGGGCGGGAGGCTGGTCGCGATGGTTGAGAGGCGCTTCAAAACACCACAGGAGCTTGCGAAAGCGGTAATTGCCAGCGGCCGCTTCAGGAACAGAATAAAGTCTTCAGACGCTGAATGGCGCTAACCATGCAACGCAGGCAAACTTAAATCTTTTTATAGCCGGATTTGCGCTTTGAACAAATGCTTTTTGAGCGCCTAAGCGAGATTTTTACTTCAATCATCGCGTCTACAGGCTATTCCGGAATATTTCTCCTAATGGCGCTCGAAAGCATGGTGGCGCCAGTGCCTTCCGAGCTCGTCATGCCGTTTGCCGGCTTCCTTGTGGCAGATGGAACGCTCAAGCTATGGCTCGTCATAATAGTAAGCAGTTTAGCTTCGGTCGCAGGCTCCCTCGCATCTTATTTTATCGCATTTTTTGGAGGGAAGGAGCTTATACGCCGTTTTGGCAGATTCATCTTTCTTGACGAGGAGGAACTTGAATGGACTGGGCGCTGGTTTAAAAATCGAGGAAGCATAACCATTCTCCTAAGCAGATTTATTCCGGTAGTCAGGCATTTAATCTCAATCCCTGCAGGGCTTGCGCGAATGAACATCGCAAGATTCACGCTTTACACTTTCATAGGCGCCGCGGCATGGAACACAATCCTTTTGTCGCTCGGCATGAAACTCAGGGAGAACTGGGCGCTGGTGCACGACTACAGCAGGCAGCTCGACATACTGATTGCAGTTTTCCTGGCTCTTGCAGTTCTATACATCGCCTACAAGCACGTAAAGCGGCACAGGAAAAAGCCTATCCAACCAAATAAGCCTTTCCCCCATGCAGAACAACCTTAACACGCCTTCTTTCTGAAGCCTTGCCTGCGTTTTCAACCCTTATGCTCTGATAATCTTCCGGATTTATCACTTCAAAGCGCGGCGAGCTCATTGAGACTACGGCCCTGTGCTTCTTCAGCTTTTGCCATCGCTCTTTCAAATCAAGCTGCTCGCTCTTTCCTGTTGCCATGTTTTTTCCGGTAATCCCCCTGCCCAAATCAGTCACCACAAAAACATTTTTGCCTGAAGCCACGATGTCGCCCTTCTCGAAGGGATGCGGCCTGTACAAAACCGTGCACCTGTAAACAATCCTCCCCTGCCTACTCCTGCCAAAAAGCTTCCTTGAAACAGTTATGCGCCCCCCAAAATGCTTGGCAAGCTCGTTACCAAGGGCAACTGAGAACTTCCACGAGCTTACGTAGTAGTCAAGCCCTGTCTTAAGCCTTCTTTTCCTTGCGAGATTTACCCCTGCAGCCTTGATTGCCCGCTCTATATACGCGTCAATTTCGCTTTTTTCAGGCCTTAACTGGATTATCGCCTCATAATACCATTTGTTCATAAATAGAGAGAAAACCGATAGCTTTTTATTTGTTTCCCAAGCACAAAATCCCATGAAGAAGGCGGTTAAGAGGCTGTGGCGCTTCCTTTGGGAGGACAACAGCATACTAAGCTGGGTTGTCAATGTCATACTCGCCTTTGTCATAATAAAATTCGTAGTATACCCCCTGCTCGGCTTTCTGCTTTTCACAAGCAACCCAATCGTTGCTGTTGTTTCCTGCAGCATGGAACATTCAGCAACAGACTGCGGGAGAGGCGGCGGTTACAGGATATGCGGCGCCCAGTTTGAAAAAAGGACGAATCTTGACTTTGATGATTACTGGAATAGCTGCGGAAAGTGGTATGATGAAAAAAACATCTCAAAAAGCGCCTTTTCAGCATACCCCTTAAGCAAAGGATTCAATAAAGGAGACCTAATAATTCTCAAGGGAAAAAAGCCGAGCGAACTTAAAACCGGAGACGTCATCGTCTTCAAAGGAGATGAAAAAGACCCTGTAATCCACCGCATAGTCTCAACAGGCTCCGAAGGCGGCGGCTATGCTTTCTCAACAAAAGGCGACAACAACGACAACCAGCTTTCATACGAAAAAAGCATACGCCCCAACTTGATTATAGGAAAAGCAGTGATAAAGATTCCTTATCTCGGCAACGTTAAAATATTATTCACGAACATAATCAACCTGCTAAGGTGAAACCGAATGCTCTTCTGCCCAAAATGCGGTTCAATAATGCTGCCAACAAAGAAGGAGGGAAAGAACATAAATATCTGCAAGTGCGGGCATTCCAGCAGGGAGGCAACCCCAGCATTGAAGGAAACAATAAAAAAAGCCCAGTTAACAATCGGCGTTGTCAAAAATGAAGCAAACACTCTCCCTAAAACAGAGGCAGAATGCCCTAAATGCCACCACAAAACAGCCTTTTACTGGACTATGCAGACAAGGGCGGCTGATGAAGGAGAGACGAAGTTTCTTAAGTGCGAAAGCTGCAACCACACTTGGCGAGACTATGGATAGGAACAACCTCAGCCTTATTTCTTCTGGAAGAATTCATCTAAATCCACACCCTTGCCGCCTTCCTCCTTCGCTTCCTTTGCTTTCTCCTTGGCCTTCTTCTGCTTTTTTGCGCCTTCCCCGCTGTTTCTTAAAACCAAAAAGTATGCTGCCAGAAACACGGCAAAAACAACCATAGAAACCGCCAAGTAGCCAACCTTACCCTTCCCACCCTTAACATCTTCCGAAATCTTTTCAGATTTTTCTTCAGACGCGCCGCAGCCTTCAGCGTCAGTTACAAAGCACCTGCAGGTTCCTTCCTCATCAAGATAGCAGCTGAACCAGTAACTCCCGTCACCTCGCTCCTTGCACTCATACTCCTGCCTGCAGTATTCTATCGTTCCTGGAGCCGCAGAAACGCCTCTAGCGTCATTCAAGGAATCCTTTACCACAACCACATCTTCAGCAGGATGAAGCTCTTCAGCAACGTCGCTCGCATTATTCCCTCCAGATTCCTCCGTGCCATCTGCAGCCCTGTTCGCCAGCCAAAAAACAAGCAAAAACAGCGCAACAACAGCGCCCGTGATTATAATCGGCATCACAAACCTGCCAAAGCCAGGGCCTTTTCTCGATTTTTTCTTCTCTTCATCTTTCAGAAGCTCTGAAACGCTTGGAGAAGGCTTGGCTTTAAACCTGATTTCCTTTTCCTCCTCATCCTCCCTGAAGAAGTCAGCAAAACCCCTTCCAATCCTTGAAATAACGCCTTCGCCGCCCTTCACAGAAGCCCTTTCCTTTTCAATCTTCTCAAGCTTGCCGCCAAAGTCATCCTTTACCCTTGAAAGCTCCTTTTCAAACTTGGCTCTTGTCTGCTCAATATCCTGACTAAACCTCTTCTGGCTCGAATCAACAGCCTTTTCTATCACTGCCCTCAGCGAATCCAGCGACTTAGAAATTTCTTTCACGTCAGCGCCTATCCTCCTTACATCATCAAGCGAGGCGGTTTCCCGCTTTAATGACTCAAGGCCGCTCCCCATTTCCGCGTTATCCTGCGCAACCCTTCTTATGCCCGAGTTCAGCTCTTCGAGCGCAAGAAGCTTTTTTCCAAGCTCCTTTTTCGTAACATAATCTGAAAAATCAACCTCGCTGACAGAGCTTTCAAGAACGCCCCTGATTGACGCAGACTCCTTTTTAATCTCCTTTAAGCTTTTTTCAAAAACAGCCTTGTCCACGGAAGAAGCCCTCACGCTTTCAATATCTGCCGTTAATCTTCCGGAAACAGCCCCGAGCATTTTTCTGTTTTCTTTTTCAGAATCCTCAGCTTTTTTCCTGCTTTCCACCTCAAGCCGCTCTATGCTTTTTCCCAGCTCTTCAACAGCGGCGAGCCCCCCAGAAACGTCTTCTTTCGACGGAACATCCCTTTCAAGCTCTTCAACCCTTTTTTCAGCGTTGGCAAGCTTTGCCTTTAAGCTGTCAAGAGACTTAGCGGCGAGCATGGAAGCCCTGACAGAAGAAATATCCGATGACATCCTGCCAACAGACTCGTTAAACTTCTGGGCGCTTACAGCCGAGCCCTCAATGGCTGCCAGCTTCCCTCTGAGCGCCCTTACTTCCTTTACCTCCTCACTCAAATCCTCCTGCCTTGAAAGCTTTTTTCCGAAGTTTTTTACCTTGGCGTCGACGCTCTTTATATCCTCATCATAACCGAGATAGGCGTCAAGGCTCTCATCTATCCGGTCCAGGCGCTCGCCAAGGCGCTTGACAAAGCTGTAGAACTCATCCTTCGCGACAAAGGCCTGAAGGCGGCTGCCAATCTCCTCAACAGCAAGAAGCTCGCGGTTAACACCCTTTTTAAGATTAAGGATGTCGCCCTTTACATTCTCAAAAGACCTTTTCACATCATCCTGAAGAGATATCCGGACCACCCCTGATGTATTAATTTAAAAGTAGCGACAGGAATATATAAATTTTGTGGTGGCTTCTAAAACATCCTGGCTTTTTCCAGCGCCTCTATCGCAGGGAGCCTTTTCCCCTCAAGAAATTCAAGCATCGCTCCGCCGCCGGTTGACGCGTGCGTGAATTTCCCTTCAACTCCGGCTTTCTTTATTGCAGCAAGCGTGTCGCCGCCGCCTACGATTGTGGTTGCCGTTAACCCCGAAATAAATCTCGCCAGCTCAACAGTTCCTTTAGAAAACTTATCAAACTCAAAAACACCCATCGGGCCGTTCCACGCCACAGTCTTGGCCTTTCCAAGCTCCCTTTCAAACAGTTTTATGGATTCTGGGCCGATGTCCAACCCAAGCCAGCCTGAAGGAATGCTTTCTGAACGCACTATTCTGCTATCGGCGTTGGCATCAAACCTGTCAGCGATAACAACGTCGACAGGCAGCACCATCTTCCCGCTTTCAAGAAGCCTTGAAGCTTCACTTACACTGCCGTCCTCAACCTTGCTGTTCCCAGAACTAAATCCTTTCGCCTTAAAAAAAGTGAAAGCCATAGCGCCCCCTATGAGAATTTTATCCGCTTTTTTCAGAAGGCTTTCAATCAGCTTTATCTTGTCAGAGACTTTTGCCCCCCCAAGGACTGCAACGAAAGGGCGCTGCGGCTTTTCAAGCAGGCTGCCAAGCTCCCTAACTTCTTTTTCAAGCAACAGGCCAGCGTAAGACGGGAGAAATTTTTGAATTAAAGCCAAAGAAGCGTAATCCCTGTGCGACTGGCCGAAAGCGTCAAGAACAAACACGTCAGCCAGCGACGCGAGCTCCTTCGCAAAACTTTCATCCCTCTTGCACTCTCCAGGATTAAACTGTATGTTCTCAAGAAGAAGGACACCCCCGCCTTTCATTTCATCCACGGCCTTCTTGACGTTCCTTCCTGCATTCTCATCAAGCTTCAAGACCTTTTTACCGAGCAGCCTTGAAAGGCTTTTCCCAACGCCATCCAGTCTTAATTCTTCCACGACTTTTCCATTCGGCCTCCCAAGATGGCTCACAAGTATTATCTTGCAATTATTCTTCAGCAGATACTGCAATGTCGGGAGGGTCGCCCTAATCTTAT
Organism: uncultured Methanosarcinales archaeon; assembly: GCA_964493685.1. Classification (GTDB taxonomy): domain Archaea; phylum Nanobdellota; class Nanobdellia; order Woesearchaeales; family UBA10216; genus UBA492. The sequence continues at coordinate 6,202 of CAZBPE010000069.1, forward strand.
TATCATCACCTTCAACATTGAAGTCAGCCCTCACCAAAACCCTTTTTCCCTTCACATCAGCTTCCCTTAAAGTCTTAAACATTTTTCAAATCCTCAACAGCCTTCATAACCTGCAAAAGCAGTTCCTCCCTGAACGCAGGCGCCATAACCTGAAGCCCGACTGGAACGCCATCAATCTTGCCTGCGGGAACAACTCCCGCGCAATTGCCCGCAAGGTTTGCAGGAAT
>CAZBPE010000070.1:0-706 GCA_964493685.1 uncultured Methanosarcinales archaeon
CCGCTACGGCGTTGACGGGTTCATTCTTTACAGATTGCCTACGCCTGTCTTTGGCAGCGTTGTTGGCGTTCTCGGCGTCAATGGAATTGGAAAAAGCACTGCAATCAAGATATTGTCAAGGGTTATTGAGCCTAATCTCGGAAAGGAGAAAAGCGATTTCAGCGAGCTTCTTCAGTATTTCAAGGGCAGCGAGGCTCAGGTGTTTTTTGAAGGGCTCAGCAAGGGGCAGGTTAAGGTTTCCTACAAGCTGCAGGCTGTTGATATGATTCCGAGGAGCTTTTCAGGAAAGGTCAGGGCTCTTCTGGAGAGGGCTGACGAGAGGAAGCAGCTTGGTGAGGTTGCAAGGATTCTTGAGCTGGAAAGCGTTCTTGACAGCGACATAAAGGAGCTTTCAGGAGGGGAGCTTCAGCGCGTTGCCATTGCCGCTGCCGCCCTGAAGGACGCAAACGTCTACTTTTTTGATGAGCCTTCGTCCTTCCTTGACATCTCGCAGAGAATCAAGGTTAGCGAGTTCATCCGCTCGCTCGCCAACGAAAGCACCGCTGTCATGGTTGTTGAGCACGACTTGGTTGTGCTTGATTACATGGCTGACTTGGTGCACGTCATGTATGGTGAGCCCGGCGCTTATGGAATCGTTAGCCAGGCTAAGCCGGCTAGAAACGCGATAAACACTTATCTTTTGGGCTATCTGAAGGAGGAGAACGTT
>CAZBPE010000070.1:716-6424 GCA_964493685.1 uncultured Methanosarcinales archaeon
CACGAGATAAAGTTTTCTGTAAGGCCCCCAGAGAAGCTTCTGAAGAAAGAGGCGCTGCTTTCTTGGGAGGGCGTGAAAAAGACGCTTGGCGACTTCACTCTTGCTGCATCTTCAGGCGAAATCCCGAAAAAGCACGTTATCGGCGTCCTCGGCCCTAATGGAATTGGCAAGACGACTTTTGTGAAGCTTCTTGCCGGCGTTGAGAAGCTTGATGCCGGAAGCGTCAGCAGCAGCGTTTCAGTTTCCTACAAGCCGCAATACATCTCTTTTGGCTCTGACGCTGAGGTTGAGTCTTTCCTTAAGGCTGATGAAATGCTTTCCCATCAGTTAAGCCTTGAGCCCTTGATGAAAAAGAAGCTGAGCCAGCTTTCCGGCGGAGAATTGCAGCGCGTTGCAATAGCAGACTGCCTGTCCAAAAAAGCCGACCTTTATCTCCTTGACGAGCCTTCCGCTTACCTTGATGTTGAACAGCGCCTTAACATCTCAAAGGTAATACGCGACCGCATGGAAATTTCAGGCAAGACTGCGCTGGTTGTTGAGCATGACATTGTTTTTATTGATTACCTTTCTGACAGCCTGATAGTCTTTGATGGGGAGCCTGCAAGAAAAGGCAGCGTCAACGGCGCGTTCCCGATGGAGGAAGGCATGAACCGCTTCCTCACCAATCTCAACATAACGCTGAGGCGCGACCATGACAGCTTCCGCCCCAGGATTAACAAGCCGTACTCGAGGCTTGACAGGGAGCAGCGGGAGAAGGGAAAGCTTTACTACCAGTGACATGATGCCACGCCTATCTGTAAGCGATATTCCATAAATGCTCAAAATAGCTTTTCAGCTCTAAACGAAAAGAATTAAATACTGTTCTTAGCGTCTGTTTTCAGCATGCAAAAAAAACAACAGCTGGTAGAAGAATTGGTGGAAGAAGGAAATCGGATTTATGGAAAAACGGTCTTCGCTCAGATAATGGAATGTTATCGAACACTTGAACCTTATATGACAGACCAATTGAAATGTCTGGAAACGCTTGTAACCGGACGAGGCCTCAATAGTAACAGTTGTAAAATTATTGGTGAATCGTTAGTAAGGGAGTTAAATATGTATATTAAACGCAGACTGTCAGAAGTAACTCCAAACGACTTGGCATTTCAGGTTGATGCAGCGTTAGAAGCGCATCGTCTTGGAGTTACAGAAGGGAGTTCCCAGATATTCCATGATCCTCCCAGCACATATGGGATAAGGGTACATACCGGCGATACGGAACGGCCCGGATCAACCCATGGTTTTGACCCTCTTACAAGGCCTCACTAAGCATAGTCAAATGCCTGTTTAGCTTATAGCAGATTCACGAATTAATGGAACTTTTGCGTGAATCTGCTAATAGTAAATTCATTATTGAAAGTTTCACTATTAAATGAATTTACTATAATTTGACCATCTTCAGCCCCTTTATCTTTGAGAAGTCTTTTGCGTTGAGCGTTACCAATGAGCAGTTGTTGACGATGGCAATAGCGCCTATGAAGATATCTTGGCGCCCTATCATGACGCCTTCCCGCTTCAGGTCCTTCTCTATATCGCTGGCTTTTCTAGCGGCTTTTTCATCGAAATTGAGTAGAATGGCATCAGCAATAAACTCTTCGGCAGCGCTCACATTGAAAGTTCTTTGCAAGAGCTCAAATACTGTAATGGTTGCAATATTGGGAGTTGCTTCGCCAAATTCCTTCACCTTATCAACTAACGCCTGGTTTTCCCTAAGCAGCTCAATGCAAATAGATGTATCTAAACAGATTTGTCCTGCCATTCCTTCCATCTCTTTTTTGACCACTTCATAAGTCCATCATATTCTGTATCGCCTTTCAGAGCACCAGCGTGCTTCCTTATCAATTCGCCGATGGTCTTTTTTGGCTTTGTGGCTTCCAGCGCTTCTATTATTACCTCACTGAAGCTCCGTTCGCCCTTCACTCTTTTCATCTCTTCATACACCTTATTCGAGACCATTATCGTCCTTGCCATAGTATGAATATACATATACATATATATAAGCTTATGCCTTCTGTGACGCTAAATAGCCCCTGAGCCTTTCCGCCGCAAGATAAGCAAGCAGTCCGAAGAGGACGATGGCTGAAGATGTGATTGCTCCTGTTGCTGCATTCGTTTTTCTTGTGGAAAAGACTTCAACGTTTGCCCTTACCGCTGTCCCGAGGTTAAGCCTTAAGCCGGGAACCCTGCTTTTTGAGGTTACGTATATGTGCTGGCTGTAGCTTCCCTGCTTCAGCTTTTTTGTCTCAGCTTCAACAACCACTTCCATTTTCCCATTGGCGTTTACGCTGCCGGCGTGGCTGAACTTGAGAAAATCTGAATCGCTTGCTACCTCTAATTCAACTTCAGCGTCCTCAAGGTTGTAAACTGTGAGTTCGCGCTGCTGCGTTTTTCCTTTTTCAATGTTGAAGTTCAGCTCTGCGGGAGCCGCTCCTATGCCTGCTGCGGATGCCGTCGCTGCGAGAAGCAGCGTTATGAGCAGGAAAAGCGCGGTTTTCACGGTTTCACCGCCACAAGCGTGATTGTTCCGGTGTAGTTGCCTGGAGCTGTTGCTGTTGGGATGCTCAGCCTGAATGACAGCGGCTTTTTTGACGAAGCGCCTATTGCAACCTGCTTCGTCTGTTTTGCATGGGAAAGCGTTCCAGCGAGGCTGCTGTTGTAGTCGCTGTTGAACGTGTATTGTATTCTGTTGACGTCTATCACGCTGCCGCTGCTGCTCAGGTTTGTTCCTGAAAGCTGGATGTTGAGAACTGTGTTTCCTACGTTGCTGATTGTGGTGTTGGCTGCCGTGGCTTCGTCATAATCCCCGATTATTTCAGAAGCCGTGCCTGGCATTGCCGCAAACTGCAGGGATAGCGTGTCAAGCTCCATTGCGATAAGGCTTGTGTATTCAAAGCTTGCCGAGCTGTTTGCCGAGAATCCGCTTTTGTCGGTTGCCTTGACGCTTGCCGTATAGTTTCCTGCTGCCGCGTTGTAACTCATGTTGAGCCGTGCAGTGTAAAGTGAGGCGGTTTCATTCAGCAAAGTTGGCGCCATTTCCGCCGATAGCCATAACAACGCTGCTGACATAGCTATTGCCGTTGCCGTGGCTTACCACTGCGGAGACTTCAACTGTCTTGTTCCTCTTCGGCTCGGGATTAATCTGGCTTCCTGCAGCAGATGAATCGTCGTCAGTAATTATCCTGAGTGAACTGACTTCAGGGAAAGAGCCTTCAACGATAGCCATGACAGCTATTTCGCCGCCGTTATAGCTATTGCCGTAGCTGCTGTTGTGGAAAACTGGAATTGATGCTGCGAAATCTGCAAGGTTATTGCCAGTATCAGCGTAGCTGCTGCCGTTTTTCACCCTCGCTAAGCCTTCTCCGCTGCCAGCGCCGCTGTGAGGGCTGCCTTCATACAAGCCAGCGCCTATATTAGCTGCAGTTCCCCAGCCGACAGCGTCAATTATGCTGGTGCCGTTGCTTAACGCAACGCCTGCGTCTGTATTTGCGAGCGTAAGAGCTTCCTCGTGGTCAGCTTCTGGCCATGAAGGGCTGTCCCTGCTTCCGTTCCATCCTGCATCTGCAACAAGGTAATAGCCGCTGCCGCGGATAATTGTTCCCGCAGGAAAGACTGCGTCTGTCAGTGAGGTTTCCGTGGAGATAATCCAGCCGGAGATGTCAATGGTCGAATCTGTTGGATTGTAAAGCTCCACAGCCTCGCCGCCAGACTCAGAATTTACGGGGTCGTAAAGAACCTGAGTGATGATTATATTGCCGTTTGCAGCCGATGCAGTTCCTGTTGCCGCCAAAAGCAGCACTAATTGCAGCAGCAATAATTCTTTTCCCATTTCCACCACCTCAATTTATTTATAGTGCGCCGGCGCGGGGACTTCCAACAACCGAAAAGTTTTTGAACCCCGATGCCTTAGCGGCACTAAGGTCTTAGCTTAGCGGTCCGCCGGATTGACCAACGCCGGCACAGTTTTCTTTCTGCTTTGATTCTTAATATGCTTAACTGGGAAATTTCCGGAGGATTTTCAGGGAAATGGGAAGTCCCTGCGGATTTCCTGCAAAGTTTCCAGCCGCTTTTTAAGCTAGTTGAATAACTTTCAGGGAAGTTGAAAGCCCTCCAGCCAAAAACACGCAAAAATAACCACTATGCAGTAACTAAGAATGGAAAGATTTATATATGAGCGCCGTTATCTTTACTCTATGGCGAACTTAAACGTAGAGGAATTGCTTAGGGAAGTGAATGCAGACGGCGCGACAAGGAGTGAGTTTTACACGTATCTTCGCACGAATAATCCAACTTTCAACGCCGTACCGGGCGAGTATGAAGCAAGACTTCTCTTTGAGACCCACATGAATTCTGCAAATCAAACTCAAAGAAGGGTTTTGGCTGGCACTTGGTTGCCGGAGTATAATCGCACACACCGTGTTCCTAATTCGGCAAGGGCTGACAGGGCAAGCGGCCCTGCGAATACGAGATTGAGAAACGCCTTAACAAAGTCTGCTGTTGTAGGGACTACCGGTTTAGTTGCAATAGTAGCAGGCGGAACAATAAATAACGAAGCTACTAAGACATTAGTTCAGGCAGCTGGAGAAGCTGCAGTAGGGGCTTCATTTGTAGGCGCCCTAATTAGTTATGTAAGATACCGCTAATCTCACGCTTTCCCCTGCTGTCCGTTATCAACGACTTGGATGCCTTTTACGCCCCTGAACCCTTTGTCGAATGTCGCTATTTTACCTACATTGAAGAGCCGGATGAACGCAACGCTTGTGCAGTCTGTAAAGCTCAGGCCGTCAGCCGCTTCAAAAACTTCCCAAGCTTTTTCAAAAACTGGCGTGCCGATGCTTGCCAGAAATATTTCTGAATTCAGAATGGATTTTCCAACTTCCACTGCGCTTTTCTTGTCCAGCCGTCTCTGAATTACGCTCACTGTTTCGTCGAAAACATAATCTGTTGTTATTCCGCTGCCGTACTTTCCTGATACAACCTCGCCCATCACTTTTTTTGCGCTTTCGTGATGCACGTCCCTTGAATTGGCATAAGCGCAGAAAACGCTTGCGTCTATGAGGATTGCCATTTAATACATCACTTCGTCTATTTTCTCGCTTAACCTTTCGGTTCCCTTTCCCCAGTCCTTTGGCTTGAGGCCCAGTATGCTCATCCTGGGCTTTTTTTCCTTTTTTTCCAGCCAAAATTTCATGGCCAGCGTCAACGCCTTGCCAACTTTGAAGCCGCTCCTTACAGAGTCTGCCCTGAATTCCCTGAAAACCTGCTCCTCCACGTCTTTCACGCTTATCTGCATCAGTCTCACCATAGTATTACTTGTATTACTTATATTTAAAGTTTTCTTATAGCAGATTGCATAAATTTTCGTAAATGTCAAGAACCACCAACCATGGGATGGTGGAATGCTAAGACAAGTCACTACATCTGGTGGTTCTTGAGCACCTCAGAAATAGCGATTTCTGATGGTCGTCAGAAGCTTTGCTTCTGAGATGCTCAGAACCATCAGAAATCCGAGGATTTCTGAGTGCCAGAAACCGCTCTGTTTCTGAGCATTTCCTGCATATGAAATAGAAAGCAAGCAAAGCTTGCCAGCAGTCATAGACTGATGGAAAGTTCTGACATTCTACCTGCAATCTGCTATTTAGCAATTCGCACAAAATTTCGATAATTAATGC
>CAZBPE010000071.1:0-4945 GCA_964493685.1 uncultured Methanosarcinales archaeon
TAGGGAGGTTGAAAATGTCATCTCCGCCTTTTGGGATAGGGAGAAGATTCCTGAAAAGACGCTGGAGCTTGATGAGAAAAAGCCTTTGTTCTCCTTTCTTGAGGGCCCTCCCACTGCAAACGCGCCTCCCGGGCTGCATCACGTCCAGAGCAGGTTTTACAAGGACTTGGTATGCCGCTTCAATTACATGAGGGGCTTTTCTGTTCCCAGGAAGGGCGGCTGGGACTGCCACGGGCTTCCTGTGGAGGTTCAGGTTGAGAAAAAGCTCGGCTTGTCAGCTAAGAAGGACGTGGTAAAATACGGCATTGGCAGGTTTAACAAGCTTTGCAGGGATGATGTTTTCACTTTTATCAGCGACTGGAATGCCATGACTAAGAGAATGGCTTTCTGGGTTGACCTTGAAAATCCTTACGTTACCCTTGCCAACAGCTACATAGAGAGCGTGTGGTGGAGCCTTAAGGAGCTTTTCAGGAAGGGGCTTCTATACGAGGATTACAAGGTTGTTCCTTACTGCCCGAGGTGCGAGACTCCTTTAAGCAGCCATGAGGTTGCTCTTGGATATGATGACGTTACCGAGGATGCAGTAACTGTCAAGTTCAGGCTTAAGAGCGAGGAGCGTTATTTTCTTGCGTGGACTACAACCCCATGGACTCTTCCGGGAAACATAGCGCTTGCTGTTGGCAGGGACATTGTTTACGTTGTTGTTGAGGAAAATGGCGTCCAGTATATTCTTGCGAAGGATGCTGTTTTAAGGTGCTTTGGGAATCCGGTAATATTGATGGAGCTGGCTGGCGATGATTTGGTTGGGAAGGAGTACATTCCTGTTTTTGACTATTTTGTGGGCAAGCTTGACAAGCCAGCGTGGAAAATAATTGCCGCTGAGTTTGTGAAAACGGATGAGGGAACCGGCATTGTTCATCAGGCGCCTGCCTTTGGCGAGGAGGATTTTGAGGCGCTTAAGCGCGAAGGCATGGCTTTTGTCCAGCCTGTTGATGAGTCCGGCAGGTTCACTATGGAGGTTCCTGATTTTGAAGGCGTGTTTGTAAAGGACGCTGAGCCTGCAATAATCGAGCAGCTTGAGCGCGACAACGCCCTTTTCAGGAAGGAAGCGTACAAGCACAGCTACCCTTTCTGCTGGAGGTGCTCAACTCCCCTGCTTTACTATGCGATTATGTCGTGGTTTGTGAGGGTTACTGCCTGCAAGGACAGGCTTATTGAGCTTAATGAGCGGATAATGTGGTATCCTGAGCACATAAAGCGCGGCCGCTTTGGAGACTGGCTTGCAAATGTGAAGGACTGGGCTCTCAGCAGGAACAAGTTCTGGGGCACGCCTCTTCCAATCTGGAAGTGCGGCAGCTGCGGCTCGTCAACAGCAATAGGCAGCATTGAGGAGCTTGAGGAGGGCGCAGGAGCCGGGCTGAAAAATCTTGACTTGCACAAGCCTGCAATTGATGAGATTAAAATAAGCTGCGCCTGCGGCAAGATGATGTCGCGCGTTCCTTATGTTATTGATGCGTGGTATGATTCGGGCGCTGCGTCTTTTGCGCAGTTCCATTACCCGTTTGAGAATAAGGAGCTATTCAGGAAGTTTTTCCCTTACTCATTCATAACAGAGGCGATAGACCAGACTCGCGGCTGGTTTTACACTTTGCACGCCCTTGGAGCGCTTCTTTTTGATTCCAATGCGTTCAAGTCTGTTGTAGTGGGCGGGCTTCTTGTTGACGGGAAGGGCGAGAAGATGAGCAAGAGCAAGGGCAACACCCTTAATCCGATGGAGGTTTTCGATGCTGTTGGCGTTGATGCAGTTCGCCTTCAGCTGTGCAGCTCTTCTCCTGAAAACACGAAGCGTTTCGGTTACGAGCTTGTTCGCGAGAGCGTAGCCCCCTTCCTCAACACCCTGTGGAATGTGTGCGTGTTTTCTGCGGAGATTTTCAAAACCAGGGAGGACAGCGTGTCAGAGCTGAAGGTTGAGGACCGCTGGATAATCTCGCGCGTTAATTCTCTTGTAAAGTGCGTGTCTTCTGAACTTGAAGCCAACAATTTTCACCGCTGCGTTGACTCCATCAAGGCTTTTGTCATTGATGACCTGTCAAGGTGGTATGTGCGCCTTATCCGCGACAGGAATGACGACGCAGCTGCTGACGCTCTTCATTACGTGCTTTCGGCTATCGTAAGGCTTCTCGCTCCTTTCGCTCCCCACATTTCCGAATTCATTTACCTGAATCTCGTAAAGGAGGGCGAAAAGAGCGTCCACCTCTCGGCATGGCCTTCTGTCGAGAAGATTGACGTCCAGCTGGAGCAGGAAATGTCGCTTGCGAGGGAGATAACCCAGTCAATTCTTTCCTTGAGGGAGAGGATGAGCCGCGGCTTGAAGTGGCCTGTCAAGGAAGCTGTTGTTGTAAGCGCAGGCAAGGATGTTTCTGGCGTTGTTGAGCGCATGTCGCCGCTTGTCATCAGCCAGTCTAACGTCAAGAAAGTCTCTTTCCAGCCAGAATTCAAAGAGGCAAAGACAAGGATAAGGGCCGATTATTCAAAGCTTGGGCCTGCTTACGGCGACGCCACGCCTTCAATTATCGCGCATTTTTCGATGAAAAGCCAGGAAGCTATTCTTCGCAGCATAAAGGAAGCAGGCTCATTTGAGCTTGATGTTGACGGAATGAAATACGAGCTGAGGAAGGAGCATTTCATCTTCTCAACTGAGCTTCCTGAAAGGTATGATTCAGAAGCCTTCTCAAAGGGCGAGGTTTACATTGACAAGGAAATGACGCCTGAGATGGAGGCGGAAGGCTTTGCCCGCGAGATTGCCCGCGCAGTCCAGCAGTCAAGGAAGGACGCAGGGCTTAGGAAGTCAGACAGCGTCGGCATTTTCGTAAGGGTTGATTCAGAAACAGCTGGACTGGTTAGCCCTCTGAAGATGCAGGTGAAGGAGAAGGTTGGAGCTTCCGAGTTTGACGTTTCAGATTCCAGGCCTTCGGGCAATTACCGGCTTGTTAAGGCGCACTCGATTAAGGGGAAGACGGTTGAAGTGTTTTTTTCTTCGTGATTGCGAATATGTATGTGGTGTATGTTCTTGCAGGCTTGAACTTCATCTTGAACTGGAGGAGCGATTTGGGGCTTCCGCCGAAGTTGACTTCCTTGTAGCCCGTTTCCTTTAGCATAGCCAAATCCCTCCAGTTTGCGTATTCGCCAAGATTGGGTATGCCCAAGTCGTAGACTCCTATTCCAGAATAATATGCCTGTTTTGCGTTCGGGATTTCCCAGCCTGCAGCAATGCTTGCCGCCTTTCCGTCCACTTTAACCGCCTTTGCGAAGGTGCAGCCTGTGAAGTCAAGGTCTATCAGCCTGAGGTAATGGTCGTAGTCTGTCCTGTTTGAGTATTTCCTGTTTACCGCAAATCCAGTCTGGCTTCTCAGCTTCGCCCATTTCGAAACTACCGCTTTAAGTTCGTCTTTTCCTACTTCTCCTGCGTCTACCATCTCGACGCGGTGGTTTTTTTTCATCCTGTTTATCAGGTTTCTAAGCTTTTTCCACTGCCCTCCCTTCAGCTCATGCCCCATCCATGTCGGCATGTGGTAAACAGGCCAGTATAGGACGCAGTTTGGCTTGTGCACGTCGTATTTGCGTCCTGCCATTGAGGCGACTTTTTTCCTTTTTTCTGTTTCAAACTCGGCTATGAACTTCCTGAGCTTTCCTTTTTCTGATAGGAAGTCAAGCGCTGAGTAAAGGAAGATTTCCTGCTTTTCGCTTGGCGCTATTGGCGTGCCTATCATCATCCATTTCTTCAGGGAGGGGTTGAACGTTGCCTGCATTCCGCATTCGCCGTTGCGTATGAAAACACACTTCTCGTCCTTGTTTTCGTGAGATGCGAAATAGCCGTAATTCTGCTCGGCGTCGCTTCCATTTGCCCTGATTATGCGCTCTATGAGCTTTCTTTCCCCTTCCACGTCCTCGATGAGCTCGAAGCCGCTCATTTTGATTTGACCAGCGTGTAGCTTTTTCTGATTCTTTCCGGGTTGTACGAAAGCTTTCCGAGCTCAAGGTAGCCTACGTCCCAGTCCTCCCCGTCGTTCACGAGCTCTGCGTCGCTGAAGTTTCTTTTCAGGAATTCACCGTAAATGAACTGAGAGAGCCCTTTTATCTCAAGGTTGCTTTTTCCGAAAAACATGGTGCAGATTCGATTGTTTGTGCGCTCGCCGAATATGTATCCTTCTATTCTTTCGTCAACAAGGACGACCATTCCCTTTATGCCGAGGGCTTCTGCCAGCTCAAACGCCCTTCTGTTTATTCTTGCTTCCTCTTCAACTTTTTCCAAATCTTCCTTGTTTAGCGAGGGCAGCTTTTGCTTTTTCCACCGTTCAAGAAGCTCCTCGCACCCCTGCCTGTGCTTTGCGGCAGAGTAGCCTTCAGCGGAATATTTGTGATTTTTTATGAAAAAGTTCCTTTTGTTCCTCTTGTCCTTGTATCCCCTTCCGCCAAGCTCTATTATGTCTTTTACCTTGTAGATGTAGTCCTTGTTTTGCTCCTTTAGCTCGAAGCCCTCTATTGCAGAGTATTCTTCTTTGAGCTCTTCGGGTATGTATGTTGCTGATGTCTTTTTGCCGCGGCTGGCGTTGTAGCTATCGCACAGGCTGAAGCACTTTCGCATGGTGTCTTCCAGCTTTTTTCCCGGCAAAACCGGCCCCCAGACGCATCTGGCTCCTTCAAAAGTGAGAAAAAGGCACAGGTTCCCGTTTATTTCCGCCCATTCAATGTCCTTGTAGCATGATTCCCAGATGTAAACCCACTGGAAGCTGTGCTCAGCGAGAGGAAAATCAAGGGAACTGTAAGCCTTGTCAAAGATTTTTTTGTGTTCTGGAGTGAACTTTTTCATTTGCAGTAAAATTCGCCTATCAGCTTGTAAGCCAGCTTTGCTGCCAGAAAGGCGCATGAAACCGGACCTTCCGCT
>CAZBPE010000071.1:4955-6420 GCA_964493685.1 uncultured Methanosarcinales archaeon
GTGCTGCCCTGGTATCGGCATGAGCTCCATCAAGTCGAAGCCGGCGACCTTTCTTGATTCTGCGAGCTTTCTCAGGAACTTGAGCAGCGTGAACCACTGGAACCCGCCAGGCACAGGCGTTCCAACGCTTGGCATTATTGAGGGGTCAAGCGCGTCAAGGTCTATTGTTACGTAAACGGTGTCTGTCAGCTTTGACACCGCTTCATCCATCCAGCTGTCATCTTTCTGGGTGAATATCTTGTGCGCCCAGTAAACAGGGACATTTTCCTTTTCAATGAACTGCGCCTGCTCTTCAGAAAGGCTTCTTATTCCAGCAAGGACCACCGGGCACATTTCATAAACGCGTCTGGCAACGCACCCGTGGTCCCATTCGCTTTCCCCGTTTGCGTCTGCCATGTCTGCGTGAGCGTCAATGTGGAGTACGCTTAAGCCTGGAAACTTTTCCCTGAAAGCCCTTACCGCCCCGCTTGTCAGCGAGTGCTCGCCTCCAAGCATGACAAATTTCTTGTTGTCAGCGAGTATCGTCTTGGTTGCTTCGTAAACCCTGTCAATGGTTCCCTTTGCGTCATCCACTGTTTCAAGCTCGTCAAGCGTGCAGATTCCTGTCTTGGAATAGTTCCTTCCGCTCTCTTCGTCATGGAATTCAACAAAGCGGGAAGCGTCTATTATCGCATGCGGCCCGTCCCTTGTTCCTGCCTTGTAGGAAGTTGTTCCGTCATAAGGGACAGGCAGAACGACTATTTCCGCCTTGTCGTAGTCTGCCATCTCGCGCGGAAGCGCCCCGAAGTTAAAAGGGAAGTAAAAATGAGGGTTCTTGACAGCCATAACGCTATGTTTTTCAAGCTAATATTTAAATTTTGATATAAACGGCAGAAATTATTTTCTTGATGCGCGGCTTCTTTCCCTGTATGATATCTCTGCAGCCTTCTCTATGCTTCTTGGGTAGTGCTTCACGAATTCTTTCCCTCTTACTATGAAGTTCTTTTCAACCTTCTTTGCGCCGAGCGTCTGCATGAGCAGTTTGGACGCATAACTCGTGTCAAAATCCTTGCATGAGAAGATGTCAAATGAAGCGTAGCCATCTGCTGGAAACGTGTGTATTGACATGTGGCTTTCAATGAGTATCACGAATCCCGTAATTCCGCCGCGGTCAAACGAGTTTTCCCCCTGCTCTGGAACTTCCGTTACCTGCGGCTCTGAAAACTTGTTCATGCCAAGCTGCCTGGGCAACTCATCAAGAACCTTGTAAATAAAATCCCTGTCAGCTAGCTTTTCCTTGTCGCAGCCGTGCAGGTCAAGCGTTAAGTGCGGTCCGAACATTTATGGTAACACCTCTGTTTGAATTTTTGAACGCGGATTGCGCTGTGTATGAAAATCATTCAGAACAAGCGCTTTTGCCTTTGTTTTTCCTTCGATGAATTTCTTTTGCGAATCCATTTCTGCAATTTCTGATATTGCTGGTTCT
>CAZBPE010000072.1:0-1367 GCA_964493685.1 uncultured Methanosarcinales archaeon
CCTGTAGTCCAGCGGGCTTATCGCGTCATACCTGTCCATTTTCCTGCATCCTCGCATTTCTGACATTTATTAAGTTTTGCATGATTCTCTTCTCGGCGTTGCCTTCTGAAATCCTGAATTCCCTGCCTGTTATGAGCTCGTAAAGCTCTATGTATTTCCTTGAGGCAGCCACTATTACGCCTTCGTCAATCTTTGGCGCAGGCCCGTTTCCCATGTAGTTCTTTTCCTTTATCAGCCACTGCCTTAGATATTCCTTGTCGAGCATCTTCTGCTCTTCGCCCTTCCTGAGCCTTTCTTCATATCCTTCTTTTATCCAGTATCTTGAGCTGTCTGGCGTGTGAATCTCGTCTATCACGAGAATCTCCCCTTCTTTTGTTTCTCCGAACTCATACTTCGTATCCACCAGAATCAGCCCCCTTTTTCCTGCAATCTCTGTTCCCTTTTCAAAAAGCTTGAGCGCTGTTTTCTCCATTTTCGCGTACTTCGCTTCAGGTATCAGCTTAAGCGCGTCTTCCCTTTTGAGCGGCATGTCGTGCCCTGCGCTGGCTTTTGTGCTTGGCGTCAGTATGGGCTTTTCCAGTCTCTGGTCTTTTTTCATTCCTGCCGGAAGCCTGAGCCCGTAGTTGTCCTGCCCTTTTTCGTATTCCCTCCACAGGCTTCCTGTTATGTAGCGCCTTACTATAAGTTCAACAGGGAAAGGCTTGCACAGCTTCGCTATCATCACGTTCGGGTCAGGGCTTTCTATGAAATGGCTTGGCGCAACGCCTTTTGTTTCCTCGAACCAGTGTGTTGCGAGCTGGTTGAGCACCTGCCCTTTGAACGGAATCGTTCCGAGGACAACGTCAAACGCCGATACCCTGTCCGTTGCTATTATTATCCTTCTCTGGCGCTTCTCGTCAGTGTAGTTGTCGCGAACCTTTCCTTTGTATCTCTCCCCAAGCCCTGTGAAGTTCGTTTCCTTGATTGTGTTCCTGATGTTCGCCCTTATCGTTTCGTCGCTTATCATCCTCTTACATCCTCATCCGCCTTTCTTACCTTTTCAGCAATACTTTTCCTGTATCCTCTCAAGTCCTTTCCGAGTATTTCCGCAGCAGCCACTGCCGCATTCTCGCCGTTGTTTGCGCCAACCCAAAGCCCGTGTTTTGCCGCGTTCATTGCGTCAACCGCCTCGTCGGCCCTCGCCTCGCCAACAGGGCAGTATATTATCAGCTCTTTTTTTTCATCAACTGCTTTTCCAAGCTCAACAAAAACTATGTTAATCGCATCCTCTGCCATGTCGCCCATTTCAAAAGCTATTCCAAGCTCCTCGAGCGTCTTCATTGCCTTTTCTGCCGCTTTTCCCTCCCCCACAACCGCCACCTTATTTC
>CAZBPE010000072.1:1377-1752 GCA_964493685.1 uncultured Methanosarcinales archaeon
CTCTTGTCCAGAATCTTCTTCGCTTCTTTTGCGGCATTTTCCGCTGTAACGCAAAGCACAGGAATTCCTGGCGGCATCTGCGCTATTGAGAGGAACGCGTCAAGTCCGTCGTAAGCTCCTTTGCACGGCACCCCGAGAACAGGAACAGTTGTCTTTGCGGCAATAACCCCGGGCAGGTGAGCGGCCAAGCCAGCTCCGGCAATCACGACATCATAATTCTTCCTTAGTATCTTATCAACCATTTCAGGCGTTTTGTGCGCCGATGCTATCCTCAGCTCATAGATTATCCTTTCTTTCCTAAGCCCGTCGCATACCATCTTATAGGCTCCCTCGTCGCTTTTGCTTCCGAACAGCACAAGGACTGTCATCTTTCCC
>CAZBPE010000072.1:1780-2655 GCA_964493685.1 uncultured Methanosarcinales archaeon
TGTATCTTGCTATATTCCTGAAGAATTGCAGCCCTGCTCCTTCTTCGCATTTTCTCCTCGCCCACTGGGGGTGGTTCTGGCAAGTCAGGTGCCTCTCAGGATGCGGCATAATTCCGAGCACATTTCCTTTGGCGTTGCTTATTCCTGCTATGTCGTTCATCGAGCCGTTTGGATTGTCCGGATATTCTGATGACGAGTACCTGAAGACAACCTGCCTGTTTTCTTCAAGCTTTTCAAGCGTCTTTTTGTCTGCGAAGAACTTTCCTTCGCCGTGCGCTACAGGCAGCTCTATCTCGCTTATCCCTTCTGTCATCTTGTTTTCATTGCTTCTCTTCAGCTTTATCCACCTGCATTCAAACCTTCCTGAGCTGTTGTTTGCGAGAGTTGCATTCATCCCGTCTCCTGGCAGGAATCCCGTCCTTACCAGAACCTGGAAGCCGTTGCATATTCCTACAACAACCTTTCCGCTGTCTATGAATTCCTGCATTTCCTTTCTCATCTTTACCGAGAGCTGGTTTGCAAGTATCTTTCCTGCCGCTATGTAGTCGCCGTAGCTGAAACCGCCCGGTATTGCCATTATGCTGTAATCGCTTAGTTTTTTCTCTCCTGAAATCAGCTGGTTGACGTGCACCTGCTCTGTCTCGCAGCCTGCCATCCTGAAAGCCTCCTCTGTTTCGTTGTTGCAGTTTGCTCCAGCGCACCTTAATATTAGCGCCTTCACCATTTTATCGTTCCCTTCCACGCATTCCTCAGCTCATTGATGTCAGCGTCAATCAGGCTGCCCCTGCTGTTTCTTATCACCAGCCTTTTCTCGTTGGTAGTTTCGCCTACCTTCGCCGCTCCGGTTATTTTTTCAAATTCACCTTCCTTTCCCT
>CAZBPE010000072.1:2775-6250 GCA_964493685.1 uncultured Methanosarcinales archaeon
CTATTCCGCCTTCGCTGCAGTCGTGGCAGCTTCTTGCAAGCCCTTTTCGCATTGCTGCTGTCAGCTTTTCCATATTTCTTCTCGCTTCCCCAGCCCTAACTTTTGGCGCGTTCCTTCCAACCTTTCCGAATAAATCATAATAATAGCTTCCGCCAAGCTCGTCATAAGTCTTCCCGATGATGTATATGCTGCTTCCCTCCTCCTTGATGTCCATCGTGACAGCGTCCTTCGCTTCAGTCACTGAAACTGCCGATATGAGCAGGGTGTCCGGTATTGCAATCGTCCTGTTTCCTGACTTGAATTCGTTGTGGAGGCTGTCCTTTCCGGATATGAACGGAGTTTCGTAGGCTACTGCAATGTCGTGGCATGCCTTTGCGGCCATCACGAGCCTTCCGAGTTTTTCCTCATCTTTCGTGCTTCCCCAGCAGAAGTTGTCAAGCAGGGCAGTTGTTTTCATGTCGCCGCCGCTGCTTACAATATTTCTGACAGCTTCGTCAATGGCGCTTGCAGCCATCCAGTAGCTGCTTATCAGGCCGTATCTGGGATTTATTCCGTTTGAAATCATCACTGCCTTTTCGCTTTCAAAGTCGTGCCTTACTATTGCCGCGTCTGCGGGCCCGTCATTGAAAAAGCCTACAAGCGGCTTTCCTATGGTGTTTCCCTGAACCTCGTGGTCATATCTTCTTATGACTTCCTCCTTGCTCGCGACTGTGGGGTGGGCGAGTATTTTCTTAAGCTCGCCGTTGTAGCTTTCCTTCTCCTCAAGCTCGGGTTCCTTCTCGCTTTTTTCTGCCCATGACGCCTTTCTTCTCGTCCTTGGCAGCCCTTTGTGCAGGAATTCCATTTCCAAGTCAATAAGTTTTTTTTCATTGAACATGACAACCAGCCGTTTGGTGCCTGTAATCCTGCCGATTGCCAGCGCGTCTACATCCTCTCCTTCGCAAAGCTTCATCAGCTTTCCGAGCTTTTCCTCGGGAACAGACACAATCATCCTTTCCTGGCTTTCTGACAGCCATATCTCCCACGGCTTCATGCCGCCGTGCTTCAGCGCAGCCTTTTCAAGGTGCACCTCTGCTCCGGTGTCCTGCGCCATTTCCCCGACTGCTGAGCTGAATCCGCCTGCGCCGCAGTCTGTCACGAACGTGTAAAGTCCCAGGTCTCTTGCCTTTAGCAGCGCGTCCATCATCTTCTTCTCTTCTATCGGGTTGCCTATCTGAACTGCGCTGCTTGAGCTGCTCTCGTCAAGAATTGCCGATGAGAATGTTGCCCCGTGCAAGCCATCTCTTCCGGTCTTTCCTCCGAGCGCGATTATAAGCTCTCCTTCGCTTGCCTTTTTCCTTTCCATTCCCTTCGGGATTATGCCGCCTGTTCCGCAGTAAACCAGCGGCGCTCCAAGGTAGTCGTCGTGAAATATTATCGCGCCGCTTACTGTCGGTATTCCCATCCTGTTGCCGTAATCCCGAACGCCTGAGACCACTCCCGTGAATATCCTTTTTGGGTGAAGCATTCCTGATGGAATCTCCTTGCTGTAGTCGCTTCTTGCGAAGCAGAAAACGTCTGTGTTGAATATTGGCTTTGCTCCCACGTCCCTTATCACTCCTCCTATTCCTGTTGACGCCCCGCCATACGGCTCAAGCGCAGAGGGGTGGTTGTGCGTTTCAACCTTGAACGCGAAGTTGTTTTTCCCGTCAAGCCTTATTATTCCTGCGTTGTCCCTGAATACAGAGACAAGCCAGTCCTTCTTTTTGGCAATCTTCCTTGTCGCTTCAACTATTGTTTCCCTGAACAGGTTGCCTATCAGTTCCTTGCTTCCGTTGTTGTCAAATTCTATCTCGCTGTTGAATGTCTTGTGCTTGCAGTGCTCGCTCCATGTCTGCGCAATTGTTTCAAGCTCGCCGTCAGTAGGGTTTCTTCCAAGCTTCCTGAAGTGCTCCTTTATGGCATTCATCTCTTCAAGCGAAAGCGACAGCACTCCCTCCTTGCTTATCCTCATCAATTCGGCATCGTCAGCTTCGCGTATTCTTATCTCGCTTATCTCTTTGGTTGCGTTTCCTTTTGCTATTCTTGGTGCTGGCGCCTTGAGCTTTTCCTTCCCGTAGAAGAAGTCCTCAACTACACTGTTCGCAAACAGCCTTTTGCACATGCTTTCAACGTCCTTAGCTCCAGTCTCTGCCTTTATGTAATACCTCTTTGCCGTCCTTACTGCCCTTGCGTCCTTTCCCAAGTCCCTTATTGCCTTTAGTATGCTGTCCTCTGCAGGGTCGCTGACATTGTCCTTGTATCTGACTTCTATTATCCAGCATCCCTCTTTTTCAGCGCTCTTTGTTGAGTATTCCTGCGTGAGGCTGTCCGTAAGCAGCTTCTCTGCAATTTCAGTCACATCCCTGTCGCTAAGGGCGCCTTCAATGTAATAGGCGTCGCTGACTCTTGCTTCTGCTTTCAGTCCCGTCCCTTCAATCGCAGCCATTGCTGCTCTGTCTCTCGCGTCCTCATTTTTTGAAAACACCTCAACTGCTCTCATAATGCACTCCTTTCTTTGCGATTACATCTCCTATCTCGTAAGCCTCTTTCAGCATTCCCATCGCTTCAGCCTTCTTTTCCTTGTCTACGGCAAGCACAAGCCCGATTCCCATGTTGAATGCCCTCATCATCTCCTCTTCCTCAACCTTCCCGAGCTTCTGCATCAGCCTGAATATGGGCGGCGCCTTCCAGCTTCCCAATTTTATTCTTGCTCCCAAGCCATTAGGCATTATTCTGGGGATGTTGCCCGGGAATCCTCCGCCTGTTATGTGCGCGATTCCATTAACAAGCCCCTTCTCGACAAGCGGCAGAACCTCTGTTGCGTATTCCCTGTGGGTTGCCAGCAGCGCCTCTCCAAGCGTGCACCCAAGCTCAGGAACCTTGTCATCAACCGAATAATTGTTGTCCTCGAAGAATATTTTCCTCGCCAGGCTGTATCCGTTGGTGTGCAGCCCTGTTGATGGCAGCCCTATCAGGACATTCCCTTCCCGAATCCTGCTGCCGTCAATCATCTTGTCTTTTTCAACAATCCCTCCTATAGTTCCTGTCAGCTCATGTCTTCCTTCGCTGTAAACTCCGGGCATCTCTGCCGTTTCGCCGCCTGCAAGGACGATGCCGTGCCTCTTGCATTCCTTTGCTATTCCCTTCACAATCTCCTTCAAAACTTTTACGTCCAGCTTTGACGACGCAAAGTAGTCAAGGAAGAAAAGCGCCTTCCCCCCTGAAGTGAGTATGTCGTTTATGCTGTGATTTAAAATGTCAACTCCTACCGTGTCAAACTTGCCCATCTTTTCCGCTATCATCATCTTTGTTCCGACGCCGTCAGTGCTTAATACAAGCACAGGCTCCTTGTATTTCATGAACCTCTTCAGGCTGATGGTTCCTCCGAATTTGAACGTAGTCGCAGTCCCGAGAACATCTGCAGTGAACGTCTCCTTGACGCTTTTCTTTATCT
>CAZBPE010000073.1:0-5841 GCA_964493685.1 uncultured Methanosarcinales archaeon
TTATTGGGACTGCAAAATATTCTTAAAAACCCTTCAGGATACTAAACTATTACGCTGGGCTTAATCAGAAAAACAGTTTCCTTGAAAGAAGCAGCAGCCTCGGCTCCTGCATCAGCAGCCTGAAAGCGAACTTCCTCGGCTCGTCCCTGTCAAACTCTTCCAGTACCTTCATGTTTTTTTCCCTTCTGAAGATTCGTATCAGGAAATTGTAGTCCTTGTCGGAGAACCTGTTCATGATTCTTCTCATCATCAGCGAAAGCCATAGGTCCTTCTCAAGCCTTGCCCTCCAAAGCCTTGCGTAGTCCCTGCCTGTTTCAATGGCTTCCGCAGCTGCCGTTGCCGCCATTATGCCCTGGTTTATTCCGCCGAATGTTGTCGCCTTAACCATTGTGGCGGCATCCCCCAAAAGGATGACGCGCCCTTTCTGTGTCTGAACTTTTGGGTTGTAAAGAGATATTGCGCCTGCCTGCTTCGCTGTTGTCCTGCTGCCGCAGCCTTTTCCAAACGCTTTTTCCATGAACTCTTCAAAGTATCCTGCCGCGTTTTTGTCTGCCACGATCCCTGCCCTTACTGCGCTTCTGCTTTCAGGAACTTTCCACGCTATCCCTTTCCCTGAAGGGAAGAATTCTATCGCTCCGTCATTTTCCATTTCAGCTGTCGCCTGAATTCCAACGTAAAACTGCCTCCTGCCGAACATGCCTGCCGATTTCGCAACTTCGCTTGCAGGCCCGTCAGCGCCGATAAGCCAGTCGCTTTCAAAGGTTTTTGTTTCATTCAGGTTTCTCAATCGCAAGAAACCGGTGATTGACGTAATACTTCGCCCCTGCCTTCTTTGCCATGCCTGCAATGTGCTGGTCAAGCTTCGCCCTGTCAACAACAACATTGTTTTTCAGCCTTGCTTCAACAGCATTGCCGTCAGGCGCGATTATCCTCGCTTTTTCAACCCTGTTTACGATTACTTCATCAGGCAGATTAAGAAGCCCTGAAATCACGTCTGACGCTATGACGCCGGTGCAGGCAACAGGCTCCCCGATTACAGGGTGCTCTTCAAATACGGAAACGTCAAATCCTTTCTTTGCAAGAAGGTAAGCGGCATAGCTTCCTGCAGGCCCCGCGCCTATTATTGATATGCTCGTCATTCTTGTTTGGAAACAGCAGCTGATTTATATTGCTTTATAGTAACTGACCTAAATATTTATACAAAGTGTCAGTTACTATATTCGGAAGACATAACAAATTCGTATAGATACTTATGTCTTCCGTTATAGTTGAGGACAATTGTTTCGCATATCCACTTCCCTCAACTAAAGTTTGGAAGACACAGCATTCGTATACATCACTTATGTTTGTCCATTACTTTATGCCCTGAACGTCCACTATTATATAATGGTGACAAAAACGAAAGTTTTTTAAAGCCGCTGCCCTTACCAAACCGCATTATAACTACAAAATAAAAATCAATTTGGGGGTGTCATTTAAAATGGCAAAGGCAAGTAAGGAACTGAACGCTGCTATAGGTATAGCCGGGGCAGTTGTCGTTGCGGCTATTGTAGATAAATTCACTGGAAACAACATATCAGATTCTGTTAAGCAGTTTTATTCCGCCCATCCGGTAAGCGCCGGTTTTGCCACCGCCGCAGGGCTTGATTCTTTTCTTTGCATTACAAGTCAAAATGCCAGAAAGGCTAATGCTTATGTCATTAAGGGACTCGGACGCTCAGTAAGAGGCTTGTATAGGAATGTAAGCCATCACCCTCGAGGTTGGGGAATAGGCCTTGCAACAGCAGCTGTTGCCGGCGCTCTTTTTTGGGGCGCTATGGAACGCAATAAGTCTTCTCTTGAGACTGCGCTTAATTCACAGCAGACTACCCAAACTGATGGTATCAAACTTAAAGAAGGCCCTCAGGGCATTCAGGGTCTTGTTGGTCCTCAGGGTGAAAGTGGCTACGCTGGCGCTCAGGGTGCTCCTGGTGCTCAGGGTCCTGTTGGCTCTCAGGGTCCTAAGGGTGAGCAAGGCCTTCAGGGAGCTGCTGGCAAGGACGGGCAGAATTATGTCCTTACTGCCAGAGACAAGACTGACATTGCAGACATTGTGAAAAAGTCCTTTGAAACACCTGTTCCGGCTAAAACGCCTGCGGCTCCTGCGGCTACTCCTACTCCGGCTCAAGCTACCCCAACGCCTGCTCCGGCGCCATATGCGCTTCCATCCCGTTTTGAAGTCAGCTATGCTGCTGCCAACTCAATGTTTTCAAGAGACCCTGATGGCTTCAGTAAGGCGTCCGGTATTCTGCCTTCAACATGGAAGGTTATTTTAAATGGCAAAGACGACAAAGAGTCTGAGCTTGTCAAAATGGTTGTGGATAATGGAAAATACACGCTTTACTTTACAAATAGTGGAAAGCCTTACACTGCAGACCGTTCAGCTTCGTTTAATTCGCTTGAAGCCTATTTGAAAGCGCAAACAACCCCGAAAGAGCGTGAAGGCATCACTCCTCTGAAATAGCCGCCTTTAGATGCCAGCTGAATAAAATTATTGTGGGAAAAAAAATGAAGCCTAAGCTTTTGTTTTTTCTATTTGTGTTTTCCTTGATGGCGCTGTCAGCCGGCGGCATAAACGTGTTTAGCTCTTCAGATGATGATATCACCTCTCCCGGTGGCGTTTCTGGCGGGGATGGTGATATCTTATCTCCTGGCGATGGCGATATTTTGAATCCTTCCCCTCCTGATGGCGGTTCTGATAACGATATTCTGAATCCTTTGCCTTCAGGCGGTGGCGGTGTTGTCGATTGCGGTTTGCCTGATGCTGACATCCTGTTCCCTGCGTCGTGTCAGCGTGTTGACGATAGCGGCGGCGATGGTGGTGATGGCGGCGGTGGTGTAGGGGAAGTTTTGAACAGTCCTCCAGTAATCAACAGCTTTTCAGTTCCTGCAACCGCAGTGAGGAATTCTGACATAACTGTTTCAGTTACGGCAAGTGACGTTGATGGCGGCGTTAACAGGATTGAGATTCTGAAAGATAATGTTGTTATAGCTTCAGATTCCTGCGGCAATGTTTTTTCCTGCACCAAATCTTTCATTTTAAGGGTTCCTGACGCTTTCAGCGCGGCTTACGCTTTTGTTGCGAGAGTTTTTGACAATCTTGGCGCTTCATCGAGCGCAAGCGGCAGCGGTACAACCAACGGTTTTTCTGTAACGCCCCCTGTAACGCATGTTGCTCGTGAGAGCGCTTTTGATTCTGTTAAGGTAAGCATCCCTTCAGATGAACTTTTTATTTCATCGCTTGTTCCTGACACAAGCTGTCTGGCTCCGGGCGCTGAAACCTTCCTTTACGTTTCCTTGAAGAACGGCGGAAAGAAGAGCCTTAGTGACGTCAAAATCACTGCTGTTGTTGAGGAGTTGGCTGTCAGGGCTGTTTCAGGCCCTTTTATGGTCAGGAAAGGCGATTCTGCCTCGCGCTTCCTTTACTTTGGAGTTCCTGAAGATGCCGAGCCAGGCGACTATTATATAAAGGTGTCTGTAACTTCTGGAAAGGGTTCTGTTGTCAAATACAGGATTTTTGAGGTAAACAGGGGCTGCTGATTTGGCCTGAAGCCGCTGTTAAACTGCCCTGTGTTGTAATCATTCTAAAATAGTAATCTTTATATATGCCGAGTCTCCTGAGTTTTATCATGAGGGTGATTTTTGTTTTTGCTATTGCTTTGATGCTTCTGCTGTCGCTTTCTTCAGCGGCTGTTGCAAAGGAGCAGCACAAGGGCATTCTGCTGACGAAAATCGTTGTAATTGAAGACGAGCCTGTTTTTTCGGCGGTAATCATTAAAAACAGCCGCGAGATTGACTTTGGCAACGGCAAGGTCATTCTGTCCATTCCCGAGCTTGGCGCAAGGGCTTCAGGCAGGGTTTCTGTTGGCGACGGGCGCAGTGAAACGGAGCTTGTTTTGCTTGATTTGCCCGTTGACGTTCCTTCGGGCGATTACTGGTTGAGGATTGTCGTCACTAATGATAATGTCGCAAGGGTAAAGCACAGATTAATCACAATAGAATAGTTAAACTAATTTACTACTTTTGTATGCTAAACAAACGAAAAGTTTATATATGCGCCTTATTTAGCGTTGGAGAATTAAGAAATAAAAAATTCCAATTTGGGGTGGTTTCAAAATGAAAATGTCTAAAGGTATGTTTTTTGTCTTGATTCTGTCTGTTGTTAGCTTTCTGATGCTGTCATCGGCTGTTACCGCTAACCAGCCTACTATTAGCATACAGGTTCCGTCCAGCATAACATCTGGCGTTCCCTTCGTTGTGACAGTTACGGCGCAGGATACCGGCGCTAGTCCAACATATCCGTATACTCCACACGTAATCAGTTCCCTCTCGCTCGCTGTCAGCGGGTCTGGATGGAGCGTTTCTTCGCCAGCATCCGTTCAATGCAACATTCAAACATGCACGCAGACATTCGCTATTACGCCGGCTTCATCAGTCAGTCCTGGCATGGCTAACTCTGTTGCAATCCTCACGGCAACCGCAACTTCAAGTGCAAGTGAAACTATGCAGCAGCAGGCAGTGGCAACTATAACCTCTGCAGGCGCATTTGGGGGCAGCGGTCACCTTTCCGTTTATTTCTCATCTATTCCAGCAACTGTTGTTGCCGGCCAGTCTTTTACTGTGACGGCAATTGCATCTGACACTGCGGGTCATGCTATATCAAACCTGGTGCTTGCGAGCAGCCGAAGCAATTGGGCAGTTTCGCTGGCTTCAAGCGCATGCAGCTCCAGTGCAAGCTCGTCCTGCACGCAGTCATTCACAGTGGCTGTTCCAAGCTCAGAGACTCTTAGCACATATTCTGATTTCACAGCTACAGCGAGCACAAACGCTGCTGAGACGGCAGTTTCAGGCGCATTTAGGGTGACAGTATCAACCGTTTCAAGCGGAGGAACTGTGACCGGCGGCAGGGTTCCAGTAAATGAATTGACGATAAAAACTGAAGTTGACGGTTTTGAGCTTCGTGAAGGCGATACCTCCACAATCCGCCAGTTGGAGCGTGGGGAGAGCTTTGACCTCAAGGTCAGTTTAGAGGCGCTTAGTGACGTAAAGAACGTCGAGGTCAACGCATTCGTGTCAGGTTTTGAATACAGCAAGTCGGAGGCAATCAGCGACTCAACAAGGCCTTTTGACCTTGACGCGAGGGAGAGCGTTGTAAAGAAGCTCACGCTGAAGCTTCCTGAAAGGGCTGACGAGGACCGATACAAAATCCGCGTAGTCATCTCTGACAGGTTCAGCGAGCCCATAGTAAAGAACTACAACATAAAGATTGAGCCTTCAGACACTCAGGTTGTAATCAGTGATTTGGAGCTTTCCCCTGAGGACGAGGTTCAGGCTGGCAGGGCAATCCTTGCAACTGTCCGCGTAAAGAACATTGGCGATTCGCAGGAAGATGACGTAAAGATTAAGGTAAGCATTCCTGAGCTTGGCGTTTCAGCAACGCCTGATTTTGTTGACGAGCTTGACGCAGACGAGTCTGCCACTTCAGAGGAGTTCTTCCTCAAGATAGGCAGCTGCACAAAGGCAGGCATTTACGATGCGGTTGCAGAGGTGACTTTTGACAACGGCGACGAGAAGGTGACTGCAAAGAAATCAATTACCGTTACAAGGGGCATATGCGATGCAGTTAGCGAGCCTGGACAGACGCAGGCAATCGGCAAGACAACCATCGCATACAGCGCAGAGGCGCAGTCTGCTGTTGCAGGCGGCTCGGCTGCTTCCTACCCGATTACGATAACAAACTCGGGCGCATCAACAAAGGCATTCGTGCTTTCTGTTGACGGCGCTGACTGGGCTGAATTCAAG
>CAZBPE010000073.1:5851-6241 GCA_964493685.1 uncultured Methanosarcinales archaeon
CCCGAGCAACCTTGTTACCGTAAAGGCAGGCTCAACGCAGACGGTTTACGTTCTGGCTTCGGTCAAGGCAGGAACGCAGGCTGGCGAGAGGGTCTTCACAGTGAGCGTTAAGGACTCTGCAGACACTGTCCTTCAGACGCTTGCATTGAAGGCTAATGTTGTCTCCTCAGCATCCGGTGCAGCCCCAAGCCTCAGGAATGCGCTTACAATAGCCCTCGTGGTTATCGTAGCCATTCTGGTGCTTGTCGGCCTCATACTCGCTTTCAGGCGGGCAAAGGGCGGCGAGGAAGGCGAGAGCCAGACATACTACTAAATTATTTTTTTGTTTTTTTCTTTTTTATTTTATAATTCTATAGTAACTGACCTAAATATTTATACAAAGTGTCAGTT
>CAZBPE010000074.1:0-6025 GCA_964493685.1 uncultured Methanosarcinales archaeon
GCATAAATGCTTGTCTAGCTATTTCGGACCAGTTCAGTTCCGGGAAATTTTCCATCTTATGCTTCAGTTCAGATGGCACCGCTAAAGTCATGGTTGTCATGTTCTCTGCCTCCAGTTATGTGTAAATATGTATGATATGTTTAAATATATAAAACTTACGATTTAAGCCCCTATAACTTAACAGAATCTCACTTTTCCATCAGAACTTCTATTATTTTAGCGTATGCAGGCCTTGTTATGAGGACTCCGACTGTCATTCCTATTATCGTCGTCACCGCAAAGCCCCTGAGGAGCCCTGCGCCTATCGCGAACAGCGGAATCATGGCGAACAGGACAGTGAAGTAAGCGCCGAATATGACTGAGAAGGCGCTCTTTATCTTCTCCTTCCAGCTTCTCAGCTTCCTCGCCTCGCCCTTTATTGCCTCGTCGGTTATTATCAGCTGGTCGTTGACTCCTGTTCCTACGGATGCTATTATGCCTGCAATCGCCGCAAGGTCTATGTTCCAGCCTATCATTGCAGCCACTCCAAGCATGAGGAATATCTCAAGCAGGCTTGTGAACATTATGGGGATGGCTATTGCAAGGTTCCTGTAGGCGATTAAGAGAATGACAATAACCGCTGCTATGGCGACAGCTCCTGCTATTAGCGCGTTCTTTACAAACTGCTCGCCAAGCGCAGGGCTCACTGCATCAGTCCTTACAACCTTGAGCTTTACGGGAAGCGAGCCTGTTATCAGGATTGTCTGGAGCTTCTTCATGTTGCTTATTGCATCCTTTGTTGCAGTGTTTTGTGTTGCGCCCGAGCCAGCGCCCGATATCTGGACTGAAACTGCAGGCTGACCCTTCAGGCTTTCGCCTATGCTAAGCGCATCCATCAGCTCGTCGTCAAGATAGAGGTAAAGCTTTTCGCTGAGGTAGCTGTCAACAACTCCAAGGTTTCGCGTGGCGTCTGCCTGTCTCTGGGCTGCCTCTTGGCTAAGTGTAATTGAAAAGTAGAATGGGCAAACTACTCCAGACGCTTCAGCCCGCCTGCAACCGCCGTTCCTGAAGTCTATCCCTGAGCACTGGGCGCTTCTGCATACATCAATTATGTCGTTTCCCTTGAAAACTGAAACGTTGCCAACCTTTGCCTCGAACTTTCCCTGCCTTGATATCAAGTCCTTCACTTCCTTTTCATTTACGCCTGCAACCTCAACCATTATGTACTGGTGCCCTGACAGGTCAGAAGCGTCCCTCACGGTAACATCGGAAAGCCCGAAGATGTTAAGGCGGCGGTTCATGTTATCTATGAGAAGCGCCAGGTCAGTCTTTGAAAGCTTCTCCTCAGGCTCCAGCAGAACCCTGCTGCCGCCCTGAAGGTCAAGCCCTGTTTTAAGATTTGTTTTTGCCCTCTTGGCAACGGCTATCCCGATGTCTGCCACTCCAATATTTTCCGTAATCGTCTTGTTTGCGAGAACCGTCCTGTTGACTTCAGTGCCGTTTTCTGTTCTTGTAACTATTTTCTCTTCAAGCTCAGGCAGGACAATCTCCCTAACCTCAGGCCTGACTGCCAGCTTGTAGAAAGCATTGCCGGTTTCTATAAAGACGGTGTCATTAGCTGAGAAGTTTGAGGTAAGCCTTGCAAAATCCCCTATCGTGTTAACCTTTTCATTGTCAACAGCTATGATGTGGCTTCCTGCCTTCACTCCGGCAATGTCGGCAGCGCTTCCCTTCTCAACGCTTTTTATCGATATCCCCTCCCTCCATGGATTCGGGTTGAGGGCAATAAGAGCCACGACTATTGAAATCAGGACTATAATAACCCTTACGTCCTTCAGCATCCTTCTAAGCTTGCTTTGTTGCGCCATACTTGTTACGCTCCAGATACCATCTCAATACAGCCGCGTTTGTAATCCATGTGTGCAGAAGGTCAAAGCCAAGCCCTATCACCAGTATCAGCATTATCTGCCTTATCGTCTCAGATTGAGTAACCAATAGCCCCGCTGTTATGGCAGCCATTCCTGTAAGCGTCATGAAAATTCCGGTCTTTGCCGCAGAGGCTATTCGGTCAAAGATTTGCTCCTGCCGCCCTTTCAGCACCCTCATAGTAAGCAGAATGTCAGTGTCAACAGAGTATCCAATCAGCATGAGGAATGCGGCAAGCCCTGCAGTGGACACCTTTACCTTGAGGAGGGAAATCACCGCAAAAGTGCACAGAATGTCAACAAGAACGGTCCATATAACGAATGCGCTCGGCACCATAATCCAGCGGCCTGCTGCAAACTTGAAGTAGACGAAAACGACAATCGCCATCAGGATGAAAGCAACAAAGATGCTTATCATAACCTCCCTGAAAAAGCTCTCGCCAAGCGAGCTTCCGACAACCTGGACTGAATACTGCTCTTCTGACAGTGCGCCCGCCTTTTCCCTTATCAGCGCAAGGAAGCTTTCAACCTCAGCGTCGCTTTCAATGCCCGCATCAATGATTATGCCGCGGTCAACGCCTGCCTGCGATAGCGTCCTCACATTAACGCTATTGCCAATCTTTGCTGTCAGGAAGCTCTCAAGCTCGCCAAGGTTCTCGTAAGGCTTCATCACAGTCACTGTAACGCCGCCCTTTATTGACACGTCCTTCTGGAAAAACTCGCCGGTTGTCACGAGGCTGAAAACAAGGATTGCAACGCAAATTAAAGTAACAGCGGCAGGCAAAACAAGAAGCTTTTTGTAATGCAGGTCATAAACTCTCAGGATGAAGTTCCTCTTGTCCTCAACAACCGCGCTTTTCGGCTTGAAATCGTGCTTCTTGTATTCGTAAGGCTGTTCCTCTGCTTTAACGGCGCCGCTGCCGCCAGTTCCATCCGAATCAGGAACCTTGTCCGGCTCATTTTCAGAATCCATATCGCTGAAGAGCCAATGGTTGATTAATAAAGGTTTTGCCTTTTCTTTTACGCCTTTCCATATCTCTTCTCAACCGCTGCCTTGACGAGCCCGTAGTACAGCGGGGAAGGGCGCTCAAGCCTTGACTTGTATTCAGGGTGAGCCTGAGTCGCGGCAAAGAACTTAAGCCCTGGAATCTCTATGAACTCAACAAGCCTGCCATTCCTGCTGCTGCCTGAGATTACCATGCCGTGCTTTTCAAGAATTCTATGATATGACGGGTTGACTTCATACCTGTGCCGGTGGCGCTCGTAAACAGTTGTGTTGCCGTAAAGCTGCGCTGTCTTTGTCCCGCGCTTTAGTATGGCTTTCTCCGCGCCAAGGCGCATTGTCGCGCCCTTTTCAATTACCTTCCTCTGCTCAGGAAGTATCATCACAACAGGATGCGGAGTCTTTGGATTAATCTCTGTGGTGTTTGCTCCCTTGAGCCCGCAGACATTTCTCGCGAATTCTATCACTGCAAGCTGAAGCCCGAAGCACAAGCCAAGGTAAGGGATGTTGTGCTCGCGCGCATACCTCACGCAGGCTATCTTGCCTTCAGCGCCCCTGCTGCCAAAGCCTATCGGAACTATAATGGCATCCTTGTTTGAGAGAATCTGGTCAATAGGAACCCGGCCTTCCTCTATCTCTGTCGTTTCTATCAGCTCAATATTCACTTTCGCGCTAAGCTGGGCTCCGGCATGGTTAAGAGCCTCAATCAGGCTGGCGTAAGCGTCAGTAAGCCCAGTGTATTTTCCGCACAGCGCAACATTTATTACGCGCGAGCTGTTCCTTATGTTGCCGATAAGGCGCCTCCACTCCTCAAGGTCCTTCCTTGGAGTGAACCTGAACTTTTCGGAAATTATTTTCAGGAAGCCCTGCTCCTCAAGGTCAACTGGAATCTCGTAAATCGAGCGGATGTCAGGCGCAGGTATCACAGCCGCCTCATCCACGTCGCAGAACAGCGCTATCTTTGCGCGAGACTCTCTTGTTAGCGCATCCCTGCTCCTTGCAATTATTATGTCCGGAAATATTCCCGCTTCCCTGAGAATCTGCACGTCGCGCTGGGCAGGCTTAGTCTTCTGCTGCCCTACCGAATTAAGGTAAGGGACGTAAGTGAGATGAACGTAGAGCACGTTCTCGTGCCCGACATCCTTTTTCAGCTGCCTTGCAGCCTCCACGAACCAGGAATTCTCTATGTCACCAACCGTGCCGCCTATCTCAATGGTTACTATCTCCGCCTTTTCATCTGCAGCTATCTTCTTCCACTGTCTTTTTATCTCATCGGTAAGGTGCGGTATTATCTGGACTGTTTTTCCCAGAAACTCCCCTTTCCTCTCCTTCCTTATGATTTCATCGTAAACCTTTCCTGTTGTAAGGTTCCAGCTTGACTTGCAGTTTATGTTAAGGAAGCGCTCATAGTGACCGAAGTCCATGTCAACCTCGCCGCCATCCTCCAACACGAACACCTCGCCGTGCTCAAAGGGATTCATGGTGCCTGGGTCTATGTTAAGGTAGCCGTCGCACTTTATCGGCACGATTTTGAAGTTGCGCGAAAGAAGCTTGCCAATTGCAGCAGTTGTCGTTCCCTTCCCAATGCCGGAAACAACCCCTCCAGTGACGATTATCCATTTAGCCTTAGAATGAGCGCCTTCACTCTGGGAAAAATCTCCCGTTTTTCCCTTAGCGTGATGCATATAAAAGGCAGGTGGCAACTCATATTTAAAACTTTCTTCAGGCTGAAAACGCCACCCATCTTTGATTGTTGGTTTTTGACATACCGTTGGCCAAAGGCTCGCTAAGGCTTTTCTGATATTTACGAATATTCTCTTTCCAATCTTGCTATTTCTTCTCCTGTTTTTGAAATTCTTTTATGCAATGATTTTAAACGACGTTTTGATAAGTCTTTGCCATCGAACTGGACTGGTCCAGAAGAAGCCCTTTTTAAGGCTCTTTCTGATCGTTTAAGCTTATTTCTCAATGCTTGAATCTTTTCAGCTTTATCTCTGAAATAAAAGCAGACCAATAAAATATTCGTGTTCACTCCAGAACCTTCTCCGTCTATATGCCATTCTTCATACTGCCCATACGCCTTTTGTAAAGAATACCTTTCCGGCAAGACTGCATTTATCCTTTCAACAGCTTCTTCTAATCCTCTATCGCTGCTACTCTCAAGTTCTTTTTGTGCAATAGGCTCCCTTCTTTGAGGAATTAATTCTCCCCTTTGGTACACTAAAATCAAAGGCTTTGTTGCGGGGCCCCTATAAAGCTGGTTATCTTCTAAAGACTCTCTATTACGCCAATCTCTTATTTGTCTGAATATCCAATCCTTGCCTAGTTCTTCGTTGACAATTTCAACTATTGCCTTTTGTAAACCGCTTGGTTCTTCAACTTTGCTATAACCACGAGAATTATCAAAACTGGTTCCACTTTTACCAGGCGAGTGATCTTTATACCACAGATCTATTACCCCCAACTCTAATTTTCCTCGCATTTTATAGTTCTAAGCTTAAGCACCAAATGCAACCATTAAGCTCCTGAAAACGTGCGCTCCGTCAAAGGAGCCCAGCGGAATCATGTTGAATATGAGCAGGAACAGGTTAATCTGCTTTGTCAGGTAAAGAAGCGAAAGGTATTTCTTACTTAACCAGCCCTGCTTTATCGCGGCAGCTGCGAAAAGAAACAGAAGAAGGTTGACAGCAGGCCCTGCGAAGGCTATCAGCGACCTCGCAAGCGGAGCAACCCCCGCTCCTGAATAGCTTACGAATCCTGGAACAAAGAAAAGGAAAGGCGCGTTGAATATCTTCATCAGCAGCCCTATTCCCAGCCACATGTAAGCGGCGTGGAACGTTGCCTGCAGACCAAAAGACATCGCAGCAACCTTGTGCCCTATCTCATGCAGCGCAATCGCCGGCGCCGCTACAATGACAGCATTTTTGAATCCCTCGCTGAAGAAGCCCTTTTTCCTTAAGGCAAGCAGCGGGTCATAGCTCCTTGCGTCCCTGACTGGCAGCATGTCCTTGAAAATGTAGCCTATTACGGCTATCATTACAGCAAGGTCAAAGAGCTCCTGCAAAGAAACGACTGCCATGAATGAGCAGCGCAAACTCTGCTTTAAATAGCTTTTTAC
>CAZBPE010000075.1:0-385 GCA_964493685.1 uncultured Methanosarcinales archaeon
CCTTTGAACATCTCAGCGGCAGTCCTGCTTCTGTGCATTCCCTGATTGCAGACAAAAAGAACCTTCATGGAGCCTCACGGCCGTTCCAGCAATATAAATGTTGCCGATAATTGAAGTGGCAGCCAACATCCCCTTATTTCATACAACATCCTTCCTGACAGCCTCTCCTGGCAGCGTCGTCTTGTTTGGCCAGATTTTTCTTCCCGGATAGATTGAGGTGTGGATGCCAGTCTTTGCGCTGTCGCCAATTATCGTGCCGAACTTTCTTCTTCCCGTGCTGACAAGCTTTCCGTTAACCATTGACTTTACGTCAGCATTGTCGTGGCGGAGATTCGCAACTATGGTTCCTGCGCCGAAGTTTACTTTTTCGCCAATGACAGAATCG
>CAZBPE010000075.1:395-2799 GCA_964493685.1 uncultured Methanosarcinales archaeon
AACATAGCTGAGGTGCCCTATCTTCGTTTCGTCCATTATTATTGACGCCTTTACTTCGACAGCGTTCCCAACCCTGCAGCAGTTCCCGATTGACGTAAAAGGGCGGATGTAACAGTTAGGGCCGATGTCGCAGTTCTCTCCGATAATTACAGGGCCTTCAATGTAGGAGCCTGAGCGTATGAGCGTGTTCCTGCCGACAATAACCTCTCCCTTTACAGTTGCGCCTTTCTCAACCTTTCCCAAGATGTCCTTCCTGATTCCTTTAAGAAGCGCCTCGTTGGCATTAAGCAAAGACCACGGGTATGTAAGCGGAATCCAGAAAGAAGCTTCCTCAACAGAAACCTTTTCATTTTTGGCAAGTTCCCTGATGGCGTCCGTAAATTCGTACTCGCCGCGGCTGCTCTTGCCAAGCTTTTTGGCTATTTCAAAAATCTTGTTGTCAACAACGTAAAGCCCGGTGTTTGCAAGCCCTGCCGCTGCAGATTTTGGTTTCTCCCTGATTTCTGAAAGCGCTCCGTTCTTCTCAACAACCTCTCCGAAACTGCTTATGTTCTCAACTTTCTTTGCAAGGATGCAGTATTTTTGCCTTGCGCACCTCTTGATGTCTTCCTTTCCGTAAATGTCGTCTCCCATCAGGAGAATGAACCTTCCGGACACCATCTTCTCCGCAGAGAGGAGAGCGTTGCCAGTGCCAAGCTGCTCCTTCTGGACAGCGTAAGACAATTTTATTTTTCCGTAGCTGCTGCCGAGATTCTGCTTAATCTGCTCGGCGCCGAAGCCAACAACGATTACTGCCTCATCAACTATGCCATCAAGGCGGGACAGGGTGTATTCAATAATTGAAGTGTCCGCAACCCTAAGCAGCGCCTTCGGCTTACTGACAGTAAGAGGATAAGTTCGCGTTGACTTTCCCGCCGCAAGAATTACAGCTTTCATTTCACACTCCTATTCTTGACATGACTGCAGATGCAATCCTGTCTGCAATCCCCTTTATCATTTTTTCGCTACCGCCCTCAACCATTACGCGCAGCAGGTTCTGCGTTCCTGAGTAACGAACAAAAACCCTTCCGCTCTTCCCAAGCTTTTTTTGAGCTTCCTCTATTTCCTTTTTAGCTTCAGGAATCTGCTCGACAGGCAACTTCTCCCTGACTTCAACGTTGACAAGCACCTGCGGCTTTTCCTTCAAAATTCCGGAAAGCTCAGAAAGGCTCCTGCCAGAGTCTTTCATTGCATTCAGCATGTAAAGGGCGGTGAGGAGCCCGTCGCCTGTCGTTGAGTGGTCAAACAGTATTATGTGCCCTGTCTTTTCGCCGCCGAAATTAAGGCTGTTCTGGAGAAGCTTCTCAACAACATGCTTGTCGCCGTTCTCAACTGTGATGAGCCTGCCGCCGGCAGCATAAATCGCTTCCCCAAGCCCGAGGTTGCTATACTGCGTTGCCACAAGCGTGTTTGAGTTGAGCTTTCCTTCTCTCATCATTTGCGTCCCTATTATTGCCATGATGTAATCGCCATCCCTTACATGCCCTTTTTCGTCAACAAGAATCACCCGGTCTGCATCGCCGTCAAATGCAGCGCCGATATCAGCCTTTTGCGCCACAACCTCTTTTTGAAGCCGCTCTGTTTTCATTGCCCCGCAGTTGTCATTTATGTTCATGCCATCTGGGTTGTTGTTTATCATAACCACATCCATACCAAGCCCCTCAAAAAGCTCCTTTGAAACGCTAAAGGCAGCTCCGTTGCCGGGGTCCACGACCATCCTGATGCCTGAAAGCTCCCCGCTAACAACGGAAGCGAGATGCTCCCTGTAATCAACCGAAGCGGATTCAAGAACCTCAAACTTCCCTTCCTTCTCAGGCAGTTCCTTTTCTGAAAAGAACATCTCCTCAACCTTTCCTTCCTCTCCATCAGTCAGCTTGAATCCTGTGCGGGAGAAGAACTTCAGCCCGTTTTCATTTGCCGGATTGTGCGAAGCTGATACCATAATCGCACCGTCAAGCCTGTGCTTCATTATCAGGAAAGCGACAGCAGGCGTCGGAAGAATCCCTAAGTCAAGAACGCGAGCCCCTCTCCTCATAAGCCCTTCCGCACAAGCATTTTTCAGCTCAGGGGTTGAAGCCCTCGTGTCGCCGCAAACCCCAACCTGCGGACTGCCCTTACCAAGAAAATCAGCAAAACCTCTGCCAAGCCTGCGCGCAGCATCAGCATCCATCGGATACTGCCCCGCGATTCCCCTTATGCCGTCGGTGCCGAAAAGCTTCATTTTAGATGTTCTGCCCGAGCTTTGCCCAGTCGTCAAGGAACCTCTTCAGGCCGATGTCTGTCAAAGCGTGCTTGTAAAGCTGTTCAATGACGTTGAAAGGCACGGTTGCAATGTCAGCTCCCAACAGCGCTGCCTGCTTAACGT
>CAZBPE010000075.1:2809-6020 GCA_964493685.1 uncultured Methanosarcinales archaeon
GATGCCTCACTGACGCAAAGAGAATTTTCGTCTTGAAGCCGTAGTTGTCGTAAATCTCGCGTATTTCTTCAACCAGTTCAACGCCGCTCTGTCCTATGTCGTCAAGGCGCCCTGCGAAAGGGCTTATTATGTAAGCGCCAACCTTTGCGGCAAGCAGAGCCTGATTTGCTGAGAAGCAAAGGGTGACGTTACAGCGAATGCCTTCCTTTTCAAGCGCCTTGACAGCCTTCAAGCCGTCAGGCGTCAGAGGAATCTTGACTACAACGTTCTTGTGCACCTTTGAAAGGATTCTCGCCTCGCTAAGCATTCCCTCGTAATCTGCCGCTACAACCTCTGCAGACACGTCGCCATTAACAATGCCGCAAATCTCCTTCACCATGGCCTTGAAGTCCTTCCCCTTGTCCTTCTCCTTTGCGACAAGGCTCGGATTTGTGGTGACGCCGTCAATAACGCCCCAGCCGTTTGCCTTTTTTATCTCATCTATGTTTGCAGTGTCAATAAAAATTTTCATTTTTCCACACCCCCCCTTATAATCTGCCTTTAAGGCAGAACTTTATATTTTTTGCCTAAATTCTGTCGAGCGCCTCAACTTTTATGTCCCTCAGGTTGCTGACAATAACGTCTGCTGCGGACAAATCATGCTCTGCAGTCTGCTCTGTCCTCAATGCGATGCATTTCAAGCCTGCTGACTTGGCGGACGCAACGCCTGTTTCAGAGTCCTCAACCGCCACGCATTCGTCAGGGCTCAGGTTAAGCCTCCTTGCCGCCTCGATGTAGATGTCAGGGGCAGGCTTGTTCATTTTCACGTCATTTGCAGAAACAACGAGGTAGAAAACATTATTAAGCCTTAGCGCAGACAGAACATTGTCTACAGTTCTCCTTGAGGCGCTTGAAGCCAGAGCCACTTTGTAGCCTCTTGCTTTCAGCTTCTTCACAATCTCATTAAAGCCAACAGACGGCTTCAGCCCTTTTGAGGCAATTGCCCTTTCAACCTCGGCTTCCCGCTTATTAAGAAGCTCGTTAACGTCAGCGTCAATGTTCTTCTCGCTAAGTATTCTGTTGTAAGTGTGGCGCGCAGGCATTCCAACGCTCCTCACGAAATCTTTCTCACTCTTGACAGCGCCGATTGACTTGAGGACGCTGTAGTCTGCTATGAAACCAACAGTTCCAGTATCGGCAACAACTCCGTCCATGTCAAAGACGACTGCGCGTATCATTTTTACTTAACCGTCACAGATTTTGCAAGGTTTCTCGGCTTGTCCGGGTCGCAGCCCCGCAGCAATGCAAGGTTGTATGCGAGAATCTGCACTGGTATTATGTTTACGATTGGGGATGCGTTGCCGGCGTCAGGAACCTTGAGCCAGTAATCAAAGACCTCATTGTTCTCGGGAGCAATGCCTATGATGAAGCCGCCCCTTGACTTCACCTCTATTGCGTTGCTTATCATCTCATCCTTAACATCGTCATTTGCGACAAGGGCTATGCACGGCGTCCCTTTTTCAATAAGGGCTATCGGGCCGTGCTTCAGCTCGCCTGCTGCGAAGCCGTGAGCGTTCACGTATGCTGTTTCCTGAAGCTTTATGGCAGCTTCAAGAGCCATCGGGTAATTAAGGCTCCTTCCGATGACATACATGTTGTTCCTGTCCTTTATAATTTCAGCGAGCTTCTTTATGCGCTCTTCATAGCGCGGGTTAAGCATGTCATTGACAGCCTCTGCCACATCCATCAGCAACAGCTTTCCCTCCTGAAGCCTGCCAGCCACGGCGTAAGCCAGAAGGGTGGTAACCGCAAGCTGGGCTGTCGTTGCCTTTGTTGAGGGAACCGCCCTCTCGGCGCCGGCATTGACCATGATGTAGGCGTCAGATGTCCTCATCATTGTAGAGCCAAAGACGTTTAGAAGCGAGATAACCTTTGAGTTCTTCCTCTTGGCAGCTTCTATCGCCTCAAGGACGTCTGCAGTCTCGCCGCTCTGGGAAACCGCTATGATTAAAGACTTCGGAGTAAGATAATGCGTGTAGTTGGGGAACTCTGACGCAACATAGGCGTTGACGTGCTTTTTGGCAACCTTTGAGAAGAGGTATTCGCCAGCCATGCAGACTTTTCCGGCTGTGCCGCAGCCAACAAGGAAGGTGCCGTAAGCGCTGTTTATGTCAGACGCCACAGAAAGCAGCTTAGCCTCGTCCTGATTTATCGCGCGCCAAAGCGTTTCCTTCTGCTCCATTATCTCCTTAATCAGAAAGTGCTCGTAGCCATCTTTTTCAGCAGACTCCGGCTGCCAGTCAATCTCAACAACCCTCTTGCCAATCCCCTCGCCGCTGTCTATTCTGAAGAATTCCGCATTGTCGCCGATTATGACAAGCTCGCCGTCGTCAAGATACATGACATTTTTCGTGTGCGAAAAAAACGCGTTTATGTCAGAAGCTATGAAAAACTCACCATCTCCAACGCCAACTATCAGAGGCGTTCCCTTCCGCACAGCAACGAGCATTTTTGAATCTGCCTTGGCAGCAACGAAAGCAGACCTTCCTTTAAGCAGCTTTGAAACATCCCTGACTGCATCCTCAAAGCTTGAGCCGCTGCCAATCTTTTCCTCAATAAAGTGCGGAATAAGCTCGGTATCCGTTTC
This sequence comes from uncultured Methanosarcinales archaeon, assembly GCA_964493685.1. Classification (GTDB taxonomy): domain Archaea; phylum Nanobdellota; class Nanobdellia; order Woesearchaeales; family UBA10216; genus UBA492. Next base: position 5,436 of record CAZBPE010000075.1, read on the forward strand.
AGAAACAAACCTGTGCCCTGAAAGCGATGCCTTCAGCTCCTGATAGTTCTCTATTATGCCGTTGTGGACAACAGCTATCGCGCCAGAGCAGTCAAGGTGAGGGTGGGCGTTTGCTTTAGTGACGCCGCCATGCGTGCTCCACCTGGTATGGCCCATCCCTATATTGTTATCGCTGCCTGGCGTAAAAGGAAAAGCATCCAAACTCCCTGCTTCATCACTTATCTTGCCAACTTTTTTTTGGACTAATATCTTATCTTCAAAAATCACGGCTATGCCCCAAGAGTCATAACCGCGATACTCTACTTTTTTTAGCCCTTCCATAACCAAAAAAGCAGGTTCCTTCTTGCCTTTATACGCAATAATGCCGCACATTTGAGAATCACTTGAAAAATGTCGCGGCAGCCGCAAAAACGCAAGCAGCTGCCACGGAGGTGTTCATACCTTGGCAAGTAGCTGAATGACTTTATAAGCGTTATTAAAGAAACAGTAAAACCATTAAAAAAAGATTTTTAATAGCTTCCTTGGCTTTTCCCTGCGGTGTTGCATAATTAGGTCTTTTTCGTGGGCAGTTTCATAATTAGCACA